>DAIDJQ010000001.1 GCA_027451305.1 Cellulomonas sp.
ACGCGATCGGGAGCATGAGGGAACGCCCCATGCGCTGGAGCTGCGCGAACCCGGGGATCTCGCGCTTCTTCTTGCTGGAGCTGGGCGCCGTTGCGACAGCAGACATGCAGACACCATCCTTGGCTGGTCTGGACCACTCGCGGGTATGCTGGTCCAGACCACCTGCTGGTGTCAACCACTGGACCGCTGCTAATGTCCGCGACGATCGAAGGGGGTGACCAATGACGACGCCCGGCGTCGGCGCGACGACCTACAAGCACCTCCAGGTTCGTGAGTACCTCGAGCGGCTCATCGACGACGGCCTGCAGGTCGGCGACGCCATCCCGTCGGAACGCTTCCTGACGCAGACGTTCGGGATCTCGCGGATGACCGTCCGACAGGCGATCGACGGCCTCGTCGCGGAGGGGATCCTGCGCCGCGAGCACGGGCGGGGCACGTTCGTGGCACCGCCCGGGCAGGAGTTCGAGCTCCGGCTCACGACCTTTGGCGAGGAGATGCGGCACCGCGGGCTCGTGCCGGGAACTCGAGTGCTCACGGCCGAGCTCGTCGCTGCGAGCCCGCGCCTGGCGGCGACGCTGGGCATCGAGCCGGGCTCGTCCGTTCACCACCTCGAACGGCTCCGCACGGCCGACGGTGAGCCTCTCATCGTGGAGGAGAACTGGATCCCGGCCGCGCTCGTCGGCGGCTTGCTCGACGACCGCGCACTCCTCGAGGACGGGACGACCGTCTCGCTCTACGACGTGCTCCGGACGGCAGGAATACCCCCGACCTGGGGCGAGGACACCATCGCGGCCGGCCTCGCGTCCGACCGGGAGGCGGACCTTCTCGAGGTCACCCAGCCGCACGCCGTGCTCCGTACCCGCCGCCTCACCTACAGCGACAACACGCCCGTGGAGGTCTCGCAGACCTGCACGCGCGGAGACCGCTACACGCTGCTCGTGCCGCTGCGCGAGCCGCACCAGACGATCGTGCCTCGCGCGGCTGCCGCCGACATTCCCGCGCACTGACCCTCGCAAGATGGCCGGAGGAACAATGAAGTCACCCGCCCATTCGCCGCAGCCGGAGGATCCCCTCGCCGCCCGCGCGCGCAGCGTCCTTGCCGCCATCGGCGGCATCGACAACATCATCGAGATCGACCCGTGCACGACGCGCCTCCGTGCGCTCGTCCACGACCCGGAGCGTGTCGACGTGACGGCGCTCAAGTCCGCGGGCGCCTATGGCGTCATGAGCTCGGGCCGGGTCGTCCAGATCGTCATCGGACCCGACGTCGACAACCTCGCGACGGCGCTCGAAGACCTCATGTAGAGCCCCACGCACGCAGAACGACATCACGAAGGAGACAGTGAAACCCGTGACCAAGGCAGAAGCGATCCTCGCCGGCCTCGGCGGGGACGAGAACGTCCTCGACCTCGAGGCGTGCATCACCCGGCTGCGCGTCGAGGTGGAGAACCCGGACCTCGTCGACGAGAAGGCGCTCATGAAGGCCGGGGCGGTCGCCGTCGTCCGCAACGGCGTGGCCGTGCAGGTCATCGTCGGCCCCGAGGCAGACACGCTGGCCTCCGACATCGAGGACCTGCGCTAGTGCCGCTCGACGTCCTAGCGCCGGTCACCGGGACGGTTCGCACCCTCGACAAGGTCCCCGACCCGGTGTTCTCGAACGGCCTGGTCGGCCCCGGCATCGCGGTCGAGCCGGACCCTGTTGCGGGTCGGGACGTTCGGGCTCCGGTCGCTGGGACGATCACGAAGCTGCATCCGCACGCCTTTGTCCTCACGTCGGACGGTGGTGTCTCCGTGCTCGTGCACCTGGGCATCGACACCGTCCAGCTCGGCGGTGAGGGCTTCGTGTGCCATGTGGTCCAGGGCGACCGGGTCGAGGCCGGGCAGCTCGTCGTCAGCTGGGACCCCGCAGCGGTGGCCGCCGGGGGGCGGTCAGCGATCGTCCCGGTGATCGTGCTCGACGTGCAGCCGGGCGCGGTCGACGTGGCAGCTCGTGTGGACGACGTCGCCGCCGCGGGCAGTCACCTTCTCGGCGTGGCGGGGTCCGCGGTCTGACGCCAGGGGTGCGCTTCACCTAGGCGGTCAGCTCCTCGGCGGCCAGGTGGAGGGCGTCGAGGACGGCGGTGACGTCGGCGGCTGCTCGGCCGGGTACGTGGACGGCACTGACGCGGCGCTTCTCCTCCTGGACGCCCGTGAGGTGGACGGCGTGGACGTCCGGGACCAGGGCTGCGAGGTAGGGGCCGGGGATCGTGGTGATGCCGGTGCCGGTCGCCACGAGCCGCAGGCGGACGAGCCAGTCGTTGGCGCGGTGTGCCACGGGCGGGTGGCCGGGCAGGTGGGGCCAGACGCCGAGCTGCGGTTCGGTGCTCGTCGGCAGGCCGGCGATCCATGGCTGCCCGGCCAGCTCGTCCGCGTCCACGGTGTCGCGGCTGCCCCAGGGACCGGTCGCCGCGACCGCGAGCATCAGCGCGGTGTCGAGGAGAGGGGTGACCGCGAGCGGCGGAGCCTCGCTGTCCGGAGCGGGGTAGGGCGGCTGCTGGGTCACCACCGCGACGTCGAGGCCGCCGGAGCGGACTGCGCGGAGCAGCGAGGGCGTCGACCCCTGCCGGGTGGTCACCCGCAGCGCGGGGTGGGCGCGCGCCAGCAAGGCGAGGGTGGGTGTCAGCAGTGCCGCCGCGGTGACCGGGGGCAGCCCGAGGCGGACCGTCCTGACGGTCTCTCCGGTGCTGATCTCGTCGAGGGCCGCCCTCATCGCCTGCGTGGCCACCGCGGCGTGGCGCAGCAGGATCAGGCCCTCCCGGGTGGGCCGTACCCCCGCGTGCTCGCGCACGAAGAGCTGGTGGCCCACGTCTCGCTCGGCGGTCGCGATCTGTCGTGACACGGCCGACTGGGTGTACCCGAGCACGCGCGCGGCCTCGCTGATGGTGCCGCACTCCGCGACCGCCTGGAGGGCGCGCAGCGACGCGGCCGAGAAGTCCATGAGCGGAGAGCATACCCAGCATGCAATAGATTCGCTTTTCGCATGGTGAGCGCGAACCTAGCGTGGGGGCATGACGTCGAAGGATCATGGCCTCGGGGGTCGGCTCCGGCTCCTGAGAGCCACCGAGCTGACCGACGAGCAGAAGGCCGTCCACGAGCGGTTGATCGACGATCGCGGCTCGCGGGGGTACCGGGTGTCGACCGCGTCGGGCGAGCTGGTCGGTCCGTTCAACGCGCTCCTGCGGACGCCCGGGATCGGCGCCGCGCACCTGCGGTGGGTCCAGGCGATCGAGGCGAGTGGCCTCGCCCCCGACGTGCGGGAAGCGGTCGTCCTCACCGTCGCGGCCGTCTGGGACGTGCCGTACATGCGCTACGCGCACACGGCGACGGCGCGCACTCACGGCATGCGCGAGGCCGACCTGGCCGCGCTGCTGGCCGGCGAGCCCGCACCCGGGCTGAGCCTCGCGGCGCAGGCCGCGCAGCGCCTCACGCGCTCGCTGGTCGAGAACCGCCGGGTCGACGACGAGCTCTACGCGAGCGCCGTGGCGGAGCTGGGCGAGGAGGGCCTGGCGGCCCTCGTCGTCCTCGTCGGTCAGTACCTCACGACCGCCGCGATCCTCACGTGCTTCGACGTCCCCGCACCCTCCCTCTGACAAGGAGCAACGCATGCCTTTCATCACCGTCGACCTGCACGCCGGCACCACGACCGCCGATCAGCGCCGGGCCGTCTCCGACGCACTGCACGAGGCCATGAAGGAGGCGCTGGCGATCCCGGACGACGACCGTTTCCACGTGTTCTACGAGCACGAGGACGGGTTCTTCTTCCACGAGGACGTCGTCTTCGGGATCCCCCGTGACACCGGGCTGATGTGCATCACGCTCTCCTTCAACGATCGCCCGGCGGACCAGAAGGAGCGCCTGTACGCGGCCATCGAGCGGAACCTGCGCGAGCGCGCAGGGGTCGCGCGGGACCGCATCGCGGTGCGGGTGCTGGAGACGGCCCGCGAGAACTGGTGGGCCGCCGGCCGGGTCGTCGACCCGGCGACCGGCTACGACGAGCGCATGTCGGGTCGGACCGCCTGAGGGCCCGGCGGGCGGGGGTCGGGTCGGCCGGCCGCGGACCGCTCCGAGCCCGTGGGGCGAGACCGTCCCTCGGGCCCGCGCGCCGGTCAGCTCGCCGCGGCGCCCGCGGCGGGGACGACCTCCGCGGGGGACGCGGGCGTCGTCCCTGGGAGGTCGCGCATGCGGACGAGCGGTGAGAGCGCCACGGGCAGCGTGCCGAGGGCGGTGCCGGCGACGGCGATCCACAGCGTCGGCAGCACGCCGACGTGGGCGCCGGCC
>DAIDJQ010000002.1 GCA_027451305.1 Cellulomonas sp.
GCCCGCAGGTGGGCCGGTTCACCGACTCCGACGTCGTGCTCGACTTCGTCTCGCGGGCGAAGCTGCAGCCGCTCGCCGCCCTCGGCACGTCGTGCCCGGACCACTTCCTGCGCACCAAGGTGTCCCCGCTCGTCGTCGACACGGCCGCCGACGCCCCGCTGGAGGACGTCGTCGCGCGCCTGCGCGAGCTGCACCGGCAGTACCGCGCCGACTACGCCGCGTACTACGAGCGGCACGCCACCCCCGAGTCACCAGCGATGCGCGGGGCGGACCCCGCGATCGTGCTGGTGCCGGGCGTCGGCATGTTCAGCTACGGCAAGGACGCCGCCACCGCACGGGTGGCCGGGGAGTTCTACGTCAACGCGATCAACGTGATGCGCGGCGCGGAGACCATCGACACCTACGCGCCGATCGACGAGGCGGAGAAGTTCCGCATCGAGTACTGGGCGCTGGAGGAGGCCAAGCTCGCCCGGCTGCCGAAGCCCAAGGCGCTGGCCACCCGGATCGCCCTGGTCACGGGCGCGGCCTCCGGCATCGGCCGCGCGACGGCCGAGCGCCTCGCCGCCGAGGGTGCGGCGGTGGTGATCGCCGACCTCGACCTCGAGGCGGCCCGGCGCGTGGCGACGGAGCTGGGCGGCGACGACGTCGCGGTGGCCGTGCGGGCCGACGTCACGTCCGAGGACGACGTGCGTGGGCTCGTCGACGCCGCGGCGCTCGCGTTCGGGGGCGTGGACCTGGTGGTCAACAACGCCGGCCTGTCCATCTCCAAGCCGCTGCTCGAGACGACGGTCGCCGACTGGGACCTGCAGCACGACGTGATGGCGCGCGGCTCCTTCCTGGTGGCGCGTGAGGCTGCGCGGGCGATGGTCGCGCAGCAGATGGGCGGCGACATCGTCTACATCGCGTCCAAGAACTCGGTGTTCGCCGGGCCGAACAACATCGCGTACTCGGCGACCAAGGCGGACCAGGCGCACCAGGTGCGCCTGCTCGCCGCCGAGCTGGGCCCGCACGGCATCCGGGTCAACGGCGTGAACCCGGACGGGGTGGTGCGCGGCTCGGGGATCTTCGCGGGCGGCTGGGGGGCCCAGCGCGCCGCCGTGTACGGCGTGGCCGAGTCGGAGCTCGGCGCGTACTACGCGAAGCGCACACTGCTGGGGCGGGAGGTGCTGCCGGAGCACGTGGCCGCGGCGGTGTTCGCGCTGGTCGGTCCGGACCTGACGCAGACCACCGGCGTGCACGTCCCGGTCGACTCGGGCGTGGCGGCGGCCTTCCTGCGCTGAGGGTGGGCCGGTGCGAGCCGGCGGACGGCGGCATCCTGAGCGGCACGACAGCCTCGACGAGGAGGGGACGGCATGCGGATCGCTGTGTTCAGCACGTGCGTGGTGGACGCGATGTTCCCGGGGGCCGCGGTGGCGACCGTCCGGGTGCTGGAGCGTCTCGGGCACCGGGTGGAGGTGCCGACCGGCCAGGCCTGCTGCGGCCAGATGCACGTGAACTCCGGCTACGGGCCCGAGGCGATCGGGGTGATCCGCAACCACGTGCGGACGTTCGCGCCGGTGCTGGAGGGCCGGTGGGACGCGATCGTCGCGCCGTCCGGCTCCTGCGTCGGCTCGATCCGGCACCAGCAGGAGTGGACGGCGCGCCGGCACGGTGAGCAGGGGCTGGCCGACGACGCCGCCGCGGTGGCGGAGCACACGTACGAGCTGTCCCAGCTGCTGGTGGACGTCCTGGGCGTCACGGACGTGGGTGCCCGCTTCGAGCACACCGTCACGTACCACCCGACCTGCCACTCGATGCGGATCCTGCGGGTGGGAGACCGTCCGCTCCAGCTGCTGCGGGCGGTGGACGGACTGACGCTGCTCGACCTGCCGGAGTCCGACCAGTGCTGCGGGTTCGGCGGGACGTTCGCGCTGAAGAACTCGGACACGTCCAGCGCGATGGTCACGGACAAGGCCGCCGCGGTGGCGTCCACCGGGGCGCAGGTGCTGACCGCCGGGGACTGGTCGTGCCTGATGAACATCGACGGCGCGCTGCGCCGCAGCGGGGCCGGCACGCGGGCCGCCCACCTGGCCGAGGTCCTGGCCAGCACCCGGGAGCACCCGTGGCGGCCCCGCCCCGACCCGCGACGCGGACGCGGTGGGCGGGCGAGCGGTCCGGCCGGGGAGCCGGGCCCTGCCCGGCGCGTGGACCCGGGACGGCCGGCGCCCGCCGCGCCCGAGGCGAGGACCCGATGACCGCCGTCCCGCTCGGTCTGCCCACGGTCCGCCCGCAGCCGGCGGTCCCGCCCGACGAGCCGTTGCGGTGGGGGTCGACGTTCCCGGCGGCGGCGCACGGGACGTTGGCCGACCCGCAGCTGCGCACCAACCTGCGCCGCGCCACGCACACCATCCGCGACAAGCGCCTGGCGGTGACCGCCGAGCTGCCGGACTGGGAGGCGCTGCGCGACGCCGGTGCGGGGATCAAGGCCGACGCGATGGCCCGCCTCCCGGAGCTGCTGGCCCAGCTCGAGGCCAACGTGACCGCCCGCGGCGGGCACGTGCACTGGGCACGGGACGCCGCGGAGGCGAACGCCCTGGTCACGGGGCTCGTGCAGGCGACGGGCGCCCGTGAGGTGGTCAAGGTCAAGTCGATGGTCACCCAGGAGATCGGCCTGGCCGAGCACCTCGCGGCGCACGGGATCGAGGCGACCGAGACGGACCTGGCCGAGCTGATCGTGCAGCTGGCCGGTGACCAGCCCTCGCACATCCTGGTGCCCGCGATCCACCGCAACCGGGACCAGATCCGCGCGATCTTCGCCGACCGGATGGGCGACGCCCCGGTGGACCTGACGGCCGAGCCCCGCGAGCTCGCGATGGCCGCCCGGGCCCATCTGCGCGCCCGGTTCCTGCGGGCCCGCGTGGCGATCAGCGGTGCGAACCTCGCGATCGCGGAGACGGGCACCATCGCCGTGGTCGAGTCGGAGGGCAACGGCCGGATGTGCCTGACGCTGCCGGACACGCTGATCACCGTGATGGGCATCGAGAAGGTGCTGCCGTCCTTCGCCGACCTCGAGGTGTTCCTGCAGCTGCTGCCGCGCTCGTCCACCGGCGAGCGGATGAACCCGTACACCACCATGTGGACCGGGGTGACGCCGGGGGACGGTCCGCAGGACTTCCACCTGGTGCTGCTGGACGACGGGCGCACCCGGGCTCTGGCCGACGAGGTGGGCCGCAGCGCGCTGCACTGCATCCGCTGCTCGGCCTGCCTGAACGTGTGCCCGGTCTACGAGCGGGTCGGCGGGCACGCCTACGGCTCGGTGTACCCGGGCCCCATCGGGGCGATCCTCACCCCGCAGCTGCGCGGCCTCGGCGACCGGGTGCGCGACCCCCACGACCCGACGGCCACGCTGCCGTTCGCCAGCTCGTTGTGCGGCGCCTGCTACGACGCGTGCCCGGTGAAGATCGTCATCCCCACCGCCCTGGTGCACCTGCGCGAGCGGGCCACCCATCCCGGTGGCCGGCTCGCCCCGACGGCGACGGCCGGCGCCATGGTCGCGGCCGCCGCGGCGATGAGCTCCGGACGCCGGTTCGCGCTGGCCGGCCGGGCGGTGGCCCTGGTCGGCCGGCTCACCGGTGGCCACCAGGCGCGGCACCTGCCGTGGCCCGGCTCGCTGTGGACGGTCTCGCGGGACCTGCCGGGGCTGCCGTCGGCCTCGTTCCGTGACCTGTGGGCGCGCCGGCTCCGCCGGACCGGCGGCGCGCGGCTCGCGCGGCCGGCGACCGGCGACATCGGGGCACGACGACGTGGCGGCGAGGCCGGCCACGGGACGGGGGAGCGGTCATGACC
The DNA here is from genome assembly GCA_027451305.1 of Cellulomonas sp. The sequence continues at coordinate 3,826 of DAIDJQ010000002.1, forward strand.
GCGCGCGACGAGGTGCTGGCCCGGATCGCCGAGGCGAACCGGACGGCCCCGGCGCCGCCGCCCGTGCCACGGGCCTACCGACGCAGCACCGACGTCCCGGCGGGCTCGGAGGCGGCCGTCCGGCTGTTCGCGGACCGGCTGCGCGACTACCGCGCCACCGTCCTGACGTGCAGCCCGGCTCAGCTGCCGGCGACCGTCGCCACCGCGCTGGCCGGCAGCCGCAGCCTCGTGGTCCCGGCGGGCCTGGACCCCGTCTGGACCGCCGGGCTGACCGGCCTCGCGGTGCGCGTGGACGGGCCGCCCCTGACCCACGCGGAGCTCGACGCCACCGACGCGGTGCTCACCGGCTGCCGGGTCGCCGTCGCCGAGACCGGCACGATCGTGCTCGACGCGGCCCCCGACCAGGGCCGTCGCGCCCTGACCCTGCTGCCCGACCGGCACGTGTGCGTGGTGCGCGCCGACCAGGTGGTCGGCTCGGTCCCGGAGGCGGTCGAGGTGCTGCGCCGCGAGCCGGCCCGTCCGCTGACGTGGATCTCGGGGCCGAGCGCCACCAGCGACATCGAGCTGGTGCGCGTCGAGGGGGTGCACGGCCCGCGTGACCTGCGCGTGGTGCTGGTGACGACGGGCTGAGACGACGGCGGGGACGTTGGTCCGCGGCGCGGTCTCAGCGGTTCTGAAACGATCCAATGGATCGAGGACGATCACCGGACCGAGAGGAAGGGTGCGCAGATGGCACACCGCATGATCTGGAACCAGACGGCCTACTTCGGGGCGGGCGCGGTCGAGGCGGTGCCCGACGAGCTGGTCGCCCGTGGCTTCAGCAAGGCGCTGGTGGTCACCGACCAGGTGCTGGTGGACACGGGCGTCGCCGGCCGGGTGACGGACCTGCTGGACAAGGCGGGCTTCCCGTACGCGCTGTTCAGCGACGTGGCGCCGAACCCGCCGATCGAGAACGTCAAGGCCGGCCTGGCCGCGTTCACCGCCGCGGGTGCCGACGTGCTGGTGGCCATCGGCGGCGGTTCGCCGCAGGACACCTGCAAGGCGGTCGGCATCATCGCCGCCAACCCCGAGTTCGCCGACGTGCGCTCGCTCGAGGGCGTGGCCGCCACGACGAACCCGTCGGTGCCGATCGTCGCCATCCCCACCACCGCGGGCACCGCCTCGGAGACGACGATCAACTACGTCATCACCGACACCGAGCGCCGCCGCAAGTTCGTCTGCGTCGACCCGCACGACATCCCGGTGCTGGCGGTCGTGGACCCCGAGATGATGTCCTCGGCGCCCCGGTCGCTCAAGGTCGCCACCGGGCTGGACGCGCTGACCCACGCGATCGAGGGCTACACCACGGCCGGCGCCTGGGAGCTGTCCGACCTGTTCCACCTCAAGGCGATCCAGATCATCGCCTCCTCGCTGCGTGCCGCTGCGGACGGCGACCCCGACGCCGCCGAGCGGATGGCACTGGGCCAGTACGTCGCCGGCATGGGCTACTCCAACGTCGGCCTCGGCCTGGTGCACGCCATGGCCCACCCGCTCGGAGCCTTCTACTCGGCGCCGCACGGCGTGGCCAACGGCATCCTGCTGGCGCGCGTGATGGCGTTCAACGCGCCCGCCACGGGGGAGAAGTTCCGAGACGTCGCCGCAGCCTTCGGCGTCGACACCACGGGTCTGTCGATCGAGGACGCCCGCGCCGCCGCTGTGGAGGCCGTCGCCGCGCTCGCCCGTGAGCTCGGCAACCCCGCCACGCTGCGCGAGGTCGGTGCCACGGAGGCCGACCTGCCCGCGCTGGCGCAGGCCGCGTTCGACGACGTCTGCGCAGGCGGCAACCCGCTGCCCGCGACGGTCGCGCAGATCGAGGAGCTGTACCGCTCGCTGCTCTGAGCGGGGGGTCCTGTGCCCGGCGGGCGCCCGCGGATATGCTCGCGGACGCCCGCCGGCCACCCGGGGAGGTCGAGGAGGTCTGGTGCCCACGGTCGCATCGCGCCGCGCGTCGATCGGGGACGTCGCCCGCCGGGCGGGCGTCTCCGTCGGCACCGTGTCGAACGTCCTCAACCGTCCGGACATGGTGGCGCCGGCCACCGCCGAGCGGGTGCGCGCCGCGATCGAGGAGCTCGCGTTCGTCCCCAACGGCTCGGCGCGCCGGCTGCGGGCCGGGACGCTCACCACGGTCGGCCTCGTGGTGCTGGACATCCGCAACCCGTTCTTCACCGACATGGCCCGCGGCGTCGAGGACCGGCTGGCCCAGGTGGACCACACCCTGATGCTGGCCAGCTCCGACGACGACCCGGCGCGCGAGGCGCGCTACCTGCGGCTGTTCGAGGAGCACGGGGTCTCCGGGATGCTCGTCGTCCCCGTCGCGGACGACCTCGCGCCGGTGCACGCGCTGGTGTCCCGCGGCATGAACGTGGTGCTGCTGGACGCCGCCTCCCCGTCACAGGACCTGTCCTCGGTCGCGGTGGACGACGAGGCCGGCGGCCGGCAGGCCGGCGCCCACCTCCTGGCGCTCGGCCATCGCCGGATCACCATGCTCAACGGCCCGCACTCGATCCGGCAGTGCCGCGACCGCCTCGCGGGGCTGCGTGCCGCGGTGGTGGACGCCGGCCTCGACCCGGACGAGGTGGTCACCGAGGTCCCGCTGCCCCGGCTGAACGCGGGCGCCGGCGCGGAGGCGATGGAGCCCCTGCTGACCGGTGCCGACGCACCCCGGGCGCTGTTCGCCGTGAACGACCTGGTCGCCGTGGGGGTGCAGCGTCAGGTGCGGCGGCTGCGGCCGGACCTGCTGGGTCACGTCGCGATCGTCGGGTACGACGACATCGAGATCGCGGCCGAGCTCGCGTGGCCCCTCACGTCGGTGCGTCAGCCGACGTACGAGGTCGGCTACCAGGCCGCCGAGCTGCTGCTCGAGCGGGACGCCGAGGGGCAGCCGGTGCACCGGCAGCTGGTGTTCCAGCCCGAGCTCGTGGTGCGCGCGACGAGCGTCGCGGCCGGGGCCTGATCCGGACCGAGCGCATCATGGGCCCGTGGTGACGAGCGGCAAGGGCAGCGGGGACGTCGAGTTCTCGGCCACGGAGGTGCGCACCGCGCGGCTGCTGGTCACCGCCCAGTTCGTGCTCCTGGGTCTCATCGCGCTCCTCCCGGGCGGTTGGGGGTGGCACGTGCCGGGCTGGTTGCGGGGGCTGGGGCTGACCGGCGTGCTCGCCGGCGTCGTCGTCATGCTGCTCGGCGGGACGGCGCTGGGGCGCGGCCTGACGGCCGTGCCGATCCCCAACGAGCACGCCCAGCTGCGGACCGGCGGGCTGTACCGGGTGGTGCGCCACCCCATCTACACCGGACTGCTGCTGGCGTCGGGATCGTTCGTCGTCGCCACGGGCAGCGGCTGGCGCGCGCTGGCGTTCGCCGCCCTCGTCGCGCTGCTGACCGTCAAGGCGCGATGGGAGGAGGCCCGGCTCGCCCGCCGGTTCGCGGCCTACCCGGAGTACGCGGCACGCACGCCCCGGTTCGTCCCCGGGTGGCCTCGCCGTCCGTGAGCTGCGCGGCATCCGGGCGCCGGCCTGCGTCGCCGACCTCCGGGTCAGGCTACGGTCGGCCGGTGCCACGCCGACGACTCGAACCCCGCAGGTGCAGGCGGTGACCACGGCCTGCGTGGTCGGCGGTGGCCCGGCGGGGCTGATCGCCGCGGAGCGCCTGGCTGCGGCCGGTGTCGCCGTGACCGTCCACGACCGCATGCCGTCGGTGGCGCGCAAGCTCCTGCTGGCCGGCCACGGTGGGCTGAACATCACCCACTCCGAGGACCGCGACCGGTTCCTGACGCGGTACGGCGCCGCGGCGCAGCGGCTCGCGCCGATGCTCGCGGCATTCGGCCCGGAGGACCTGCGTCGCTGGTGCGCCGACCTCGGTGAGCCGACGTTCGTCGGTTCGAGCGGACGCGTGTTCCCGCAGTCGTTCCGTGCGATCCCACTGGTCCGTGCGTGGCTGGCGCGGCTGGCCGGGCTCGGCGTACGGGTCGAGACCCAGCAGCGGTGGACCGGCTGGGCGGCCGACGGCAGCCTGCGCTTCGTCGGCGACGACGGGGCAGGTCTCGAGGTCCGCGCCGACGTTGTGGTGCTCGCGCTCGGGGGTGCGTCGTGGCCGCGGCTCGGGTCGGACGGCAGCTGGGTCACCCTGCTCACCGACCGGGGGGTTGCGGTGAGTGCCCTGCGGCCTGCGAACGTCGGGGTCCGGGTGCGGTGGACGCCGGTGTTCGCGGACCGGTTCGCCGGCACCCCGCTCAAGCACGTGCGGCTGACGGTTCGCGGCGCGGCCGGCGCGTCGTCGACCGGCGACGCGATGGTGACGGCGGCGGGGCTGGAGGGCGGTCCGGTCTACGCCGTCGGGGTCGCGATCCGCGGCGCCCTCGAGGCCGACGGTCGGTGCGTCCTCGAGGTCGACCTGCGGCCGGACCTCACGGTGGACCAGCTCGCCGACCGGTTGGCGCGCCGCCGGTCCAAGGACTCCGGGTCGTCCTGGTTGCGTCGCACCATCGGGCTCGACGCGGTCTCCGTCGCGCTGCTGTGGGAGGCGGCCGGCGGTGCCCTGCCGCGCGACCCCGCCGTGGCGGCTGCCATGGTCAAGGCGCTGCCGGTGGTGGTCTCCGGCACCATGCCGATCGACCGCGCCATCTCGACGGCGGGTGGCGTCGCGTGGTCGGAGGTCGACGACTCGCTCATGCTGCGGCGGCTGCCCGGCACGTTCGTGGCGGGGGAGATGCTCGACTGGGAGGCGCCGACCGGCGGCTACCTGCTGCAGGGGTGCTTCAGCACCGGGGCGGCCGCGGCCCACGGTGCGCTGGCGTGGCTCGGCGCCGCGGACTGAGCGGGAGGTGCGGGCGAGGGCGGCCCGGGCCTGTCGGCCCGGACCGCCCTCGCGCCGGTCGGGTCAGAAGTTGAACTGGTCGATGTTGCTCGCGTCGAACGTGAACGGGTCGCCCAGGACGACTGTGCCGTTGGCGCCCACGGTGAACTTCCCGAGCGTGCCCGCGGTGAAGGTGTCGCCCTGCTTGCCGGTGATGGTGCCGTCGGCGAGGGCCTTGGCCGCGTATGCGGCGAGGTAGCCGAGGTCACCCGGGTTCCACAGCGCGAACTCCTTGACCGTGCCGTCCTTGACGTACGCGCGCATCTGGTTCGGCGTGCCGAGGCCGGTCAGCGCGACCTTGCCCTTCTTCTCGGACGTGGACAGGTACCGGGCCGCGGCGGCGATGCCGACCGTGGTCGGTGAGATGATGCCCTTGAGGTTCGGGTAGGACTGCAGCAGGGCCGCCGTCTTGTCGAACGAGGTCTGGTCGTCGTCGTTGCCGTACACCACGTCGTCGAGCTTGACGTTCGGGTGGTTCGCCGCCAGGTCCTTCTTCATCAGGTCGATCCAGGCGTTCTGGTTGGTCGCGTTGGCGCTGGCGGACAGGATCGCGATCTCGCCGGAGTCGCCGATCTGCTTGGTGATGCTGTCCACCTCGACCTTCGCGATGCCCTCCGCGGTGGCCTGGTTGATGAACACGTCGCGGTACTGGGGCTCGGTGTCGGAGTCGAACGTCACCACCTTGGTGCCGGCCTTACGGGCCTCGTCGAGCGCGCTGCCGATGGCCTTCGGGTCGTTGGCCGAGACGACGATCGCACTGGTGTGCTGCTGCGCGGCCGTGTTGATGTACTGCACCTGGCCGTCCGGGGTGGCGGTCTGGGGGGCGACCTCGGAGTAGGTGCCGCCGAACTCGGTGACGGCCTTCTTGCCGCCCGCGTCACTGGTGTCGAAGTAGGGGTTGCCGAGGTTCTTCGGGATGAACGTGATGGTCAGCTTGGTGCCGGCACCGCCGGCGCCGCTGGTGCTCGAGCTCGCCTTGGTCGTGGCGTTGCCACAGGCGGAGAGGACCAGCACCGAGCTGAGGGAGAGTGCCACGAGAGCTGTGCCGCGCTTGGTGAGGGACTTCATCGTCCTTGCCTTCCGTGAGATCACGCGCCGACCGGCGCGTCGTGTGGACGGTTGCTCTGCCTGGTGCGCCTGGCTGCGACGGCCGTGAGCCACGCCAGGACCCTTGTGGACACCACGGACGCCACGAGGAGCAGCCCGATGATGATGCTGATCACGTTGACCGTGACGCCCTGCAGCCGGAGGGCGCTCGAGATCACGCCGATGAGCAGGACGCCGGCGATGACACCGGGGAGTCGCCCCCGGCCCCCGAAGATCGAGACGCCGCCCAGGAGCACCGCGGCCACCACCTGGAGCTCGAGCCCGACGGCGTTGTCGCCGCGCGCGCTGCCGAAGCGCAGCGTGTAGTAGATGCCGGCGAAGGCCGACACGACGCCCGTGAGCAGGAAGAGGATGAGCTTGGTCCGCCTGGCGTCGACTCCGCCGAACGTCGCTGCCTCCGCGTTGAGGCCGATGTCGTAGACCCCTCGTCCGAACGACGACAGCTGCAGCAGCCAGGCGAAGAGTGCCGCGAGCACCAGGAACGGGACGGTGATCAGCGGGATGCCCGTGGAACCGATCTGTGCCTTGGCGAGGTCGGTCCACGACTGGGGGAAGTCCGTCACGGCCGTGGTCCCGAGCAGGCCGACGGCCAGCCCGCGGAACAGGGCCAGCGTGCCGATCGTGACGGCGAGCGACGGCAGCCCGACGTACCCGACGAGGTACCCGTTGAGCGCCCCGCACAGCACACCGGCGACGAGGGCCACCGCGCCCGCGAGCGGGATCGACATCCCGTCGCGGTGCAGGATCCCCACCAGCACGCTGCTCAGGCCGACGACGCTCGCCACCGACAGGTCGATCTCGCCGGTGACGATCACCATCGTCATCGGCAGGGCGATCAGCAGGATCGGGGCCGTGTCCAGCAGGAGGTACGTCATCGTCAGCTGGGTGCCGAAGTACACGATGTTGCCGACGGCGTAGACGATCACGATCACCAGGAGCGCGATCACGGCGCTCTCCCGGTTGAGCAGGAGGCGTCGCCACCACGGGTGGGCGTAGTCGGCGTACGTGCGCGTCATGATGCGTCCCTCGATTCGACGAGCTTGCGGGTGCGACGCGCGGCCAGGACGCGATCGAGCACGATGGCGCTGAGGATCAGGGCTCCGACGAGCGCCTGCTGCCAGAAGTCGGGGATGCCGAGGATCGGCAGCGCCCGGTTGATCGTCACGAGCAGGACGGCGCCGATGGCCGCTCCCCAGACGGTGCCGCTGCCGCCGAAGATCGCCACCCCGCCGATCACGACGGCCGCCACGGCCTGCAGCTCGATCCCGGTCCCGGCGTCGGAGCTCACGGTCCCGTAGCGGGCGGCGAAGACGACGCCGGCCAGGCCGGCGAGTGCGCCGCTCAGCAGGAACGCCGCGACCACGCGTCGCCGGACCCGCAGGCCGTACAGGACGGCGGCGTCGGGGTCCGAGCCGATGGCGTAGAGCTCGCGTCCCCCGCGCGCCGTCGTCAGGTAGTACCCGACCGCGACGACCACGACGAGAGCCACGAGGAACAGCACCGGGATGCTGAGGACCTGCTGCGTGCCGAGGCGGAGGAACGCCGGCGGCATGTCCGACGCGTTGATCCGGTTGCTGCCGGCCCAGGTCAGCACGGCGCCCCGGTAGACGTAGAGGGTGCCCAGCGTGATGACGAGCGCAGGGACCTTGCCGAAGCCGATGAGCACGCCGTTGACCAGGCCGAGCGCCGCCCCCGTCAGGATGCCGGCCCCCACCACCACCAGGACCGGGATCCCGCGGTGGTCGACGAAGAGACGTCCGGTCAGGTAGGCCGTGAGCCCCAGGACGGAGCCGACGGACAGGTCGACGTTGCGGGTGATGATGACCACCGCCTCGCCGGCGGCGAGCAGCAGCAGGATCGACGGGGTGAGCAGCAGGTCGCGCCAGCTGTTGCTGCTGAAGAGGAAGCTCGGGGTCTTGACGGTCGCCGCGGCGATCACCGCGAGGAGCACCACGAGGATCGAGAGCTCCCGGGAGCGCACCAGGCCGCTCACCATCCGGCGTCCCGGTGCCAGCCGGCTCGGTGCTGCGAGGGACTCGGCAGCGCCGCCGAGGTGGAGGGCGGTCTCGCTCACTGCAGGACCTCCGCGGTCTGGGTGGCCGCGAGCATCACGGCTTCGGGTGTGGCGTCCGCTCGGGGGAGGTCCGCGGTGATGCGGCCCTCGCACACCACGAGCACGCGATCGGCCATGCCGAGCACCTCCGGGAGCTCGGACGAGATCATCAGGATGGCCAGGCCGTCCCCGGCGAGCTGCGACAGGAGCCGGTGGACCTCGGCCTTGGTGCCGACGTCGATGCCGCGGGTCGGCTCGTCGATGATGAGCAGGCTCGGCCGGGTGGCGAGCCACTTCGCTATCACCAGCTTCTGCTGGTTCCCGCCGCTCATGGTCTGGGCGAGCATGTCCAGCGAGGCCGTCTTCACCTCGAGCCTGGCCGCCCAGGTGCGCGCCGCGGCGTTCTCGGCGCGTGCGGTGAGCAGGCCGAGCCTGCTCAGACCGGGCCGGATGACGCCGGCGCGGTTCCGGGCCACCGTCGACTCCGTCACCAGCCCCTGACGGCGGCGGTCCTCCGGGACGAAGGCCATCCCGGCCCGGATCGCGGCCCGGGGGCTGTGCCGCGGCACCGGCGCGCCGCGGAGCGTCACCGTCCCGGACTCGTAGTGGTCGACACCGAAGATCGCGCGCGCGATCTCGCTGCGCCCCGCCCCGACGAGCCCCGCCAGGCCGACGATCTCGCCCGCGCGGACGTCGAACGTGACGTCGTGGAACACCCCGGCGGACGTCAGGCCCTCGACCTGGAGCACCGGAGCCCCGATCTCGGCCGGCACCTTCGGGAACAGGTCGGTCACCTCGCGGCCGACCATCAGCGCGACGATCTCGTCGACGCTGGTGTCGCCCACCTTGGACGTGGCGATGTAGTCGCCGTCCCGCATCACCGTGATCGTGTCGCACAGCTCGAACACCTCGTCGAACCGGTGCGAGATGAAGACGAGCGCCCGTCCCTCGTCGCGCAGCCGCCGGGCGACGGTGAACAGCCGCTGCACCTCCACGCCGCTGAGCGCCGCGGTCGGCTCGTCCATGATCAGCAGCCGCGCGTCGAGCGAGATCGCCTTCGCGATCTCGATGATCTGCTGGTCGGCGATCGACAGGCCGAGGGCCTGCCGCCTCGGGTCGATGTGGACGCCCAGCCCGGCGAACAGGGAGGCGGCCTCGGCGTACATCGCCGCACGGTCGATGCGACGGCCGCGACCGAGGATCTGCCGGCCCATGAAGATGTTCTCCGTGACCGACAGGTCCGGGAACAGGGTGGGTTCCTGGTAGATGACCGCGATGCCCGCGGCCTTGGACTCGGCCGTCGAGCCGAAGTCGACGGGCTCCCCGCCGAGGCGCATCTCCCCGCCGTCGCGCCGGTACACGCCGGCAGCGATCTTCACGAGGGTGGACTTGCCTGCGCCGTTCTCACCGACGAGCGCATGGATCGATCCCGCATGCGCCTCGAGGGACCCGGACCGCAGGGCGACGACCTGCCCGAACGATTTGGAGACCGCCCTCATCTCGAGGGTCGCAGCGCCGTTCCCTGACGTCATCGACATCGACCGTTCGTCGTTGAATGGTTTCAACGGCGGACTCTAACTGCTCGCCGGAGACGAGTCAAGAGATCTCGGAGAACCCTCAGGCTGCCGCGGCGCGGGCGCGGGAGCCGGGCCGACCGCGGGGGTCGTCAGGCGGACGAGGACGGCACGACTGCGACCCGCTTGGTCGGACCGTCGGGTCTGCTCAGGCCCGCGGTCGTCCCCGGACGCGGCTCAGGACCGGCAGGCGTCCCACACCCCGAGCAGGTACTGGATCCCGAGCGCCCGGTCGTACAGGCCGTAGCCGGGCCGTGGCCGGTTGGTGGTGTTCTCGTCCCACAGGTGGCGGCCGTGGTCGGGCTTCTTCTCGGACGTGGACAGGTACCGGGCCGCGGCGGCGATGCCGACCGCAGCGGCC
>DAIDJQ010000003.1 GCA_027451305.1 Cellulomonas sp.
TCACGGCGCTGTGCGCCACCGGCGCCCTCGTCGCCGCGACGGTGCCGGCCACCGGTGCCTACTTCAGCGACTCGAAGGACGGGTCCATCAGCGCGACGTCCGGTCACCTCTCGCTGTCCATCAACTCCGGTAGCACCACCACGCTCAGCTACGCGAACCTCATGCCCGGTACCAACCAGACCAAGTCGATCGGCTACACGGTCGACGCCTCCGCCGGGAACGTCGACGTCTGGCTGACGTTCGACAAGGGCACCTGGCAGTACGGACGCTTCACCGGCGGGAAGAATTCGCCGGGGTGGTCCAACGGTGGCCTTGGCCGCTACGGCTTCTTCAGCGTCGCCGACTCCCACGCTGGCACGGTGTTCGCGTCCGGCAACCTCGCATTCGCCGACGGGACGAACACGTACGGCGTCAGCACGTCCGAGTGCACGGTCGACGCCAACGGCCGCGGCGGCAGCGCGACGGTCTTCACCGGCGGGCAGAACCCGCCGTGGTGCGGCGTCCCGTCGAAGATCCTGCTCGCCACGAACCTCCCGAGCGGCACCACCGGCACCGTCACCATCACCTTCGGTCTCAACGGCCTGCTGCAGACTCAGCAGGGCCAGTACGAGGGCACCGTCCCGTTCCACCTCGTCGCGACCCAGGCCGGCCACCCGCTGGCGTGACCCGTCCGACCGCCAGGTACACACGATGAGACGACCGCCGAGGAGCCGACGCCGATCGCGCCGACTCCTCGGCGTGCTCGCGCTCGTCGTCCTGTGCGCCGGGCTCGGCGCGACCGCGGCCTGGGCGCTCGGCGGCTACCACGTCTACGTGGTGCACACCGGGTCCATGGAACCCCACCTCGTCCCTGGTGACGTGGTGGTGGACGCACCCGTGACCCGCGCCGTGGTGCCGGGCGACGTCATCACGTTCCGCGACCCGAGCACCGCGACGGACGTGGTGACCCACCGTGTGGCGGCGGTCGCCGCCGACGGGACCCTCACCACGAAGGGCGACGCCAACCGCACCGTCGACCCGGTGCCCGTGCCCTCGGACCTGGTCCAGGGCAGGTTCGTCGCCCGGATCCACCTGGCGGGCTACCTGCTCGTCTACCTGCAGCACCCGAGCGGCCTGGCGTCGCTCGCGACGAGCACGCTGGGGATCGCGCTCCTGTGGGGGCTGTTCTTCCCCGCAACGGCGCCAGCCACCGCGCGCCCGGAGAGCGCGGTCCGCGGCGGCACGGCCGTGCCCGCGTTGCCGTAGCCGGCCCGGCCCGCCCTACTTCCCGCTGGTGAACGAGACCTGCGCCGCCGGGTCGTCCTGCGCCACGAGCGAGCCGAAGACCTCCATGTACCGCTCGTACGCCGAGTAGCCGAGGATCTTCTTGTTCCCCACGGAGATCAGGCCGCCGAAGCTCCCCTCCTTGATCTGGAAGCTGTCGACCGCGCTGCGGGCCGTCACGCGGCCCGCACCGAGCGCCACCTCGACGTGGAACTGCATCACCTCGGCGCCGTCGTCCTTGACCATGTCTCGAACGCGCAGGTCGACTCGCATGCTCGCGCGGTCCCGTACCGAGACCCAGCCACGGTCGTCCTGCACGTGCCGGGCCGCCTCCGCGGCCAGCTCCACCATCCGGCCCGCCGCCACCTGCGACGACTGTACCGACACCGACGCCTTCGACTGCCACGGCCTCGCGGCCCAGCCGCGCGTTCCCACTGCCGACACGGACATCTCCACCCCCGGCGTCCCCGCACCGCGACGCCCGCCCATAGGCGGACCGAGCGCCTCGTCGCGCTCGTCCTCTCCATGTCGGCAGGCGGGCACGGAAAGTTGCGGGGTTCCGGCGTCATTCACCCGATGGGGTGCGGCGCCTCACTCCTCCTCGGCGCGCTCCGCCACGAGCCGCCGCCACAGGGTGTCCACCTGGGCCCGCAGACCCTCGTCGGTGCCGGTGCCGTCGAGCACCACGTCGGCGGCGGCCTCGCGCACGCCGTCGGGTGCCTGGGCCCCGACGCGCGCCTGCGCGTCGTCGGGCGGCATCCCCCGCAGCCGGACGAGGCGGTCCACGCGCAATGCCGCCGGCGCCGCGACGACCACCACGAGGCCGAACGAGTCGGCCTGACCGGTCTCGACGAGCAGCGGGATGTCGTGCACCACCACGGCCGCCGGGTCGGCCGCGGCCGCCGCTGCCTCCCGCTCGGCCGCGAGCCGACGCACCTGCGGGTGGACGATCGACTCGAGCCTCCGGCGCGCGTCGGGATCCGCGAAGACGAGCCGCGCGAGCGCCTCCCGGTCGAGCCCGCCTCCCGGGGTGACCACCTGCGGACCGAAGGCCGTCACCACCTCGTCGTACCCGCTCGTGCCGGGCTGCACGGCCAGCCGCGCGAGCTCGTCCGCGTCGATGACGACCGCGCCGAGCTCGGCGAACCGCCGCGCCACCACCGACTTGCCCGCCGCGATCCCGCCGGTCAACCCGATGCGCTGCATGGGCGCCATCCTGCCGTGCCGAGCGGCCTTCGGCGACGCCGGCCGGTCGGCTATCGGAACCGACCGAGGTGGATGCCTGCCAGCGCGAGTGCGGCGATCGTCTCCCCTTCACGGATCCGCCCCGCCGCGATCATCGCCAGCGCCTCCCCGAACGGGACGAACCGCGCGGCGGTGATCCCCTCCTCGCGCTGCGTCACGGCCAGCGTCCCGGCCGGAACCGCGGTGTGCAGGTGCCGCGCCAGGAACACGTGCTCCGGTGCGACGACGACGCCGTTGAGCGCGTCCATCCCGCCGAGCACCGTCCACTCGTCGGCGGCCAGCCCCACCTCCTCGGCCAGCTCACGCCGGGCGGCCACCAGGGGCTCTTGCCCGTCCGAGCCTCCGGCCACCACCTCGACGGATGACCCGACGGTGTACCGGTCGAGCGTGACCAGCAGCACCCGGTCCTCGTCGTCCAGCGCGACGACGAAGACCGCCGGGTGGCGCAGCTCGACGACCCCGTAGAGCCCCGGCTTCCCGTCCGGCATGAGGACGTGGTCCTCGCGCACGCGGATCCACCGGTTCTCGTAGGCGGTGCGGGTGTCGACCGTGCGCCAGGAGCTCATGGCCGCTCAGCCTAGGGACGGCGAAGGCCCGTCACCGCAGGGGTGACGGGCCTTCGCGACCTGCGCAGCCCGGGCGCTGGCCCGAACCTCGCACGCGTCAGTTGCCGGTGAGCTTCTCCCGCAGCGCGGCGAGCGCCTCGTCCGAGGCGAGCGTGCCGGTCGCCTCCTCGGAGGACGACGAGTACGACGACGGGGCGCCACCCGACTCGCCGCCCGCGGCGGCCTCGGCGTCCGCGGCAGCGGCCGCGGCCACCTGCTTGCGGTGCGCCTCCCAGCGCGCGTGGGCGGCGGCGTACTGCGCCTCCCAGGCCTCGCGCTGCGTCTCGTAGCCGGGCAGCCACTCGCTCGTCGTCGGGTCGAAGCCCTCCGGGTACTTGTAGTTGCCCTGCTCGTCGTACTCCGCGGCCATGCCGTAGAGCGACGGGTCGAAGTCCTCCGACGCCGGGTCG
>DAIDJQ010000004.1 GCA_027451305.1 Cellulomonas sp.
GGTCGTGATCGCCGGGATGACCAGGCCCAGGGCCACGAGGAACAGCGCCGGGCCGAGGCAGATGATGAGCGCGATCGGCTTCTGCAGCCGCCCGGTGGCCCGCCCCGCGACGTAGAACACGATGAAGAGGATGGCGACGAAGCCACCGACGGCTTCGATGACGCCGAGCAGCGTCGTCGCCGCCTGACTGGCCACGTTCGACGCCAAGGCGAGATGTAGAGCGCTCACCGCAGACTCCCTTGTCCGTCCAACTTCCCCACAGGGTGCCACGCATGTGGCACATCTGATGCTCCGGCCCGCGGGACACGTCCCGCGGGCCGGAGCACTTCAGGTGTCACCGCGCGTGGCGCCGCGCGCTCAGCTGGTCGGCCATGCCGCGTCGATCGCCTTGGCGACGTCTGCGGCGGACTTGCCGCTGCCGAACCAGTCGACCATCCCGGTCCACTCGGCGCCGGAGCCGACGGCCGCCGGCATGGCGTCCGAGGCGTCGAACCGGAACGTGGCGTTCGGGTCGGCCAGGTACTTCGCGGAGAGCTGGTCGATCGGGTCGGTGTAGAGGGTCTGGTCGACCTTCTCGTTGGCCGACACCCAGCCGGGTGCGACCTTGATGCGGCTGTCGGCCCACTCAGGGCTCGACAGGTAGTTCTGCACGGCCTGGACCGCCGGGGCGTCGGAGAACGCGGTGACGAACTCGCCGCCGCCTTCGACCGGGGTCTTGATCGACGGGTTCACCGCGGGCAGCTTGAACGCGAAGACGTCGCCGTTGGGGCCGACGTTGGTGCCCTTGGGCCACTGGGCCTCGTAGAACGACGCCTGCTGGAGCATGCCGCACTCGTTCTTGAGGATCGGCAGACCCGCGTTCTGGAAGGTGGTGGTGGCGATGGTCTTGACGTCGCCGAAGCCGCCGTTGACCCACGCCGGGTTCTGCATCCAGTCGGCGACGGTCTTCATCGCGGTCTGGATCTGCGGGGAGGAGAACGTGACCTTGTGACTGATCCAGTCGTCGTACACCTGGCCGCCGTACGTGCCGAGCACGACCTCCTCGAGCCAGTCGGTGGCGGGCCAGCCGCTGGCCGTGCCGGAGCTGATGCCGCCGCACCACGGCTTGGCCGCGCCGGTCATCTTGGCCGCCATGTCCGACGACAGCTTCATGAGGTCGGCCCACGTGGTGGGGACCGTGAAGCCGTTGGCAGCGAAGTACTTCGGCGAGTACCACACGAGGGACTTCATGTTGGCGCTCATCGGGGCGGCGTAGAACGTGCCGTCGACGGAGCCGTAGTTCTTCCAGGCGGCGTTCCAGTTGGCCTCGTTGGCCACAGTGCCCGCCGGCGGCTTCTTCACCGCACCGGTCGCGACCATCTGGGCGAGCAGGCCGGGCTGCGGGATGATCGCCAGGTTCGGCGCGTTGCCGCCGTTGACCTTGACCGGCAGGTCCGACTCGAACGTGTTGGACCCGGTGTACTGGATCTTGATGCCGGTGCAGCGCTCGAAGTCGGCCCACGACTTGTTGAGGGAGTCCGACTCGGGGCTGAGGATCGACCCGAACATCGTCACCGTCGAGCCGCTGTGCCCGGCGTACGCCGAGTACATCGCGCAGTCCCCCGAGAGGGTCGCCTGCGGCCCGGCCGCTGTGGTGCTGGTACTGGTGGTGCCGCCGCCGTTGGAACACCCGGCGACCACCGTCGCGAGAGCCGCCACGCTGGCGGCGGCTGCGACAAGTCGTGCGTTTCGCTTCATGTCCGTCCTTCCGGTCACAACCTCATCGATGCGACAGGGGTCCTTCTTGCAAACGCTTACATCGCAATCCAACTGTCGCATCGGCCGCCCCCGCGGCGTCAAGGTTCGGCACGTCACGATTTCGTCACGTCGGGGTCTCGCCGGGTCGGGCGCCGGCAGCCGCACCGCGCGTCCGGCCGGCCGCCGCTGTCAGCGCGCGTCCGCCCGCGGCGGCGCGGTGGACGTCCGGAGCAGCAGCTCGGTAGGGAAGATCACCTGGCCGGGAGCGGGCTTGCCGGTGATCATCGCCAGCAGCAGCGCGGCCGCCGCGGTGCCCTGCGCCTGCACCGGCTGCGCGATCGTCGTCAGGCCGATGAGCTCGCCCAGCTCGTGGCCGTCGATCCCGATGACCGACAGGTCCTCCGGCACCCGCAGCCCGAGGTCCCGGGCTGCGAGCACCACGCCCATCGCCATCTCGTCGGACGCCGCGAAGATCGCCGTGAGGTCCGGGTGCGCCCGCAGCAGCCCCACGCTGGCGCTGCGCGCGACGTCCACCTGGAAGTCCCCCTGCACCACGACGTCCTCGTCCGGGGTGAGGCCGGCCGCCCGCAACGCCTGGCGCCACCCCGTCCGGCGGTCCGCACCGGGCGCCCACTCGCTCATCGCGTCGACGTCGCCCGTGACGTGACCGATCCTCCGGTGGCCCAGCGCCAGCAGGTGCTCGGTGGCCTCCCGGCCGGCCCGCTTGTCGTCGAGCCGCACCGTCAGCTGGCCGGGCGGGCCGGAGCCGACGAAGATCAACGGCTGACCCAGCGCCACGAGGTCGTCGACCTCGCTGGAGCCCATGGGCAGGCCGACGACGAGGATGCCGTCCACGCGGCGGCGCAGCACCGACGGGTCGACGCGGCGACGCTCCCCGCGCGAGACCTCGAACCGGTAGAGCAGCGCGTCGAAGTTCGTCTCGCGCAGCGCCCGCTCGGCGCCGTCGACGACGTTGGCGAAGTACCACCGGCGCACCCACGGCGTCAGCAGCCCGATGGTCCGCGTCCGCCCGCTGGCCAGGGACGCCGCGGCCGGAGAGCCGACGTAGCCGAGCTCGTGCGCCGCGGCGAGCACACGCATCCGCGTGGGCTCCGTGACGTTCGGCAGGCCCCGCAAGGCACGCGAAACGGTCGCGGTGGACACACCTGCCGCCCGGGCGACGTCCTCGATGCCGTGCTCCACCACGCTGCGCAGCATGCCCCTAGTTGGCGCCTCGGCACCATCCGCACCCGGCGGGTCACCCGCCCGCGAGCAGCGGCTCAGGACACCAGCGAGCGGAGGACGGCCACCGCGCCGTCGTCGTCGATGGTGCCCGTGACCTCGTCGGCCGCGGCCCGCACCAGCTCGTCGGCGTGGCCCATCGCCACCCCGCGCGCCGCCCACGTCAGCATCTCGATGTCGTTGCGACCGTCACCGATGGCCACCGTCGCGAACGGCTCGACGCCCAGCTTCTGGCGCAGCTCCTCCAGGGCCGACGCCTTCGAGACGCCCTCCGGCGTCAGGTCCAGCCAGGCGCTCCAGCCGACGGCGTAGGAGACCTCCCGCAGCCCGACCCGGTCGACGAGGTCGTGGAACTCGTCGGGCGTCGCGTGCGGGCTGCGGATGACGACGCGGCTCGCCGGCGCCGCGCAGAGCTCGGCGAACGGGACCACCTCGATCTCGCCGGACAGCTCGCCGTCCGGGAACGGGGCGGTCACCAGGTAGCCGACGCCGAGCTTCTCCACGGCGTACAGCGCGCCGGGCAGCTCGGCGACCAGCACCTGCAGCGCCGGCGCCGGGTCGAACGTCACGACCCTGGTCACCTCGTAGCCGGTGGGCTGGCCGGGGTCCAGGCGGGCCACCACGGCGCCGTTCGAGCAGACCAGCCAACCCTCGGCCAGGCCGATCGCGTCCGCGCCGTGCTTCGCCGCATGCAGCGACCGTCCGGTGGCGAGCACCACGTGCAGGCCCGCCGCCACCACGTCGGCGACGGCCGCCCGCAGCTCGTCGGACACCACGCCGCCGTACGAC
>DAIDJQ010000005.1 GCA_027451305.1 Cellulomonas sp.
TCGGCACGGCACTCACGCCGGACCGGCCCGAACCGGCGTGAGCCGGCCGGTCCGACCCCGGTCCCGTGCCTGCGCTCAGAGGCGCCCGGTCATCGCCTGCAGGCCGAGGCTGCTCGTGCCGACGGCGATCCACAGAGCGGCACCCAGCACCAGCGGCCGCCAGCCGGCCTTGCGCAGCCCTTCGATCGGCGTCAGGAGCCCCACCCCGGCCAGGGCGACCGCTGTCAGCAGCCGGGCGGCCCAGGCAAGGGTCGGCTGCCAGCTCCCGGGCACCACACCGGTGCTGTTGACCGCCGCCGCGACCAGGAACAGGACGAGGAAGGGCGGCACGAGGCGGCCCCAGCGGAGCCGGGGGGCGGCCTCGCCCCCGGCCTGGGCAGCCGCCCGTGCGCGACGGTGGGTCCCGAGCGCGAGTCCCAGCGAGATCGGCACGATCATGAGCGTCCGGGTGAGCTTGACCACCACGGCGGTGGCCAGGGCGCTCGCGCCGAAGACGGTGCCGGCGGCGACGACGGACGAGGTGTCGTTGATGGCCGTGCCCGCCCACAGCCCGAACGAGGCCTGTGACAGGCCCATCACGTGGCCCAGCAGCGGAAAGAGCACCGCAGCCAGGGCGTTGAACAGGAAGATCGTGGTGACCGAGGTGGCGATCGCCACCTCCGAGGCGCCGATCACCGCGCTGGTCGTCGCGATCGCGGACGCACCGCAGATCGCCGTGCCGACGCCGACGAGGGTGCGGGTCTCCCGGTCCAGGCCGAGCCGACGGCCGATCACGGCGGTCCCGAGCAGGGCGATGGCGAGGGTGCCGAGCATCACCGGCAGGGCTTCGCGGCCGGTACGGAGCACCTGCTGGAGCGATAGCCCCAGCCCGAGCAGGACGACGGCCGTCTGCAGCACCACCTTGGACGCGACCCGCGCGCCCGGGACCGTGTCGAGGCGCGAGGCCGTTCCGAACCGGGTGAGCAGCTCGCGGGCGAGCACCCCGAGCAGGATGCCCACGACGGGACCCCCGACCACCGGGACGGCCGTGCCGACCCACGTGGCGAGCAGGCCGAGGGCCACGGCCAGGACGAGCCCGGGCCACCGCCGCGACGAGGGGGCGGCGGTGACGGTGGGCGCAAGGGTGTCGACAAGGTCGGGGCTGGTCACAGGTCGAGGGTCCTCCGGACGGGCGGGGCCCGGTACCCGTCGGTGACCGATCGGGGCATAGGCTGAGCCGATGAGTACGACGGCGGACGCCCCCGAGCTGAGGGCCCTTGCGCTGCTCGTCGCAGTGGCTGATGCCGGGGGCATCGGCGCCGCAGCGCGCCGCTTGCAGATCAGCCAGCCGTCGGCGAGCGAGGGTGTGAGCGCGCTCGAGCGCCGGCTCGGGCTCCGCCTCGTCCGGCGCGGGCACGCCGGGTCCGTCCTGACGGACCAGGGACTCGTCGTCGTCGAGCTCGCCCGTCAGGTGCTGTCCGCCGCCGCCGACCTGACCGACGCGGCGCGCGCGATGGCGGGTGAGCAGGCGACGCAGCTGACGGTGTGCGCGAGCCTGACGGTCGCCGAGCACCTGGTGCCGCAGTGGCTGGTGCGCATGGCGCGGGAGGCGCCGGAGATCAGCATCGCCGTTCGGATGGCCAACTCGGCCGACGTGGCGGAGCAGGTCCGGTCGGGTGCGGCCGCCCTGGGCTTCGTGGAGGGTGTCTCGGCTCCGAACGGGCTGCGCAGCAGGACGATCCGCACGGACGAGCTGCTGCTCCTCGTCAGGCCGGACCACCCGTGGGCGGCGCGGCGCTCGCCCCTGCGACCCCGTGACGTCGCCGGTGTCCCGCTCGCGCTCCGCGAGCCCGGGTCCGGCACCCGCGAGGTGCTCGAGCGATGGCTCGCCCTGGACGGCGTGCGCCCGACGCCGGCGGTGGAGATGGCGTCG
Organism: Cellulomonas sp.; assembly: GCA_027451305.1. The sequence continues at coordinate 1,913 of DAIDJQ010000005.1, forward strand.
ACCACGGCGCTGGTGCAGGCGGCGCTGTCCGGGGTCGCACCGACGGTCATCTCGGGGCTCGCGGTGCAGACCGAGACGGCCCAGGGGCGGCTGGTCCGCGTGCCCCTGGCGGGCCCCGACGACCCCGAGCGGGCGGGGGCCGGCACGCTGCGACGTCGCATCCGGGCGATCTGGCGCGGTCCCGGCGTGCCCGGGCCGGCCGCCACCCGGTTGCTCGAGGTGGTCCTGGGCCGCTGACCTGCGCGGACAGCGGTACCGCGGTCCGGTGGAACCGGGAGCTCAGCTACAGGTCGAGGTTGGCGCCCATCACGACGGTGCGCTCCGGCGGCAGGTGGAACACCTCCGTGCGGTTGGCGGCGTTGTGCGCCATCCAGACGAACAGCCGCTCCCGCCAGCCGGTCATCCGCGGGGCCCCCGTGGCGTGCACGGTCAGCACGGACAGGAAGTAGTGCGCGTCGGCGATGTCGACGTCGAGCTCCGGCGTGCTGCCGATCGCCAGGGCCAGGCCTCGCGGGATGTCCTGGCTGTCGTTGAAGCCGACGCGCACGGCCACGTGCACGATGCCGTCGTCCGCGTAGCCGAGGTCGTCGACCACGACGCGATCGACGTGGCGGATGTGCGGGACGTTCTCGTTGATGATCTGCACGATCGCGACGTGCTGGTGCAGCACCCTGTTGAAGACGACGTGCGAGCGCAGTGCCAGCGGGGTCGTCGTCTTGTTCGGGTGCGGGAAGACGGCGAAGCCGGGGACCCGTTCGATGTGCTCCTCGCGGACCATGGTGACGAACTCGTCCAGGGACCCTTCGAGCTCGGCGCGTCTCCGCGAGAGCATCTCGGCGCCGGTGCGCCACGTGGTCATCAGCGTCACCACGATGCCGGCGATGAGGAGCGGCAACCACCCGCCGCTGACGATCTTCAGCAGGTTGGCCCCGAAGAAGATCAGCTCCAGGCCGCCGATGACGATGCTGTAGGCCACCACCTTCCACAGCGACCACTGCCAGACGCGCTTGGCGAGCAGCAGGTAGAGCAGCGAGGTGAGGAAGAGGGTCCCGGTCACGGCGAGCCCGTAGGCGGTGGCGAGGCGGCTCGAGCTGCGGAACACGGCGATGAGGACCAGCACGCCGGCGAACAGGATCCAGTTGACCGCGGGCACGTAGATCTGGCCGCCCTCCTCCCGGGAGGTGTGCCGCACGGCCAGCCGCGGGAACAGCCCGAGCCGGACGGCCTGCCGCGAGACCGAGTAGGCGCCCGAGATCACCGCCTGCGAGGCGATCACGGTGGCGAGCGTCGCGAGGACCACCAGCGGCAGCGTCGCCCAGGTGGGCGCGAGGCGGAAGAACGGGTTGGCGACGGTGCTCGGGTCGCGCAGGATCATCGCCCCCTGCCCGAGGTAGTTGATCACCAGGGCCGGGAACACCACCAGGTACCAGGACCTGCGGATCGCCGTCGTGCCGAAGTGACCCATGTCGGCGTACAGCGCCTCCGCGCCCGTGATGGTCAGAACCACCGCACCCATGGCGATGAACGCGACGAGGGGCCGGTGGAGGGCGAACGACAGAGCGTAGGTGGGGGCCAACGCCCGCAGGACCTGCGGGTTCTGCGCGATCTGCGGGACACCGAGGACGGCCAGGACGACGAACCACACGGCCATGACAGGTCCGAACGCCCGTCCGACCACGCTGGTGCCCCACCGCTGCACGACGAACAGCAACGTGAGGATCACCACGGAGACCGGCAGCACCAGACGGCTTAGCGCCGGATCGGACACGGCCACGCCCTCGATCGCCGACATCACCGAGATCGCCGGGGTGATGACGCTGTCCCCGTAGAACAGGGCGGCGCCGATGATGCCCAGCATCATCGCGGCGGCGAGCCGGCGGTGGTCGTCCAGCTTCTCGCGCAGCAGCGCGACGAGGGCCAGGATGCCGCCCTCCCCCTCGTTGTCCGCACGCATGATCAGCGCCACGTACTTGATCGCGACGATGACGGTGATCGACCAGAACGCCATCGAGACCACGCCGAGCACGTCGCCGGAGGAGGGCTTGACGTCGTTGTGGTCGATGCTGAAGACCGTCTGGAGGGCGTAGAGCGGGCTGGTCCCGATGTCCCCGAACACGACGCCGAGCGCACCGAGGGCGAGTGTGAGTCCCGCCCGGTGCGCCAGGTGACCCTGGCCCTGCTCGGGGTTCAGCCCCGCCGTCGCGGGACTCGTTCCGGACGCCGGTGCGGGTGCGTCGGCGCCGATCGGCACCTCCTGGTTGGCCACCCGCGCATCGTGGCACGCCCGCGGGCGACGGACCGCACCGCGGAGGCTCTGCCCACGCGGTGAGCCGTACGTCCGGGCGCCCACGGGCGTCTACTGGGACCATGCGACGCCGTGCGCAGGGCGCTCGCCCGGCGGTCGTGCCGCCGGCGCCGGGCCGCGATCGGTTCATCGACCTCGTCAGGGTCGCGTCGATGGCCGCCGTCGTGGTGCTGCACTGGATGAGCGTGATGCCCACCGTGGTCGCCGGCACCGTCGTGGACAAGAACGTGCTGTCGGTCGAGCCCGGACTGTGGCCGCTGACGTGGGTCGGAGACGTGATGCCGCTGTTCTTCTTCGCGGGCGGCTACGCCAACTGGGTCTCCCTGAGCACCTCCCTCGGCCGGGGCGAGACCACCGCGTCGTTCCTGGCCCGCCGGGTCCGCCGTCTGCTCCGCCCCACGTTCGCGTTCCTGGGTGCCTGGCTCGCGTCGGATCTTCTGATGCGTGCCGTCGGACTGGAGTCGCTGTCCCCGCTGCGGCACGTGGCGATCGGCAACACGGTCCCGTTCGGGCCGCTGTGGTTCCTCGGCGTGTACCTGGTGGTCGTGGTCCTCAGCCCGTGGACCGCCGCGCTGCACCGGCGCTGGGGCATCGTGGTCCCGCTGGCGATGGCGGCCGGCGTCGCGGCGACGGACACGGTGGCGTTCGTGCGTGACAGGGGTGCGCCGCTCGCGGCCAACCTGCTGCTGGTGTGGCTGATCCCGCACCAGCTGGGCTACTTCTACGCCGATGGCAGCCTGCGGCGGCTGTCCGTCAGGGCGTGCGCTGCGATGGCCGGCGCCGGGCTGCTCGGCCTCGCGGTGCTCACGAGCCTTCCGGAGTACCCACGCAGCCTCATCAACCCGCGGTGGACCGTCCTGAGCATCGACGCCCCGACGCTCTCCCTGGTGGCCGATGCGGTGTGGCTCGTGGGGCTCGTGCTGATGCTGCGGCGGCCCCTCGAGCGGCTGCTCCGCGATCCCGGGCGCTGGCGGGCCGTGACCAGGGCGAACGACCTGACGATGCCGGTCTACCTCTGGCACATGACCGCCTACCTGATCGCCATCGCGTCGCTGGCTCAGCTCGGGGTCGGCTTCGTCTACGCGACGGGTGCGTCCTCGGGGTGGTGGTGGGGGCGACCGCTCGTCATGGTGTCGTCGGCCGCGGTGCTGTGGGCGACGTTGGCCGTCATGCGGGCGGTCGCGCGACGTGCCCGCCGGAGTCAGCCGCTCGTCGCGCCGTCGGCAGGATGACCGCGCCCCGTTGCTCCCCACGGGGCGTTCGGTCCCCCGGACCATGGGACGCGCCGCTGGCCCAGCTGCGCTAGACCGAGGCGCCGGTCGAGTGCCGGTCCAGGAACGCGTACACGTCGTTCTCGTCCACCCCGGGAAAGGTGCCGGTGGGCAGCGGCGCCAGGATCTGGGTGTGCACGGCTGCGCTCGGCCAGGACCGGTCGGCCCACCGTTCGGCCGGCTCGCGCTCGGGGCGGCGGCAGCAGCTCAGCTCGGGGCACGTCGATCGGGTCCGGACGGTCGTCTCCCGTCCGCGGAACCACTTGGCCTGCTCGAACGGGACGCCGAACGTGATCGAGAACTCCCCGAGCGCCGTGGTCCCGGTCTGGGTCGACGCCCAGTAGGTGCCGACCGGGGTGTCCACGTACTGGTGGTTCTCGGCGCTGCGGTCCCGGCGACCGAACGCCGCCCGCGCAGGCCAGCGGCGGCAGACGATCTGGCCCGCGGCGGCACCGGTGCTGTCCGTAGGGAACGGGAAGCCGTCGTTCTCGTAGCCCTTGTAGAGGGCGCCGTCCTCCCCCACCCGCATGAAGTGCACGCGCAGGTCCAGGTGGGACGTCAGCAGGTTCGTCATCCGCTGGGCCGCCGTCTCGTGCGTGACGCCGAACGTGTCCCGGAAGTCCTCGACGGCGAGGTTCTTCCCCTTCTTGGCGCGTTCGAGGAACGGGACGGCCGCGACACGCGGCAGCAGGCAGGCTGCGGCGAAGTAGGTGATCTCGATGCGCTGGCGGAGGAAGTCCGCGTAGCTGTGCGGGCGCTCGTGGCCGAGCACCCGGTGCGCGATCGCCTGCAACGCCAGCGAACGCAGCCCGTGCCCGCCGGGGATGGACGCCGGCGGGAGGTAGATGCGCCCGTTGGCCAGGTCCGTGACCGTCCGGGTCGACGGCGGCAGGTCCGGGGTGTGGACGAGGGTGAACCCCAGGTTCTCGGCGATCTCCGCCACGCTGCGATGGGTCAGGGCCCCGGTCGTGTACCCGCTGCGCCGGACGAGGTCCTCCGCGACCTCCTCGATCTGCGGCAGGTAGTTGTCCCGCTCGCGCATCCACCGGTGCAGCGCGGTGGTCGCCCGGCGCGCCTCCTCCGGGGTCGCTACCGCCGCATCCGTGCGCCGGGCGAGCTCGGCGTGCAGCCCGACGAGGGCCTCCAGCGCATCGGTGGGCAGGTTCTTCCCCGGTCGGATGAGCGGGAGCCCGAGCGCTCCGTAGCCCGCTCGTCGCTGGGACCGGTCCAGTGCGATCTCGAGCGCCGCCCGACGCGACGGCGGCTCGGCCGCGAGCAGCGCGGCGGTCGGCACCCCCAGCGCGGCAGCGATCGCCTGCAGCAACGTGACGCGCGGCTCGCGGCGGCCGTTCTCGACCAGCGAGAGCTGGCTGGCGGTCGCGCCCACCGCCGCGCCGAGCTGGTCGAGCGTCATCCTCCGCTGGGACCTGAAGTGTCGGATCCGCCGTCCCAGCGTCAGCAGGTCGTTGCTCTCCGGAGCCACCGCGGTGAGCTCGGGTATCTCGATGACGGGTCCGGTCAGCCCGACGGGTTGTCCCGCCGCGGCGTCATGTGTCGGCATGTCCTGACGGTAGCGAAACTTTCGTCGTTCTTGTCACCGTGCTGAGCGCTGATCGGCACCCGATCGGTGACACGGTCAAGCCGTTGGCCGTTGACCTGGAAGGACCGCTGATGACCTCTCTCGCCGAACCCACCGTGACCGTGCTGGGTGCGCCGCTCGAGCACGAGAACCGCCGCCTGACCTCGTGGGTCGAGGAGGTGGCACGGCTGACTCTCCCGGAGCGGGTCGTCTGGTGCGACGGGTCGGGACGGGAGTACGAGGAGCTGTGCCGGCAGCTGGTGGACGACGGGACGCTCATCCGGCTCGACCCTGCGCTGCGGCCGCGATCGTTCCTCGCCCGCTCGGACCCGAGCGACGTGGCCCGGGTGGAGAGCCGGACCTTCATCTGCTCCGAGCGTGCGGACGACGCGGGGCCGACCAACAACTGGCGCCCCCCGGCTCAGATGCGCGCCGAGCTGACGGGCGTGTTCACCGGGACGATGCGCGGCCGCACGATGTACGTGGTGCCGTTCTCGATGGGTCCGATCGGATCACCGCTCGCGGAGATCGGGGTCGAGCTGACGGACTCGCCCTACGTGGTGGTGAGCATGCACCTGATGACCCGGGTCGGTGCGCCGGTCCTGGCGGAGCTGGGCGCCGAGGGCGAGTTCGTGGCGGCGGTGCACAGCGTCGGCGTGCCACTCGTCGACGACGACGGGATCGCCCGCGCCGACGTCCCGTGGCCCTGCAACGACACCAAGTACGTCTGCCACTTCCCCGAGACCAAGGAGATCTGGTCGTTCGGGTCCGGGTACGGCGGGAACGCGTTGCTGGGCAAGAAGTGCTTCGCGCTGCGGATCGCCTCCGTGATGGGCCGGGACCACGGCTGGCTCGCCGAGCACATGCTCCTGCTGCGGCTGACGAGTCCTGAGGGTCGCGCCTACCACGTGGCCGCGGCCTTCCCCTCCGCGTGCGGCAAGACGAACCTCGCCATGCTGCAGCCGACCCTGCCCGGCTGGTCGGCGCAGACGCTGGGCGACGACATCGTCTGGATGCGGGTCGGCGAGGACGGCGCGCTGCGGGCGATCAACCCCGAGGCGGGGTTCTTCGGGGTCGCGCCCGGCACCGGCGAGACGACGAACCCCACCGCGGTGGCGATGGTCGCGAGCGACACCATCTTCACCAACGTCGCACTCACCGACGACGGCGACGTCTGGTGGGAGGGGCTCACCGAGCGGGTCCCGGACCACCTCGTCGACTGGACCGGGCAGGACTGGACCCCGGGCTGCGGCCGCCCTGCCGCCCATCCGAACTCCCGGTTCACCGTGCACGCGGACCGTTGCCCCTCGATCGCCCCGGACTGGGAAGACCCCGCCGGGGTCCGCGTGGACGCGATCCTGCTGGGCGGCCGCCGGGCCACCAACGTGCCGCTGGTCACGCAGGCCCGGGACTGGGCGCACGGCGTGCTGCTGGGCGCGACGATCTCCTCCGAGCAGACCGCCGCGGCCGAGGGCACGGTCGGCGAGCTGCGTCG
>DAIDJQ010000006.1 GCA_027451305.1 Cellulomonas sp.
CTGACCGGACGCGTCCTTCTCCACGGCGATCGCGACCGGCACGCCGCGCCCCGCGACGTACTCGCGGCGCACCAGGTGACCGGGGCCCTTGGGGGCGACCATGAACACGTCGGCGTCGGCCTTCGGGGTGATGTAGCCGAAGCGGATGTTGAAACCGTGGCCGAACACGAGCGCGGTGCCCGGGTTGAGGTTGGGCTCGATCTCCTGCGCGTACAGCTTCCGCTGCGCCTGGTCCGGCGCGAGGATCACGACGACGTCGGCCTCCTTGACCGCGTCCGCGACCTCGAGGACGCGCAGGCCCTGCTGCTCGGCCTTGGCCCGGGACGCCGACCCGGCACGCAGGCCGACGCGGACGTCGACGCCGGAGTCGCGCATGTTGAGCGCGTGGGCGTGCCCCTGGCTGCCGTACCCGATGACGGCGACCTTCTTCGACTGGATCACGGACAGGTCGGCGTCGTCGTCGTAGAACAGCTCAGCCACAGTGGAACTCTCCTCGGTTGTCGGTGTGCGGGGTGCGGGGGTGCGAAGGACGGCAGCGGGGACTTCCGGTCAGGCCGACCGGCTCACCCGCTCCAGGGCTCGGTCGGTGATGGATCGGGGGCCGCGGCCGATGGCGACGGTGCCCGACTGGACGATCTCACGGATGCCGAACGGCTCGAGGGCGGCCAGCAGCGCCGTGAGCTTGGTGGGGCTGCCGATCGCCTCGACGACCACGGACTCGGTGCCGACGTCGACGACGTGCGCGCGGAACAGGTCGACCACCTCGAGCACGCCGGTGCGCTGGGACTGGTCGGCCTTCACCTTGACCAGCAGCAGCTCGCGGCGCACGGAGGCGTCGTCCTCGAGCTCGACGATCTTGATGACGTTCACCAGCTTGTTCAGCTGCTTGGTCACCTGCTCGAGCGGGTGCGCGTCCACGTCGACGACGACGGTGATGCGGCTGATCTCCTCGTGCTCGGTGGGGCCCACCGCGAGGGAGTGGATGTTGAACGAGCGCCGCGCGAACAGTCCTGCGACGCGCGTGAGCACGCCGGGCTTGTTCTCGACGAGCACCGAGAGGGTGTGCCGGGTCATGGTCGCTCTCCTCAGTCTTCCCGGTCCCAGGCCGGGGTCAGGCCCCGGGCGTACTGGATGGCGTCGTTGCTCACTCCGGCGGCCACCATGGGCCACACCATCGCGTCGCGGGACACGGTGAAGTCCACGACCACGGGCTGGTCGTCGATCTCCAGGGCCCGCTTGATGGTGGCGTCCACGTCCGCCTTCGTGTCGCAGCGCAGCCCGACGGCGCCGTACGCGTCGGCCAGCTTGACGAAGTCGGGGATCCGCACGGTGCCGTGCCCGGTGTGCAGGTCCGTGTTGGAGTACCGCGACTCGTAGAACAGGGTCTGCCACTGGCGGACCATGCCCAGGGACGAATTGTTGATCACCGCCACCTTGATCGGGATGTCGTTGATCGCGCAGGTGGCCAGCTCCTGGTTGGTCATCTGGAAGCAGCCGTCGCCGTCGATCGCCCACACGGTGCGGTCCGGCGCGCCCACCTTGGCACCCATCGCCGCCGGCACGGCGTAGCCCATGGTGCCCAGGCCGCCGGAGTTCAGCCACGAGCGCGGCCGGGCGTACCTGATGAACTGCGCGGCCCACATCTGGTGCTGTCCCACGCCCGCCACGAAGATCGACTCCGGGCCCGACAGCTCACCGATCCGGGTGATCACGTGCTGCGGGGCGAGGTGACCGTCGGACGGCTCGTCGAACCCGAGCGGGAACGTCTCGCGCCAGGCGTCCAGCTGCCGCCACCACGCCTCGAGGTCGGGCTTGCCGTGGTGGGCGTGCTCACGCTCGAGCTCGGGCAGGAGGTCGGCGATGACCTCCTTGAGGTCGCCGACGATGGGCACGTCCACCCGCACGTTCTTGCCGATCTCGGCCGGGTCGATGTCGGCGTGCACCACGGCGGCGTTCGGCGCGAAGCTCGACAGCAGCCCGGTCACCCGGTCGTCGAACCGAGCGCCGAGGGCCACGATCAGGTCCGCCCGCTGCAGTGCCGCGACCGCCGGGACGGTGCCGTGCATGCCGGGCATCCCCAGGTGCTGCGGGTGGTCGTCCGGCAGCGCTCCCCGGGCCATCAGCGTGGTGGTCACCGCGGCGCCCGAGGCGTCCACCAGCCGCCGCAGCAGCGCGGAGGCGTCCGCGCGGATCACGCCGCCGCCTACCAGCAGCACCGGCCGGCGCGCGGTGGCCAGCAGCCGGGCCGCCTCGCGCACCTGCTTGGCGTGCGGCTTGGTCACCGGGTGGTAGCCGGGCAGCGCGATCTCCTGCGGCCAGGAGAACGTGGTCTGCGCCTGCATCGCGGACTTCGCGATGTCCACCAGCACGGGCCCTGGCCGGCCGGTCGAGGCGATGTGGAACGCCTCGGCGATCACCCGCGGGATGTCGTCCGCGTTGGTCACCAGGTAGTTGTGCTTGGTCACCGGCAGCGTGATGCCGACGATGTCGGCCTCCTGGAAGGCGTCCGTGCCGATCAGGGCGGCACCCACCTGCCCCGTGATGGCCACCACCGGGATCGAGTCCATGTTGGCGTCTGCGAGCGCCGTGACGAGGTTGGTCGCACCCGGTCCCGAGGTGGCGAGCGTCACGCCGACCTTGCCGGTCGCGTGCGCGTAGCCGGACGCCGCGTGGCCGCCGCCCTGCTCGTGCCGCACCAGGATGTGGCGCACCTTGGCCGAGTCCATCAGCGGGTCGTACGTGGGCAGGATCGCGCCGCCGGGGATTCCGAAGACGACCTCGACGCCGACCTCCTCGAGCGAGCGGACGATCGACTGGGCGCCGGTGACCTGCTCGGGCCCGACGGACGAGCCGTGGTGCTGCGAGGCGGGCGGGCGCGTGGCGGCCGGCGGCCGCGGCGTCGCGGGAGGTGCCGGGTGGGGACCCTGGACCATCGGTGTCTCCTGGGGGTCGGACTGCGGACTACGTGCGTGCTCGTCCCCGGACACGAAAAAACCCCTCGGCCCGGGGACGGGCTGGTCGAGGGGTGCGCGCTGACGAAGACCGGAGCGGGAGGTCGTCGCCGGCGCTCAGGTAAGTACTACGAGGTGGATCGTCTGCACCTGCCGGACACTACGCCACGGGTCCGCGCGCTGTCACGCGCGGACCCGTTCGTCTCACATCGCGGTGCACGGTCTCGCATGACGGGACGTCAGGCCAGCACCCTGCGGTAGACGCGCGCCTCCCACGGTCGCAGCGGCACCACCGGCGCGGGGGTCAGGCCGGGGTACGAGCCGAGCAGCACCTCCGCGTCGGCGGGCCAGGGCTCCTCGAGCGCGGTCTGCTGCTCGTCGCCCGTGAAGTTGCCGAGCACCAGCAGCTCCTCGGCGCCGAGGCGGCGGGTGAACGCGTACACGTGCTCGTCGTCCGGCAGCAGCATGGTGAAGTCCCCGAGCGCCACCACCGGGTGCTCGTGCCGCAGGGCGACCAGCCGGCGATAGTGGGCGAAGACGGAGTCCGGGTCGCCACGGTCGGCCCGGGCGTTGACGGTCAGGTGGTTGGGGTTCACCGGCAGCCACGGCTGACCCGTGGTGAACCCGGCGTTCGGGGAGTCGTCCCACTGCACCGGTGTGCGGGCGTTGTCGCGGCTCATCGCGGCGAGCGCCGTGAGCAGCTGCTCGTCGGTCAGCGTCCCGGCCGCGCGCATCTCCTCGACGTAGCGCAGCGACTCGATGTCCCGGTAGTGGTCGAACGAGTCCCAGTGGGCGTTCGTCATGCCCAGCTCCTCGCCCTGGTACACGTACGGCGTGCCCCGGTGCAGGTGGAGCACCGTGGCCAGCATCCGGGCGGACTCCCGCCGGTACCGACCGTCGTCGCCCCAGCGCGAGACGATCCGCGGCTGGTCGTGGTTGTCCCAGTAGAGGGAGTTCCAGCCCCGCTCGGCCAGGCCGGCCTGCCATCGTCCGAGGACGGCCTTGAGGTCGGTCAGCCGGAGCGGCCGCACGTCGAACTTGCCGCCCGGTCCGTGGTCGAGGTCGACGTGCTCGAAGGTGAACACCATGTCGAGCTCGTGCCGCGCGGGATCGGTGTACAGGCGCCCGTCCGCCACCGTCGCACCGGGCGTCTCCCCCACGGTGATGAGCTGGGCGTCCCGGCCCGCGAACACCTCACGGTGCATCTCGGCCAGGAACTCGTGCACCCGCGGGCCGTTGGCGACCAGCGGACCGGCGTGCGCGCCGTGCTGCGCCTCGCCGTCCGGCAGGCGCGGGTCCTTGGAGATGAGGTTGATGACGTCCATCCGGAAGCCGTCGACCCCGCGGTCGAGCCACCACCGCATCATCGAGTAGACGGCCGCGCGGACCTGCGGGTTCTCCCAGTTGAGGTCCGGCTGCCGCCTGGAGAACAGGTGCAGGTAGTACTCGGCCGTGGCCTCGTCGTACTGCCACGCAGGCCCGGAGAAGAACGAGCCCCAGTTGTTCGGCTCGGCGCCGGGGGTGGCGGCCTGCATGCCCTCGCGGGCGGGGCGCCACCAGTACCAGTCCCGCTTGGGGTCGTCCTTCGACGACCGGGAGGCGACGAACCACGGATGGGCGTCCGAGGTGTGGTTGACCACCAAGTCCATGACGAGCTTGATCCCGTGCTCGTGCAGCGTCGCGATCAGGTCGTCGAGATCCGCGAGCGTGCCGAACATCGGGTCGACGTCCTGGTAGTCGCTGATGTCGTAGCCGTTGTCGTCCTGCGGGCTGCGGTACACCGGGGACAGCCAGACGACGTCGACGCCCAGGTCGACCAGGTGGTCGACGTGCTGCAGGATCCCCCGCAGGTCACCCATGCCGTCGCCGTCCGAGTCGGCGAACGAGCGGGGGTAGATCTGGT
>DAIDJQ010000007.1 GCA_027451305.1 Cellulomonas sp.
CCGGTTCGCGTCCGGACCGTCCGATGCCCTTGCGGCGCTGTCCAGGTCGACGCACTTCGACTGGCGGCTGGCCGACGACGACATCTCGGGCTCGGTCGCGCACGCGCACGTGCTGCACGGCGCCGGCCTGCTGTCGGACCACGACGTCACCCGGATGGTCGACGCTCTCGAGCGGCTGCGCGCCGATGTCGCCTCGGGCGCGTTCGGCCCGGGGCCGGACGACGAGGACGTGCACACCGCCCTCGAGCGCGGGCTGCTCGAGCGTGCCGGCGCCGAGCTCGGCGGCCGGCTGCGCGCGGGCCGCTCCCGCAACGACCAGATCGCCACGCTGGTCCGCATGTACCTGCGCCGGCAGGCCAAGGTGCTGTCCGGGCTGGTCCTGGACGTCGTCGACGCCCTCGTCGGCCAGGCGGAGGCCGCCGGGGACGCACCGATGCCGGGCCGCACCCACCTGCAGCACGCCCAGCCGGTGCTGCTGGCGCACCACCTGCTGGCGCACGCGTGGCCCCTGCTGCGCGACGTGCAGCGTTGGCAGGACTGGGACGCACGCGCCGCCCTGTCCCCGTACGGTTCGGGTGCGCTGGCGGGCTCGTCGCTCGGCCTCGACCCCGCCGCCGTCGCGGCCGAGCTCGGCTTCGCCGGCCCGGTGGAGAACTCGATCGACGGCACCGCCTCGCGCGACGTCGCGGCGGAGTTCGCCTTCGTCGCCGCCATGGTCGGGGTCGACCTGTCCCGGATCGCCGAGGACGTGATCCTGTGGTCCACCAAGGACTTCGGATTCGCCCGCCTGGACGACGCGTACTCGACCGGGTCAAGCATCATGCCGCAGAAGAAGAACCCGGACGTCGCCGAGCTCGCCCGTGGCAAGGCGGGCCGCCTGATCGGTGACCTGACGGGGCTGCTGACGACGCTCAAGGGACTCCCGCTGGCGTACAACCGCGACCTGCAGGAGGACAAGGAGCCGGTCTTCGACCAGGTCGACCAGCTGTCGGTGCTCCTGCCCGCCTTCGCCGGGATGATCGCCACGCTGCAGTTCGACACGGCCCGGATGGCCGCGGTCGCCCCGCTGGGCTTCTCGCTCGCCACCGACGTGGCCGAGTGGCTGGTGCGGTCGGGGGTCCCGTTCCGGGACGCCCACGAGATCGCCGGCGCGTGCGTGCAGGCCTGCGAGGCCCACACGCCGCCCGTCGAGCTGTGGGAGCTGACGGACGCCGAGCTCGTCGCGATCAGCCCACACCTGACGCCTGAGGTCCGGTCCGTGCTCTCCGTCGCTGGCTCGCTCGCCTCCCGGTCGGCCTACGGAGGCACCGCACCCGTGCGGGTCGCCGAGCAGCGCGGTCGTGCCCGGGCCGAGGCGACCGACCTCCGGGCGTGGACGAGCTGAGCCCGCTCGTCAGGACGGCGCGGGTGCTGGCTGATCGCGCGCTGGTCGCGCGACCCCGCCTGGGCCCCGTCCGGCTCGTCTGCCTCGACGGTCCGGCGGGCTCGGGCAAGACGACGACGGCGGCGGCGCTGGTGGACGCGGTCGGATCGAGGGACGTGCCCGTCGCCGTGCTGCACCTGGACGACCTGTACGACGGCTGGACGGGCCTGGAGGGCAGCCTCTGGCCACGCCTCTCGGCCCAGGTCCTCGAGCCCCTGCGTCGTGGCCGTGCGGCTCGCTACCAGCGCTACGACTGGTCAGCAGGCCGGTTCGACGGCTGGGTCGACCTCCCGGTGCCGCAGGTGCTGGTGCTGGAGGGCTGCGGCGCCGCCCGTCGTGCTGCGGACCCGTTCGCCACCTTGCGCGTGTGGCTCGAGGCTCCGGCCGACGAGCGGCTGCGACGCGGTCTCGCCCGGGACGGTGCGTCCGCCCGCCCGCACTGGGAGGGGTGGATGCTCGCCGAGGCGGCACACTTCGTGCGCGAGCGCACGGCGGACCGCGCGGACGTCCGGCTGGACGGATGCGGCAGGATGACCGCGTGACCAGGCCGCGGCGCGCCGTCGAGCCGGCCCGCGCAGCGGCGCCGGGGCTCGGGGCCTGCCCGGCACGGGTGTGGTTCGCCCGGGACGTGCTGACGGTGGCCCGGGACCTGCTCGGTGCCTATCTGACGACACGTTCCGCCGAGGGCGACGTCACCGTCCGGATCACCGAGGTCGAGGCCTACGGCGGTGAGGACGACCCGGGCTCGCACGCCTTCCGGGGGCGCACGCAGCGCAACGCCGCGATGTTCGCCGAGCCTGGCCGTCTGTACGTGTACCGGCACCTGGGACTGCACAACTGCCTGAACGTCGTGGCCGAGCCCACCGGCCGGCCCGCGGCCGTGCTGCTGCGTGCGGGTGAGGTCGTCGACGGGCGCGACCTGGCGTGGCAGCGGCGTGAGGCCGCAGGTGTGGTGGACAACGACCGCCAGCTCGCTCGTGGGCCGGCGCGGCTCGCCGTCTGCCTCGGCCTCGACCTGGATGCCAACGGGGCGGACGTCACCGAGCCCGACGGGCCGGTCGTGCTGCGGTTCGGTGAGCAGGCGATGACGCCGGCCCACCGGCAGGGCCCCCGCGTCGGTGTCTCTGGCCCGGGCGGGGATGCGGGGCGCCACCCGTGGCGGTTCTGGCTGACCGGGGAGCCGACCGTGTCCGCGTACCGCCCGGCCTATCGGTCGCCGACGTCGGCAACGGCCCCGCCCGGGGCCACGGCGTCGGCCTGACCCGGCCACCGGAACCGTCCCGTCGGGCGCACGAGCGCCCGCGTGCAAGGAGACTGATGTGAGCACCGTCCTCGACGAGCTGACCTGGCGCGGCCTCGTCGCCCAGACCACCGACCGTGAGGCCCTCGACGCCGCCCTCGGCGCAGGCCCGGTTGCGGTGTACTGCGGCTTCGATCCCACCGCGCCGAGCCTGCACATCGGCAACCTCGTGCAGATCCTCACCATCCGACGCCTCCAGGACGCCGGGCACCCCCCGTTCGCCCTCGTCGGCGGCGCGACAGGCTTGATCGGGGACCCGAAGATGACGGGGGAGCGCACGCTCAACGACCCGTCGGTCGTCGCCGGCTGGGTGGAGCGCATCCGCAGCCAGATCGCCCCGCTGCTGCGTTTCGACGGCCCAGCCGCCGCCACGATGGTGAACAACCTGGACTGGACGGCGGACCTCTCCGCGATCGCGTTCCTCCGTGACGTCGGCAAGCACTACCGGCTCGGCACCATGCTCGCCAAGGACACCGTGGCCCGCCGGCTGGCGAGCGACCAGGGGATCAGCTTCACAGAGTTCAGCTACCAGATCCTGCAGGGCATGGACTTCCTCGAGCTGCACCGGCGGCACGGCGTGAGCCTGCAGACGGGCGGCAACGACCAGTGGGGCAACCTGCTGTCCGGTGTCGAGCTGGTGCGCAAGGTCACCGGTGACACCGTCCACGCCCTGACCACGCCGCTCATCACCAAGGCGGACGGCACCAAGTTCGGCAAGACCGAGTCCGGCACCGTCTGGCTCGACGGCGCGCTGACCAGCCCGTACGCCTTCTACCAGTTCTGGCTCAACTCGGACGACGCCGACGTGGTCAACCACCTCAAGGTGTTCAGCTTCCGCTCGCGGGAGGAGATCGCCGAGCTTGAGGAGGCGGTCCGCACGCGGCCTGCGGCACGCGAGGCCCAGCGGACGCTCGCCGGCGACGTCACCACTCTCGTGCACGGCGCCGACGCCACCGCGAAGGTCGTCGCGGCCAGCCAGGCGCTCTTCGGGCGCGGATCGTTGGCCGACCTCGACGGCCCCACGCTCGACGCCGCCGTCGCCGAGCTGCCGGGGGCGGTCGGCAAGGCCGGCGACCCGCTCGTGGACCTGTTCGCCGCAACCGGCCTCGTCGCGAGCAAGGGGGCCGCCCGACGCGCCTTGTCCGAGGGCGGTCTGTCGGTGAACAACGTCCGGGTCACCGACGAGAACGCCGTCCTGGCACCCGGGGACCTCGTAGCCGGCCGCTACGCCGTGCTCCGGCGCGGCAAGCGGTCGCTTGCCGTCATCCGGGCGGCCGACTG
This sequence comes from Cellulomonas sp., assembly GCA_027451305.1. Next base: position 4,005 of record DAIDJQ010000007.1, read on the forward strand.
ACGACGGCTTGCCGCCACCAGCCGGTCGACGATGCAGGCGGCTCGCCCGAGCGGTGGCGCGGCCGGACACGCGTGGACCAGAACGAACCGACCCGGAAGGGTTCGACCGCGGGGCCGGCCTCGAACCCGCCCGACGGGCCTCAAACGGGCAGCCGGCCTCCTGACCTGCAGATTTGCCTCCGAGTTGCGGCGCGCGTAATGTTCTCCAGGCCCCGGCAGGGAGGAACGAACACCGAGAAGCATCAGGTGGTCGGTCCCGCTGGGAGACAAAACTCCGACAACAGGTATCGGGCGCTCAGTGCGCCCTGAATCCGGTGGTCGGAGCGCAGGACAGGATGAGATAGGCTTCGGTGCCGCCTCCGAAAAGGGGCAGCAACGGATGGGATAGCCTCCGGGTCCGGCCCTGAAATGGGTCTGACGGGATGAGCGTCTGTTCTTTGAGAACTCAACAGTGTGCCAAGTAGTCGATGCCAAGTTGTCTGCTGCGGTGTTGTGCCGTGGTGGGCTTTGGTGTTGATGGGGATTCATCGTCCGCCTCCGTGGGTGG
>DAIDJQ010000008.1 GCA_027451305.1 Cellulomonas sp.
GACGATGGCGTCGGTGGCGAAGCCTGCGACGAGGCCGATGAGGAGGCCGATGGCCAGCAGGTCGGCACGCTTCGCCTTGGCCGCGACGCCGAGCAGCTGGGTGACCACGTAGAGGATGGAGCCGGCGGCCAGGGTGAGGAAGAGCACGCTGACGGGTTCGCTGGTGAAGCCGTGGCCGACGGCCGTGCCGACGAAGGTGGGACCGCCGCCGATCAGGCCGAGCGTGAGCAGGAACCGCCACGACGGTCGGCGACGGTTGCCGTCGGCGTCCACGTCGCCGGCCAGCGGTGCCGTGATCCCGAACCCCTCGGTCCCGTTGTGCAGGGCGAAGCCGATCACGAGGAGCGTGGCGAGGCCTACCTCGCCACGACCGGCCGACTGCCCGATGGCGAGGCCCTCGGCGAAGTTGTGTAGACCGATCCCGATCGCGATCAGCAGGGCGAGGCGGCGGGCGGGTGACCAGGACGCCAGTCGCTCGGCGACCGGCACCGGCACGCCGGCGGCAGCCGGGGACGTCGTCGCGGGGACCGCAGCGCTCGACACCGACGTCCGGGCCGGAGCCGTCAGCGTCGCGGCGGTGCTCCCGCCCGGCGCGACGGCGGCCACCACAGCACCGGCGCCCGATGCGCTCGTCCTGCCGCTGCCGGCAGTCCCGGACGTGGCGGGGTGCGCACCGGCCGGTGCGGAGCCGCCGGCGGGGCGCATCGCCGCGTTGCGGGCCATCCAGCCCTCGTAGACCACCAGCGAGCCGAGCCCCACGGCGAGGCCGCCGACGAACAGGGCGCCGTACCCGATCACCGTGCCCAGGTCCCCCGTGCCCTCGTGCACCCCGCCCAGCGCGGCGTCGATCGGCTCCCACGCGTGGCTCAGCACGTCCCACACCAGGAACAGCAGCACCCCGACGGCGGTCGCGTTGAGCACCGCGCGAAGGGTCGGCGCCGGGCGCCGCAGCCGCCCGACGGGCAGACCGAGCAGGATCGTGACCCCGGCGACGAAGCCGAGCACCAGCGTGCGACCGATTCCCACGAACCCTCATCTCCGACGTCGAGCAATCGCCGGTAAGTTAGGTCAGCCTTACCTATGCGGTCAAATCGGGGGTGGTCACCCCTGCCGGGCTGCCGGGAGACGGCGTCCACGGGCTGACGCTGCTCGTCGGGCGCGACGGGCCGGCCGAGCGGCTCGCGTCCGAGGGCCTACCGCTCGGTCTGGGTACCGCGGAGGTCCGCCACGCGACGGTCGCCCGGCTCGAGCCGGGCGACGTGCTGGTGACGTTCAGCGACGGGATCCTGGACGCTCCGGCGGCTCCCGTGCGGACCTCACGGCCGTCGAGGGTGCGGCGCGCGGCGCGACGTCAGCGCCGCGGCCTGACCGCCGGGACCGGTCGGGCAGCACGCGGCCGGTCGCCGCGAGCGGGCTCAGTGATGCAGGGCGCCGAAGGCCTGGTAGACGAGGAAAGCCGGCCACACCAGCGCCTTGAGGACGCCCACCACGTGCGGCCAGAACCCGTGCACCAGCTGCCAGAAGTACACGAGCGAGCCGATCAGGCCCAGCCCGTACACGGCGCCCCCGCCGCCCGTCACCGTGGTGCCGCGATTCTGAGCCATCGTCGCTCTCCTCCGGGTCGACGCCCGGGTCTTCCCGGTGCGTCGTCCTCCCAGCCCAGGCCCGTGGGCGGGCGCGCTCGAGAGTCGAACGTCCCGCAGGGGCGCGCCCCCGGACGTTCACCCAGGTGCCTCGGCGCCGTCGCCGCTGCGCCTGGCGCGCGTCAGGACGCGGTCGCCATCCCTGCAGCCGGCTGACCGTGCTCGTGGTGCACCAGCGACAGGTCCGGCCCCGGGTAGATCAGGGCCTCGTGCCCGTCGTCGAAGCGGACCAGGAACGGCTCGGTGCCGCCCGGACCGTGCACCTCGAGGATCTCTCCCTTGCGGTCATGGGTCCCGACTGTCCGGCCGTGGACGATGACGCTGTCACCGACGGATGCGTGCATCCCACTCACCTCGCCCTCACCGACCACCGTAGGCGCGTCGGGGGGTGACCGCCAGACTCAGGCGAGCGAGAGGAAGAGGCGCTCGAGCTTGGCCACGTCCAACGTCTCGGAGGACGTCTCGGCGTCGCCCTCGGCGGGCTCGACGAGGCACTGCTTCATCCCGGTGGCGATGATGGCGAAACCGGCGCGGTCCAGAGCACGGCTGACCGCCGCGAGCTGGGTCACCACGTCCTCGCAGTCCCGCCCCTCCTCGATCATCCGGACGACGGCGCCGATCTGGCCCTGAGCACGCTTGAGCCGGTGGATGGCAGTTCCCAGCTGGTCGACATCGAGCTGCATGGTGTTCGTCCTCCCCTACGTCCCGAGCAGGCCCGACCGTGCGTGGTGGGGTCTGCCGAGCCTCGTCGAGGCCGTTGCCGGGCGTCACGTCAGGCGACGATCGTACCCCGGGGGGTAGTCGCACCCGCGGCGTATCTGACCGACGCCGGGCTCCCTCCTCCCTGGTATCGCGGACCAGCCGGGCCGCGACCAAGGAGGGGCACCATGAGTCTCACCGAAGGGTGGGCCGTCTTCGTCTCCGCGCACGAGTCGGCCCTGAACGACCTGGTCACCGCGCTCACGACCGCCCGACCGCACCTGCTGTCGTACGGCTCGCCGGCCTTCACCCCCGTGTCCACCCGGTTCGACACCGCCATGGCGGCGATCCCGTTCCCGGGCACCGGAGGGATCGACTGGCACGTCCGGTTCACCACACCCCATCTCGACCTCTACAAGCAGGACGACCCGCTGCCGCCCGAGTTGACCCTCGGCCCCGGCGAGCTCTCCGTGACCACGACGGTGCAGCTGTGCGTCGACTGCACCAGCCGCGCAGGCGGCAAGGACGGTTCGCGGTCCACGACCCACGGCGCGGCGGACCAGGAGGCTGCCCGTGCGGAACGTGACCGCTGGGACGAGACCAGGGGCAAGGCGCGCGACCCGGTCTGCGCCGAGCTGGGCGTGGCCGCGATCGGCCACCTCGTGCCGACCTCCACCGGTGGGGAGCCCGCGGTGGGCTTCGCACTCGACGCCGTCGAGCTGGTCGACGTCAGGCCCGACGCGCTCGAGTCGGTGCTGGAGTGCCTGCTCGGCACCGTGCTGCGTGCCGTGCTCGCCACGATCTCCATCCCCCTGTCCGCTGTCCGGGTCGGCGCGTTCACGCTGACACCCGCCCAGGGACCCCTCATCGAGGCGGACGCCGTGCTGGTCCGCGGGACGCTGTAGGAGGCTTCGATGCCCGAGATCCTCGCTGCGATCGACGAAGGCGCGGCGACCACCATCTTCACCACCCTCGCCGCCGGGCTGCCGCCCCAGTCGTCCTCCGGCAGCAGCTCGTTCGGCCCGTTCACGGCCGGCTACAGCGCCACCGCCACGCTGTCGTCACCCGGCACGGTCGACCTCGTGCCGCCCGGCACCATCCGGGTCGCCGACCTGCGGCTGGACTGGCAGCTGCACCTGTCCCTGTCGCTGGACATCGGCGACTTCCTGCCGGACATCCACATCCCACAGGTCTGCGTGCACATCCCCTGCGTCGGGGACGTGTGCACGCCGAAGATCGACATCGTCTGGCCCACCGTCACCGTCCCGATCGACCTGTCCGACTACGTCAAGACCACGGTGGACCTCGGCATCGCCGTGACCCTCGTGGCCGGCACGTGGAGGGTCGAGGGCGTGGTGCAGGGGGTGCCGAACCTGCAGTTCGGCCTCACCACCGCGGCGATGCTCGCGGTGGTCGGCGCCGCCGTCGCAGCGGCGGTCGCCTGGGTGCCGCTGATCGGGCCGTTCATCGCGGTGCTCGTGGGGGCGGTGGTGGCCGCCATCGGGGTCGCGGGGCTCACCGGCCTGCTGGGCCCGATCCTGACGCCCTTCATCTCGGGCACCCGGTTCCCGGTCTACTCCCAGCCCCAGCTGTTCACCGTCCTGGCCGCGTCCGGCCCGAACGACCCGGTGGTGACCATCACCCTCGACACGATCGGCGCCGAGGTCCAGCACAACCCGCCCGAGGACGAGCTGGTGCTCTCCGCGGACATCAGCGCGTGAGGAGGAAGGGCACGATGAACACCGACCAGCTGGACAGCCGCACGCTGCGGTTCACGGACAGCTACGCGCAGCGCTTCATGAAGCCCGGCACCTACCGGTACGGCCTGGTCGCCGCCGGTGGGCATCCCGGGACCGCGGTCCCCGTGGAGGCGGCGCGCTCGCTGCACCGGGGCCCGGCGCAGGCGCCGTTCACGGTTCAGGTCGAGGATTCCGGCGATCCCGGCGCCGCCATGGCGCAGACGGTGCTCACCGTCAGCCGCGAGGGCGCCCGGTTCGTCGTCGACCAGCCGACGGTGCGGGTCCGCACCGGTGACATGGTGATGTGGCACGGCGCCGACCCGTCGTGGCCGTTCGCCGTAGCGGGCGAGAAGGAGTTCTTCGGCAGCGACCGCCTGGTGAACGAGTCGGGGTTCTCGCACGCGTTCACGGCCGCGGGGACGCACGAGTGGGGCGACGCCTACGGCTCCCGGCTGCACGGCACGGTGCGGGTCCGGCAGCCGAAGCTGGGTTCCGCGAAGGACGTCGACGCGTGGCAGGCCCGGCTGTCTGCGGGCACCCTCGTCACGATCACCGACGCCGTCGCCGAGCCGGCGGAGGTCGAGCTGGTCGTCGGGCAGACGGTGTTCTTCGTGGTGACCCGGGGGCCGGGCGTCTCGGTGACGGACGTCGACCTGCTGCCCCGGGGCAGGGCCCGAGGTGACGAGGACGACGACGACACGCCGGGGACGGGCAGCGCCACGTCCTGACAACCCTGCGCACGACGAGGGCGCCGGGACCGACCCGCCGCGGTCCCGGCGCCCTCGTGCGTGAGAGGC
>DAIDJQ010000009.1 GCA_027451305.1 Cellulomonas sp.
GGACTGGAACTCCGCGAACGACTCGTTGAGCCACAGGTCGTCCCACCACTGCATGGTGACCAGGTCGCCGAACCACATGTGCGCGAGCTCGTGCAGGATCGTCACCGCGCGGCGCTCGACGGTCGCGTCCGGCACCTTGGAGCGGAAGACGTAGGTCTCGACGAAGGTCACGCACCCGGCGTTCTCCATGGCGCCCGCGTTGAACTCCGGCACGAAGAGCTGGTCGTACTTCGCGAACGGGTACGGCCGGCCGAACGTCTTCTCGTAGAACGCGAAGCCCGCGCGCGTGATCTCGACGATGTTGTCCGTGTCGAGGTGCTCGGCCAGAGAGGCGCGGCAGTACACCCCGAGCGGGATGGTGCGACCGTCCACGCTGGTCAGCTCGCGGTGCTCGCCGTGGTACGGCCCGGCGACGATCGCGGTGACGTACGACGAGATGCGCGGCGTCGTCTCGAAGCTCCACACGGCGATGCCGCGGTCGGCGCCGTTGCGGTTGACGCCGCCCTCGACGCGCACGGGCTCGCCCACCGCCGGACCGTTGGACACCACGGTCCAGTGCGCGGGCGCGGTGACGGTGAACGTGAACGTCGCCTTCAGGTCGGGCTGCTCGAACACCGCGAACACCCGCCGCGAGTCCGCCACCTCGAACTGGCTGTACAGGTAGACCTCGTCGTCCACCGGGTCCACGAACCGGTGGAGGCCCTCGCCGGTGTTCATGTACGCGCAGTCGGCCACCACCAGCAGCTCGTTCTCGCCCCGCAGGTCCTCGAGCCGGATCCGGGAGTCGGCGACCACCTCCGCGACGTCGAGCCCGCGCCCGTTCAGCACCACCTCGCGGACCGACGGCGCGATCAGGTCGATGAACGTCGACGCCCCGGGCGTCGCGCGGAACCGGACCGTGGACCGGGACAGGAAGGTGCTCGGCCCCGTCGTCAGGTCGAGCGCCACGTCGTAGCTGGTGGTCTCGACGACCGATGCGCGCTCGCGCGCCTCGTCACGGGTGAGGTTCTGTCCGGGCACGTGCGACTCCTGCGGGCATGGGGCCGACCGATCGGGCCGGCGCGGTGGCCGGGGTGGCGACCGCCGACGATCATGGCACGCGACCGGCAGGGGTGCCCCGGGCGCCCCGAGGTGCGCGCTGCACCCCGGGACGGGCAGACTCGACGAAAGCCAGGCGAAGTGCGACAGATCGGAGCCCGTGTGCCCGTCCGTGCCCAGAAGTGGACCCTCCGTGCCGGGATGGTGCGCACCCGATGAGCACCACGACGGCGCGGCAGGACCGCAACCGCCTGATCCGCATCCTGGTCGCCGTGGACGCGGTGCTCGTCAGCGCGCTGGTGGTGGCGCTCGTGGTGGTCGGGCTGAACCGGGGCGCCAGCGGCCGCACGGCGTCGACGGGCGGGTCGTCCGGGACCACGAGCGCTGCAGGGCCGAGCGAGTCGGCCTCGTCCGGTCCGTCGCGCTTCCGGCTGCCGAGCGGCAACATCGCCTGCACGCTGACGGCCGACTCGGCCACCTGCACCATCGTGAGCGCGACGTTCACCGTCCCGCCGGTGGCCGGGTGCAAGGGCACCGTGGGTCACACGGTGGTGCTGGACTCGACGGGCGTGACCACCCCGTGCGAGAGCGGTCCCGCGCCCACGGTGGTGGGCACCGACGTGCCGACCCTGCCGTACGGCAGCTCGAGCACCCTGGCCGGGCGGACGTGCACCAGCGCCACGGACGGGGTGACCTGCACGGACACCAACGGTGTCGGCTTCCGCCTCGCCCGCGAGTCGCTCACGCTGCTGCCGCAGGCCTCGCCGTCCGCAACGGCGGCCTCGAACGTGACGGGAAGCGGCGGGACCTCGCAGGCCGCCACCGAGCCGAACGGCAAGCCCAGGGGCCGGGGGAAGGGCAACGGCTGAGCCCGTCGGGTGGCCGAGCGGCGGCCCGACGGCCTCAGCCCGTCGACCTCACCAGATGCTGACCCGTTCCTGCGGCGGCAGGTAGAGCCCGTCGCCCGGCTGCACGTCGAACGCGGTGTAGAACGCGTCGATGTTGCGCACCACGCCGTTGCACCGGAACTGCTCCGGGCTGTGCGGGTCGATCGCGAGGCGCCGGATCACCTCGGCGTCCCGTGCCTTGGAACGCCACGCCTGGGCCCAGCCGACCAGCACCCGCTGCACGCCGGTGAGCCCGTCGAGGTCGGGAGCCTCCTCCAGCGGCCTGCCCAGCGCGATCCGGTAGGCCTTCAGAGCGATCGCCATCCCGCCCAGGTCGCCGATGTTCTCGCCGATGGTGAGCGCCCCGTTGACGTGGTGGCTGCCGTCCAGCTGAGCCGGTGAGTAGGCCGAGTACTGGTCGACCAGCGCCCTGGTGCGCGCCTCGAACTCGGCGCGGTCGTCCGCGGTCCACCAGTCGGCGAGCCGGCCGGTGCCGTCGTACTTGCTGCCCTGGTCGTCGAAGCCGTGGCCGATCTCGTGCCCGATCACTGCGCCGATCCCGCCGTAGTTCACCGCGTCGTCCGCATCGGCGTCGAAGAACGGCGGCTGCAGGATCGCCGCGGGGAAGACGATCTCGTTCATCCCGGGGTTGTAGTAGGCGTTCACCGTCTGGGGCGTCATGAACCACTCGTCGCGGTCGATCGGCTTGCCGATCTTGCCCAGCTCCCAGTCCTGCTCGAAGGCGGCCGCCCGTCGCACGTTGCCGACCAGGTCGTCCGCGTGCACCACGAGGCCGGAGTAGTCCCGCCACCTCACCGGGTAGCCGATCTTCGGGGTGAAGTTGTCGAGCTTGGCCAGCGCCTTGGTGCGCGTCTCGGCCCCCATCCAGTCGAGGCCGGAGATCGACTCGCGGTACGCCTCGACCAGCGTGGCGACCAACCTGTCCATGCGGGCCTTGTGCTCCGGCGGGAAGTGCCGGGCGACGTACTGCTTCCCGACGGCCTCTCCGAGCACGCCCTCGACGAACGACACACCCCGCTTCCACCGCTCGCGCTGCTCCTGCGCACCCGTGAGCGTGCGCCCGTAGAAGTCGAAGTTCGCCTGGCTGAGCTCGTCGGTGAGGAAGGCGGCGCGGGCGCTGACGGCGTGGAACGCCATCCAGTCCTTCCAGTCCGCCAACGGCTCGCTGGACCACAGGCCCGCGAACCCACGCGCGAAGCCCGGCTCCCGCACCACCAGGTCGTCCATCGACCCCTCCGGCGCGCCGAGGGCTGCCGCCCAGGCGTGCCAGTCGAACTCCGGCGCCTCCTCGGCGAGGTCGGCCAGCGTCGTGGCGTTGTACGTCAGCTCGGCGTCCCGGTCCTGCACCACGTCCCAGTGGTGCGCGGCGAGCGCGGTCTCGAGCGCGACGACCCGGCCCGCACGCCCGTCGGCGTCGGCCTGCCCCGTCGCCACCCCGGCGAGCAGCAGCATGCGGGCGACGTGCGGCCGGTAGGCCTCGAGGAAGGTCGCGTACTGGGGGTCCCGGTAGTACGCCTCGTCCGGCAGGCCAAGGCCGGACTGGGTCAGGTGCACCACGTAGCGGTCCGGGTTCTTGGCGTCGTTGTCGACGAAGAACGCCACCGCACCGCCTGCCCCGGTCCGCTGCAGGGCGCCCAACGCCCCGGTGAGTTCGGCCTGCGTCGTCGCCTGCTCGATCAGGGCCAGGTCGGTACGCAGCGGGGCGAGCCCGGCCGCCCGGACCGCGTCGGTGTCCATGAAGCTGGCGAAGGCGGCACCGATCTTGGCCGCCTCGTCGTCCTGCTGCTGACCGGCGGCGACCTGCTCGCCGAGCTCGGTGATGATGTCGCGCACCTGCTCCTCCGAGCGGTCGCGCAGCGCGCGCAGCACGCCGTCGGAGGCGCGGTCGGCCGGAATGGTGTGCGAGGCGATCCACAGGCCGTTCACGTGGGCGAAGAGGTCGTCCTGCGGTCGTGTGGCTGGGTCGAGGGCGGTGACGTCGATGCCGCTACGGGTCATGGCGCCAGCCTACGGACCGGCGTCGACGTGGCCGGCGCAGCTGCCGCCGAGCCCGGCCGTCGAGGCTGGCAGGATGGCGCCATGCGCATCCACGTCGCCTCCGACCACGCCGGCTTCGAGCTGAAGTCCCTGGTCGTCGAGCACCTGCGCGCTGCCGGCCACGAGGTCGTGGACCACGGCGCGCCCACGTACGACCCGCAGGACGACTACCCGTCGTTCTGCATCGCCGCGGGGGAGGCCGTGGTGGCCGACCCCGGGTCCCTGGGGGTGGTGATCGGCGGGTCCGGCAACGGCGAGCAGATCGCGGCCAACAAGGTGGTCGGCGTCCGCGCGGCCCTCGCGTGGAACGACGACACGGCGCGGCTCGCCCGTCAGCACAACGACGCCAACGTCGTCGCGGTGGGCGCTCGTCAGCACTCCGTCGACGACGCTCTCGCGCTCGTCACCGTGTTCGTCGACGAGCCGTTCTCGCGCGACCCGCGCCACCAGCGTCGGATCGACGAGCTGGCGCAGTACGAGCGCACGCGCGGCTGACGCGCGCGCACGTCCGGCCGGGCACCGGCGCGACAGCCGGGTGAACGCAGCCGCAGCCGGGAGCACGCGCCCGCGGTGCCGGGCTCGGGCCGGCACGGCACTGTCGTCGCGCACCCGCGCGGGGGCTGGGCCGGCGTCGGCGGCCGCGGTTAGCCTTCGCGCATGACGAGCCTCAGGGGGTCGCGTGCGCCACGGCGCGTCGACGCCGTCGCGCCGGCGGTCTCGGCGTCGGGGCGCCCCGTCCGTACCCGCGCGGGCTCGGCGGGGTCCGGCATGCTCGAGCGGGTGCTCGGCCGCTGGGCGCGCCGGCCCCAGGCGCTTCCCGGCGTGGTGCTCGGTGCCGTCGCGGTGCTGCTGGCGCTCGGCATGTGGGACCGGCCGGAGTGGGTCGCACCGTCGGCGTTCCTCCTGCTGCTGCTCGTGGCGGTCTTCGTGCTGCGGTGGCGGGCCCTGGTGTTCGTCGCGGCCCTCGTGACGGCGTTGACGGTGGCTCTGCGGGCGGTCGGCGTCGCGTCGATGACGCCCGGCACGCTCGTCGTCCTGGCGGCCGCCGTCGCGGCCGTGCTGATCTTCGGCCGGGACCGCGAACGTCTCGGCCTGCAGGGCGCACCGAGCGGCCTGATGCTCGTCGACCTGCGGGACCGCCTCGAGGCGAACGGCCACATCCCGGCGCTGCCGCCCGGCTGGCGGGTGGACGCCGTGGTCCGGTCGGCCCACCAGGACGCGTTCTCGGGCGACTTCGTCGTGGCGCACGCACCCTCGGACGACGTGCTCGAGGTGGTCCTGGTCGACGTCTCGGGCAAGGGGCAGGCCGTCGGGGTGCGGTCGCTGCAGCTGTCCGGCGCGCTGGCCGGCCTGCTCGGTGCGATGGCGCCCGCGGACTTCCTGCCGGCGGCCAACGCCTACCTGCTCGGCCAGGGCTGGCACGACGGGTTCGCCACGGCCGCCCACCTGGCCCTCGACCTGCGCACGGGAGCCTTCCAGGTGGCGACGGCCGGCCACCTGCCCCCGGTGCACCTGCACGCCGGCTCGGGACGCGTCGACGTGGTGGACACGGTCGGCGCTCCGGTGCTGGGTGTCACGGCGGAGTTCCGGTGCCGTCCGCGGGCCGGCACCCTGCAACCCGGGGACGCGCTCCTGCTCTACACGGACGGTCTCGTCGAGACTCGCGACGGCGACCTCGACCAGGGCATCGACCGGCTGCTCGGCGTGCTGGAACAGCTCGTCTCGACCGGCCGCGGCGGCGCCGACGCGGTGCTGGACGCGGCACGCCGGCAGGCGGACGACGACCGCGCGCTGGTGCTGGTCCGTCGCACCTGACCGATGGACGACGACTACCTCGAGCAGGTGCTCGACCTGGTGGCGGCCGTCCCACCGGGCCGGGCCGTGACGTACGGCAGCGTGGCGGAGGTGCTGCGCGACCGCCTGGGACGCGGGGGTCCACGCCAGGTCGGGCAGGTGCTGGCGCACGCCGGCGGGGGAGTGCCCTGGTGGCGGGTGGTCGACGCCGCCGGGTCACCGCCCGCCCGGCATTCCACGGAGGCACTGGACCGGCTGCGGGCCGAGGGGACGCCGCTGGTGGCGGACGGGACCCGGGTGGCGCTGCGCCGCGCGATCTGGTGGCCGGACGAGGCCGGGCCCGCCGGGTAGCGGGCACCCTGCGGCACGAGGGCTACGGCTCGCAGACGGTGGCGCCCAGAGCGCCGGCCACCTCCGGGAGCCGCCGGGGATCGGTCTGCAGGAGCAGCGTCGTGACGGCCGTGGTCCGCCAGGCGGCCAGCTGCTCCGCCAGGTCGTCGGCCGTGCCGACCAGTGCCACGTCCCGGACCAGCTCGGTCGGCACCGCCGCGGCGGCACGCCCGCGGTCACCGGCCAGGAAGTGGGCCGTGATCTCGTCGAGCGCTTCCGCATAGCCCAGCCGGGCGAGCGCGTCGCGGTGGTAGTTGGCGCCGCGGGCACCCATCCCACCGGCGTACAGCGCGATGAACGGGCGGACCGTGTCCGCTGCCTGCTCCACGCTGTCGGCGAGCACCACGGGCACGGTGGCCGTCACCTCGAAGTCGCCGGCTGGGCTCGCACCGGGCGCGCGGCGGGCGAAGCCGTCGGCGAGCAGCTGCCGGAACCGGTCGTCCAGGCGCGGGGCGTAGAAGAGCGGGAGCCAGCCGTCCGCGATCTCGGCGGCGAGCGCCACGTTGCGCGGCCCCTCGGCAGCGAGGTGGATCGGCAGGTCGGGACGCAGCGGGTGCACCGTTGACCGCAGCGCCTTGCCGAGCCCCATGCCCTGGTCGGCCGGCAGCGGCAGCCGGTAGAACTCCCCGTCGAGCGTGACCGATGCCTCGCGCGCGAGCACCTGGCGCACCACCGCGACGAACTCGCGGGTCCGCGCCAGAGGCCGCGGGTAGGGCTGTCCGTACCAGCCCTCCACCACCTGCGGGCCGGACACCCCGAGCCCGAGGACGAACCGGCCGCCGGAGAGGTGGTCGAGGGTCAGCGCCGCCATCGCCGTCGCGGTCGGGGTGCGCGCCGAGATCTGCGCCACGGCGGTGCCGAGCCGGATGCGGTGCGTTGCGGCTCCCCACCAGGCCAGCGGGGTGAACGCGTCCGACCCGTAGGCCTCGGCCGTCCACACCGAGTCGAACCCGAGCCGTTCCGCGGCGAGCACCGCCTCCTGCGCCCCGGCCGGCGGACCGGCCGACCAGTAGCCGGTGTGGTAGCCGAGCCGCACGGGAGCCTCCGCTGGTCCGTCGTCGCCGCGTCGTCGCGGTGACCGTGGCGGTCAGGCTAGCGACAGCGGGCGACGACGAACCAGGCGCCGGAGCCTCAGATGTAGATCGCCGGGTCGTCCACCTCGGGGTCGAACCGGTCCGGCACCCGCGGCAGTCGGACCTGCGCCGGCACGCCGACCGCGATCGCCCCGGCGGGCACGTCGTGCACCACCACCGCGTTGGCCCCGATCTGCGCACCGTCGCCGATCCACACCGGACCCAGCACCTTCGCACCCGCACCCACCACGACACGGTCGCCGAGGGTGGGGTGGCGCTTGCCGTGGCGCATCGTCTTGCCGCCCAGCGTGGAGCCGTGGAACAGCACCACGTCGTCGCCGACCTCGGCGGTCTCGCCCACCACGACGCCCATCCCGTGGTCGATGAACAGCCGCCGGCCGATCCGGGCACCCGGGTGGATCTCCACACCGGTCGCAGCCCGGGCGAGCTGGGACAGCAGCCGTGCCGGCAGCCGCAGGCCGGGCTCCTGCCACATCCGGTGCGCGAGCCGGTACACCCACACCGCGTGCACGCCGGGGTAGCCGAGGGCCACCTCCAGCTTGCTGCGCGCCGCCGGGTCGTGCCGGTGCGCCGCCTCGAGGTCCTCGACGAGCACGCCGAGGAACGACGGGTGGTGCGCCCCGGCGGAGCGGTGCGCCTCACCCGTGGCGGGCCGTCCGCGGGCGGGTGCCCCGTGGCCTAGCAGTGCGGTCATGTGATGCTCCGGTCGTCGCAGGTCAGTCGAGCAGGTCGGCGTACAGCACCGTGGACAGGTACCGCTCGCCGAAGCTGGGGATGATCGCCACGATCAGCTTCCCCTTGTTCTCCGGGCGGTTGGCCAGCTGGATCGCGGCGGCGATCGCGGCACCGGAGGAGATCCCGACCAGCAGGCCCTCCTCCTTGGCCGCGCGGCGCGCGTACGCGATGGCCGTGTCGCCGTCGATGTCGATCACCTCGTCGTAGACGGAGGTGTCGAGGACCTCCGGGACGAAGTTGGCGCCGAGGCCCTGGATCTTGTGCGGGCCGGGCTGGCCGCCGTTGAGGATCGGCGACTCCTTGGGCTCGACGCCCACGATCTGAACGCCCGGCTTGCGCTCCTTGAGCACCTGGCCGACCCCGGTGATGGTGCCCCCGGTCCCGATGCCGGCGACGAAGATGTCGACCTGACCATCGGTGTCCGCCCAGATCTCCTCCGCGGTGGTGCGGCGGTGGATCTCGGGGTTCGCGGCGTTCGCGAACTGCCGGGCGAGGATGGCCCCCGGACGCTCGGCGGCGATCTCGTTCGCCTTGTTCACGGCGCCCTTCATGCCCTCGGAGCCCGGGGTGAGGATCAGCTCGGCACCGAACGCCCGCAGCAGCGCACGACGTTCCTTGGACATCGTCTCGGGCATCGTCAGCACCACGTGGTATCCGCGCGCCGCACCGACGAACGCCAGGGCGATTCCCGTGTTGCCGCTGGTCGCCTCGACGATGGTGCCGCCCGGCTGCAGCTCCCCGGACCTCTCGGCGGCGTCCACGATCGCCACCCCGATGCGGTCCTTCACCGAGCTCGCCGGGTTGTAGAACTCGAGCTTGCCGACGATCTGCGCGGGCGCGCCGTCGGTGATCTTGGTGATCCGGACCAGGGGCGTGTTGCCGATCAGCTGGGTCGCGTCGTCGTAGATGCGGGACATGGTTCCTCTTCGTCGTGTGCTTGTGGAGTCGCGTGCAGGTGCGGGACGTCCCCCTCGAGCCTGCCTGCTGGGCCGGGTGTCGGCCACGGCAGCGGGCGGCGCGGGTGTCGTCCGAGGAGGCGAGCGCTGGCCGTCCCGGGCGATCCCAGGTGCCCCGCCGTCAGGCAGGAGCGAGCCAGCGCTCTACCGACAGCGACAGGTGCGGGCCGACGAGGCCACGCCGGTGCGCGACGACAGGCGCGCGACGGGAGCGGACGACGCGCTCTGCACGCTCATGTCCCTCCCTCGCTGGGCGGACGGGATGACCCAGGTCCGCGACGCCATGACGGTAGCCGCAACCGAAAGGTCGGCGCAAAGATTCCCGCGCGATCACCTCTACGCTGGTCCATGCGCCGGACGGTGTCCGGCGCGACGGGGTGTGGCGCAGGTTGGTAGCGCGTCCGCTTTGGGAGCGGAAGGTCGCCGGTTCGAATCCGACCACCCCGACAGACGAAGGACGGCCGACGGCTGACGGCCGATGGTCGGCCCCAGGCTCGGACGAGGGGATGCCCCGGGCGCTTGCCCGGGGCATCCCCTCTCCTTCGACGTCAGAGGTCGGAACCTCCTGCGTGGTCAACCGCGGTCAGCCGCGGTGGCCGCCGCCGTTGGTCGAGCCGACCACGGCGAAGGTGATCGAGACGCTGTGCTCGTCGACCAGTGCAGTCGTCGAACCTCCGCCTGAGGGCGAGACGCCGTTGAGGGTGACGTCAGGCGCGGTGAAGGTCAGCGTGTAGGTGCCCGCCTGCGGCAGGTTCTTCACGCCGTGACCGCCAACGCCCCAGTTGTAGCCGTACACGACCGCCCCGGTGGCGTTGATCTCGGCACCCATCGGGGTGTCCTGCGGGACGACGTAGGCCTGAGTCGTCTCGTTGTAGAGCTCGAACGTGGCGCGCTGGTCGAAGACGCGAACCCCGACCGTGACAGGCGCACCGGTCTCGCCGTCGGTGCTGACGTACGGGAACGTCTGGGCGGTGGCCGACCACGAGCCCTCCGTGCCGGTCGCCTCCGTGCCGTAGGCGGACTGGTTGTCGGAGAGGCTGGTCTGCAGCTTGATCACCTTGTAGCCGTCCAGGGTGATCCCCGACCCGCTGTTCTCGATGAGGCCCACCTCGACCCGGATCGGGGTCCCGGCCTTGAGCGCCCCGCTGGTGAGGTTGTCGCCGAAGTCGCCCATCGCGGTCGTGGTTCCGGCCGCCGCCGTGTAGCACTGGGCCTGCCAGGCGTTCACACCCTGGACGTAGTAGTAGCCCGGGACCGTGTACCCGGTGCTCGGCTCACCGGTCGGAGCCACCAGCGGTCCGGGGACGTCAGCCGGGCAGCTGACCGTGAAGGTCCCAGGTCCGGGCACCATGATCGCCGGCACCGAGAGGTTGTTCGTCAGCTCGGTGGTGGGCGGTCCGCCCTTCGCGAACGCCGCGCTCGGCATCGCAGCGAGCGCAGCCACCATGGCCGCTCCCGTGAGAAGCGAGAACGCCATCTTCTTCTGGAGCATGTCGTTCCTCCTGACCTACTGCCGTGCGCGCCGGCCCGTGGGCCCGTCCGGCACGGCGTGCCGCACCCTGTGAGCGGGTCGGCGGGGGACTCCCGCCGCCCAGGTGCCGGCCATCCCCGCGGCCGTCGGAAGGCCCCTGCGATCCGGGTGGCGATCGAGCAGGGGTTGAGGCGGGCCCGACGCGCTCGCACAGGCGCTCGGCTGCGCCGGGCCTACGGGTACTGCCTGGAAGCTGGTCATCGTCGCCCCGCTCCACCTCGCCAGCTTGTGCGAGTCTTCACATTCTCCTCCCGGATCGCGTCGGCCGCCGGGTGAAAGGGGCTCGCCGACGTGATCGGCGCGGCCGTCCCGGGCGCGGGCGGCGACCGCCGCGCACCCCGCGGACGCGGTCGTGCCAGGGCGCAGGTCGCGGCCCGGCGGCCGTGCGCCGTGCTGCCGGGGCACGGCAGCAGCGGTCGGCCTCGGCCCGCGCCGGCCTCGGGGCGACGGAGCCGGGCGGACCACCCGACGGGTGGACCTCGTGACGACCGAGCGTCGACCCCGAGGGCCGCCGCCGGGTCAGAACGGCGTGCTGAGACCGGCCGGGGTGCCGTTGCCCGTCGGGCCGTCGTAGCCGACCTGGTCGGTGCACAGGTAGGCGGTCGAGGTCGAGTGCTTGGTGGCGCACCTGCCGTTGGATCCGGACACGACGTCGTAGAGGCTCGAGGCGTTGGCGTACAGGCTCGCGGCGGCCCACCCGGTGGACGGCACGCCGTCACGGGCGAAGATCGCACCGACGATGGGTGTGCCCACCGACGTGCCGCCGAAGACGTACCAGCTCGCACCGCCCTTCGAGCCGTAGGTGTCGTAGACCGCGACACCCGTCGCCGGGTCGGCCACGGCGGCGACGTCCGTCACGGTGCGCCGAGTGCAGCCGGTGTCGTGCTGCCACGACGGCTTGCCGATGTAGGCGGAGCAGCCGGACCCGGTGCCCGACCAGACGGTCTCCGAGGCGCGGGAGCCGGTGGAGGTGAGCGTCAGGCTCGTCCCGCCGACCGCGACGGCGCCGGCTGAGGCGGCAGGGAAGTCCACGCCGTAGCCCGAGTCGCCGGC
>DAIDJQ010000010.1 GCA_027451305.1 Cellulomonas sp.
GCCGACCGCGCGGTGGTCGGACGGCGTGCCGGTCACCGGCGACGACCTGCTGCTGGAGTGGGCGGCGCGCTCCGGGCAGCTCGACGAGGCGCCGCCGAGCGGGGCGGTCGCCGGTGGCGCGACCGGAACCCCGAGCCCGACGGGCACCACCCCGGCGAGCTCGGCGGCCGCCCCGACCGGCGGCTCCGCCCCCACGCCGACCGCGAGCGCGGCTGCGGACACCGTCTGGTTCGGCGCGGTCTCTCCCGTGCTGGTGCACGCGCCCGCAGTGCCCACGGTCGACGAGCACGGCCTGACGCTCGTGTACGCCGACCCGGTGGCGGACTGGCAGACGGCGCTGGACCTCAACCTCGCCGCCCACGTGGTGGGTCGGCTGGCGCTCGGGACGCCTGCGGCGTCTGCGGCCGCGGGCTCGCAGACCTCCTCGTCGTCCCCTGCCGCGTCGTCCTTCGCGGCTGGTGCGGTCACCTCGCCGTCCGCGGGGAGCGCCACGTCGTCGTCGTCCGCCGCCCCCGCGGTTGCCGACGCGGCGCACTGGTCGGCCCTGGTCACCGCCGCGATCCAGCACGCGGACCGGGCGGCCCTGATCCCCGTCTCGCGGGTGTGGCGGACCGCCGCCGACGCGACAGCGCTGAGCGACGACCCGGCGGCGGCGGTCACCACCGGCCCGTACCGCGTGGACGTCGTCGATCCGGGCAAGCGCGTGGAGATGGTGAGCAACACGTCGTACCAGGGTGCCCGGCCGGCGGCGTTCGACCGGGTCGTGGTGCGCTCCGACCTGGATCCGCTCGCCCAGGTGGACGCGCTGCGCACCGGCACCGCGGACGTGGTCGCGCCCGTCGACACCGCCGACGTACGGGCGGCCCTGCAGCGTGTGCCGGACGTGCGGGTGCAGACCGGCGGCGGTGCGGTGCTGCAGCTGCAGCTGCAGGAGTCGGGCGGTGGCACGTTCGACCCGGCGCACTGGGCGACCGCGGGTGACCCCGGCACCGCGCGGGCAGCGGCGTTGCGGGCCGCGTTCGTCCGCGCGATCGACCGCACACGGCTCGCCGCGCTCGCCGGCTCCTCGCCGAGCGACGCGGTGCTCGCCGGGGTGGGCGCCGGCCTTCGGAGCCCGGGCACGGCTGCCGATGCCACGCCGTCCGCCACGGCACCCGCCTCGACGAGCCCCGCCTCGACGAGCCCGGCCGCGACGGCCCCGACGGCGACCGGGGCTCCGGCGACCGTCGCGACGGCAGGTGGGGTGCCGGTCCGCGTGCTGGTCAGCACCGACGACCAGGTGCGTCGCGACATGCTCGCCGCTCTCACCGCGCAGCTGGGAGCAGCCGGCTTCACGGTCACGCGGGCCCAGCCTGCGGACCCGGCGACGGCGCTCTGGGCCGACCCCGGCTCGTGGGACGTGGCCCTCGTCCCCGTGCAGCAGAGCCGGACGCCGGTGGCCTCGCTGCTGGCGCGCTGGCGGACGGGCGGCGCCACCGACGTGACAGGCCACAGCGACCCGGCGCTGGACGCGCTCCTGGACTCCGTCGGACGGCAGACGGACCCGGCCGCGGTGGCCTCCGCACTCGGGGAGATCGGCACGGCGCTGCTCGAGTCCCACGTGGTGGAGCCCGTGGTCCGCCAGCCGGTGGTGACCGCCACCGTAGGTGCGGGCACCAGCACGGCCGCGCCGACGAGCCGGCCCCGGTTGCAGCAGGTGCCGGCGATCCCATGGGGATCTGCCGACCTCTCGGCGTGGTGGGGCTGGGCCCGTACCACCTCCTGAGGGGTCCGCCGTGCGGACCGCGTAGAATCATCCGGCGCCCGACGTCGTGGCGCGCTCCCCACCCTCGACAGAGATGAGCACTCGTATGCCCGCCGTGCGTCCGGACCTGCGCAACGTCGCGATCGTCGCGCACGTCGACCACGGCAAGACCACCCTGGTCGACGCCATGCTGTGGCAGACGGGAGCGTTCGGTGCCCACGAGCACGTCGAGCGCCGTGCCATGGACAGCGGCGAGCTGGAGCGTGAGAAGGGCATCACGATCCTGGCCAAGAACACCGCGGTCCGGTACTCCGGACCCGCGGCGGCCGCCGCCGGCCAGCCCGACGGGATCACCATCAACGTCATCGACACCCCGGGCCACGCCGACTTCGGTGGCGAGGTGGAGCGCGGCCTGTCGATGGTCGACGGCGTGGTGCTGCTCGTCGACGCGAGCGAGGGCCCGCTGCCTCAGACGCGGTTCGTGCTGCGCAAGGCGCTCGCGGCGAAGCTGCCGGTGATCCTCGTCGTGAACAAGGTGGACCGGCCGGACGCCCGCATCAGCGAGGTCGTCTCCGAGACCACAGACCTGCTGCTGGGCCTGGCGTCCGACCTGCACGAGGACGTGCCGGACCTGGACCTCGACTCGATCCTCGACGTTCCCGTGGTGTACGCGGCAGCCAAGGCGGGGCGCGCCTCGCTGGAGCAGCCGGCCGACGGCGGGCTGCCGGACAACGAGGACCTCGAGCCGCTGTTCGCCACGATCGTCGAGAAGATCCCGGCCCCGACGTACGACGAGGACGCGCCGCTGCAGGCGCACGTCACCAACCTCGACGCGTCCCCGTTCCTGGGCCGTCTCGCGCTGCTGCGCATCTTCAACGGCACGCTGCGCAAGGGCCAGACCGTCGCCTGGGCCCGGCACGACGGCAGCATCCAGAACGTCAAGGTCACCGAGCTGCTGGAGACCAAGGCGCTCGAGCGGGTGCCCACCGACGAGGCCCGTCCGGGCGACATCGTCGCGGTGGCCGGCATCGAGGACATCACCATCGGCGAGACGCTGACCGACCCCGACGACCCGCGGCCGCTGCCGCTGATCACCGTCGACGACCCCGCGATCTCGGTGACCATCGGCATCAACACGTCGCCGCTGGCCGGCAAGGGCGGCAAGGGCCACAAGGTCACCGCCCGGCAGGTCAAGGACCGCCTGGACCGCGAGCTGGTGGGCAACGTGTCCCTGCGCGTGATCCCGACGGAGCGGCCGGACGCCTGGGAGGTGCAGGGCCGCGGTGAGCTGGCGCTGGCCATCCTGGTCGAGCAGATGCGCCGCGAAGGCTTCGAGCTGACGGTCGGCAAGCCGCAGGTGGTCACCAAGCTCGTCGACGGCCACGTGTGGGAGCCCACCGAGCGGATGACGATCGACGTGCCGGAGGAGTTCCTCGGCGCGGTGACGCAGCTGATGGCCCAGCGTCGCGGCCGCATGCAGACGATGGCCAACCACGGCACCGGCTGGGTCCGGATGGAGTTCCTGGTGCCGGCGCGGGGCCTGATCGGCTTCCGGACCCGGTTCCTCACGGACACCCGCGGCACCGGCATCGCGTCCTCCATCGCCGAGGGCTACGAGCCGTGGGCCGGCACCATCGAGTCCCGGTCCACCGGGTCGCTCGTCGCGGACCGGGCCGGCGTGGCGACCCCGTACGCCATGACCAACCTGCAGGACCGTGGCTCCTTCTTCGTCGACCCGACGCAGGAGGTCTACGAGGGGATGATCGTCGGCGAGAACCCGCGCAACGAGGACATGGACGTCAACATCACCAAGGAGAAGAAGCTCACCAACATGCGCTCCTCCACGGCCGACGTGTTCGAGACCCTCGTGCCGCCGCGCAAGCTGACGCTCGAGGAGTCGCTCGAGTTCGCCCGCGAGGACGAGTGCGTCGAGGTGACGCCCGAGGTGGTGCGGCTGCGCAAGGTGGAGCTGGACCAGACCGAGCGCGCGCGGATGACGGCGCGGGCGAAGGCGGCAGCGCGGTCGTGAGCCCGGCCGTGCCGGCCGGCGTGCGTCTCGCGGACGAGCAGGGCGGTCTGCTCGCGGTGCACGCGCACCCGGACGACGAGACGCTGTCCACAGGCGCGCTGCTCGCGGCGTTCGCGCTGGCGGGCCGGCCGGTCACCGTGGTGACGGCGACCCGCGGGGAGCGCGGCGAGGTCATCGGCGAGCGGCTCGCGCACCTCCGGGGCGACGGGTCGGCGCTGGCCGCGCACCGGGAGCGCGAGCTCGCGTCCGCGCTGGCTGCGTTGGGCGTGGTCGACCACACCTTCCTCGACCGGCTACCGGGTGCGCAGCCGAGCGGAACCTCGGTCGCGGAGCGGTACGAGGACTCGGGCATGGTCTGGACGGGTGCGGCGCGGGCCGGCCTGGGAGCCGACGTCCCCGTCCGCGCCTTCGTCGGGGCTGCGTCCGACGCGGCCGCCGAGCGGCTGGCCGGGCTGCTGCGCCGCCGTCGGCCCGCCGTCGTGGCCACCTACGACCCGGAGGGCGGCTACGGCCACCCCGACCACGTCCGCGTGCACGAGGTCACGATGCGGGCGGTGCAGCTGTCGGCCGCCGACGGCTGGGCGCCGGGGGTGCTGTGGCGGCGCGCGGGCGGGGGTGCGGTCGCCGCCGCGGCGGCCGCCCTGGCCGGGCACGGTCCCTGGCCCGACGGGTTGACCCTGCCGGACCCCGCGGGCGAGGCCGCCGCGCTCGTCGTGCCCGACGAGGCGATCGACCTGGTCGTGACCGTCGAGCCGGTCCGCCACCAGGTCCTGGACGCGCTGCGGGCGCACGCCACGCAGGTGCAGGCGGTCACCGCGGTGGACGGCGACGAACGGCTGGTCGCCGCCTTCGCCCTGAGCAACCGGCTGCTGCAGGCCGTGCTGCCCGAGGAGGGCTACCAGGTGGTGGCGGGCGATCCCGCGACCGTCGACTGGCCGGCTGCCGTCCGGCCGCGCGCAGGACGGGCCGCCCAGCAGCCGCCGGTAGCCTGACGGCGTGCAACCGCTGACCGCCACCGCGTTGGGTCGAGCCCTGGGCGCGCTGGTGCTGGGCATCGTCGTCGGTACGGTCGGAACGGTGATGCACCGCGCCTACGAGCCCTGGGGCCTGGTCGGCGCGCTCGTGCTGGTGCTCAGCGCCGCCGTGACGGCCCGGGCCTGGTCGGGCTGGGTCACCTGGGTCGCGTTCCTCGGCGGGCTGTTCCTCGCCGTGCAGGTGCTGGCGCAGCAGGGGCCGGGCGGCGACGTGCTGGTGCCGGCGGGGACCCTGGGCTGGCTGTGGGTGATCGGCTCCGTCGCGACCGCCGCCGTGGTGGCGCTGCTGCCGCGTCGCCTGTTCGTCGACCGTTCGCGGTGACCGTCGACGAGCAGCAGGTGGCCGACTACCGGTCGGCCGCTGCCCGGCTGCCCGGCGGCGTGTGCGTGGTGACCGTCGCATGGCGCGGCTCGGTCCACGCGACGACCGTCAGCTCGGTCGCCTCGGTGTCGTTGCGGCCGCCGCAGCTGCTGTTCTGCGTGCACGGCGACTCCCGGCTCGCCGACGCGCTGGAGGAGTCCCCGCGCTGGACGCTCAGCGTGCTGGCCGACCACCAGGCACCGATCGCGGACTGGCTCGCGTCGGCGGGACGGCCGGTGGTCGACCAGCTGGTCCGCGTGCCGCACACGCTCGCGCCGCTGACCGGCGCCGTGCGGGTGGACGGTGCGGCCGCGTGGTTCGACTGCGAGACGGTCGCGGCGCACGAGCAGGGCGACCACCGGATCGTCGTCGGGGGCGTGCTGCAGGCCGTGCAGGGCGATCCCGAGGCAGGCTCGTTGGTGCACCTGCGCGGTCACCTGCGGCCCGTGCGCTGAACGGACCACCCCGGTCCGTGCGCCGGACGGTCGCCGCTGCGCGCGGCCACCATGTGCTCGGAGAGCGGCAACCTCCCGGGCCCGTGACCCCCTCCGCCGTAGAATCGCGCGACGCGGGCGAGGACCCCGCCCATCCAGGGGGAGTGCATGAGCCACGGGACCGACAGCGACTCGCCGCCCGTCGCGGACGCTGCGCCGGACGGCGACGACGAGACCCGTCGGCCCTCCTGGTCCGAGATCAGCCGCCTGCACCGCATCCCCGCCGCGCCCGGGACGCCCGAGGGGGTGGACCCCGCCGCCGGCACCGAGACCGACGATGCGGCGGCGGACGGCGCGGGAGTCCCCGAGCCTCGGCAGCCGGAGCAGGTGACTGCGATCGACGAGGCACAGCCCGTGGCCGTCACGGACGGCGACGGCCGGCAGGACACCGCCGAGGCGACCGAGCCCGCCGAGCCCACCGTGGCAGTCGTCGAGCCGGCCGTCGAGACGCCGCACGACCCGCACCCGGCCGAGGCCGCAGCCGAGCGGCCGCTCCCGACCGCCCCGACGCAGGTGCTGCCACCCCCGCCGGCGCCCGGGCCGGTGCGGACCAGCGCCTTCCCCGCCACGGCCGTCGGTGGGACGTCGTCCCCACGCGTCGAGGGCGGCGTGATCCCCGTCGCGGCACGCACGGCCTCGGTGCTCGACGACTTCGAGCCCGACGACGGCCGCCGGCGCTGGCCCCGGCAGCTGGCCGTGGCGCTCGGCGTCGTGGTGGTGCTCGCGGGGGCCTACGCGGGTGCCAGCTACGCGCTCGCGCACCGCGTCCCGCGGGGGGCGACCGTGGCCGGAGTGGATGTCGGCGGGCTCACCGAGGGCGCGGCGGTGGACCGGCTCACGAGCCAGCTCGGCCCCGCGGCCACCGGTGCGTTCGGCGTCAAGGCCGGCGACCAGGAGTCGCAGCTGGACCCGGTGCAGGCGGGGCTGACGTTCGACGCCGCCGCCACCGTCCGCCGCCTCGTCGGCGTCGACCTGCTGCAGCCCGTCCGGCTGTGGCACCAGGTGGCCGGTGTCGGTGCACAGCCCGCGGTCACCTCCGTCGACGCGGCCGCGCTGCACACCGCCGTCGAGCACCTCGCCGACTCGCTGCAGGTCGCTCCGGTGGACGGCTCGATCATCTTCGCCGACGGCGCGGCCCATGCCACCCAGGCGCAGGACGGCACCGATCTCGACGTCGCGGGTGCCGAGAAGGCCATCCGCGACGGGTGGCTGGTCGGCGCCCGACCCCTCGTGCTGCCCACCACGACGGTGGCTCCGGACATCACGCAGGCCGAGACCGACGCGGCCCTCACGGAGGTGGCCCAGCAGGTGGCGGGGGCGCCGGTGACGGTCGCCGTCGCCGACCGCACCGTCAGCCTGCCGGCGAGCACGCTGGTGGCGAACGCGTCCTTCGTCGCGCAGGACGGGAAGCTCGTGCTGCAGATGAACGGGCCCGCCCTGGTGGCGCTCGTGCTCCAGCAGACACCGGGCCTGGTCACGCCGGCCTCCGACGCACGCTTCGAGTTCCAGAACGACGCTCCCGTGCTGGTCCCCGGCACCCCGGGCACGACGATCGACCCCACCGCGCTCGCGGCCGCGGTCGCCACGGCCGCGTCGTCCCCGAACCAGCGCACCGCCACCGTGTCCCTGGTGCCGTCGGACCCGACGCAGAGCACCGAGGCCCTGCAGGCGCTGGGCATCAAGGAGATCGTCTCCGAGTTCGCGACGCCGCTGACCAGCGAGCCGCACCGCACGGTGAACATCACGGTCGGCGCAGGCATGATCAACGGCACGCTGGTCCGGCCCGGTGACACGTTCAGCCTCGGTCAGGCGCTGAGCCCGATCGACGCGGCCCACGGCTACGTCGACGCCGGGGCGATCGTCGACGGCTTCGACGTCCAGGCGATGGGTGGGGGACTCTCCCAGGTCTCGACCACGACCTACAACGCCGCCTACTTCGCCGGCTTCCAGGACGTGGAGCACAGGCCCCACTCCGAGTGGTTCACGCGCTACCCCGAAGGCCGCGAGGCGACGATCTACTACCCGATCCTCGACCTGAAGTGGAAGAACAACACCCCCTACGGCGCACTCGTCCAGGCCTGGGTGGCAGACAACCAGATGCACGTGCGGATCTGGGGCACCAAGTACTGGACCGTGACGTCGACGACGAGCCCCCGCTCCAACGTGCACGCACCGACGACCGTCTACTCCCAGTCGCCGGCCTGCGCACCGCAGCAGGCGGGCAACCCCGGCTTCACGGTCACCGTGACGCGGCAGGTGTCGCTGAACGGTGCAGTGGTGTCGACGACGAAGCGCACGACGACCTACAAGGCGCAGGACACGATCATCTGCGGTCCCGCGCCGAGCACCAGCCCGACGCACTGACCAGGCGGTCCGCGCGTCAGACCGCGCGGGGCCGGCGCCGTGGTGGTGCCGGCGGCACCACCTTGGTCAGGGCGATCGCGTCGGCCGGAACGTGCACGTCGCCGCGCCGCGTCCGGACCAGCACCCCGTCGTCGTCCACCTCCAGCAGGTCGCCCAGCACGTCGGTGTAGCGCGGCTCGCCCGGCCCGGGGCTGTCGTCGCGCAGGCGGCGCACCACCACCCGCACCCCGGGCGCCCACTC
This sequence comes from Cellulomonas sp., assembly GCA_027451305.1. The sequence goes on from DAIDJQ010000010.1 coordinate 8,268, forward strand.
GCGCCAGCCCTCACGGCTCACAGGTCCACCCGACGGTGTGGACCGCACGCGGTCGGCTGGGGCATGTGAGGGATACTAGGCGCGACCGACCCGGCGCCGGGATCCCGCCGGCGGCGCACCCGTGGAGGAAGCACCGTGACGTATGTGATCGCCGAGCCCTGTGTGGACGTCAAGGACAAGGCGTGCATCGACGAGTGTCCCGTCGACTGCATCTACGAGGGCCGCCGCTCGCTGTACATCCATCCCGACGAGTGCGTCGACTGCGGTGCGTGCGAGCCGGTCTGCCCGGTCGAGGCGATCTTCTACGAGGACGACGTGCCCGAGCAGTGGGCGCAGTACTACCAGGCCAACGTCGAGTTCTTCGACGACCTGGGCTCACCGGGCGGTGCCGCCAAGATGGGCCAGCTCGACAAGGACCACCCGATCATCGCCACGCTGCCGCTGCGCATCAACGGCGAGTGACGTCCCCGTGGGACTGCTGACCGGCGCCCTGCCCGACTTCCCCTGGGACACGCTCGCGCCCGCAGCCGCGCGCGCCGCAGCCCATCCCGGCGGGCTGGTCGACCTCTCGGTCGGCACCCCGGTGGACCCGACGCCCGCGCTGGTGCGCGAGGCGCTGGCCGCCGCTGCCGACTCGCCGGGCTACCCGACCACGCACGGGACCACCGAGCTGCGCGAGGCGGTGTCGCGCTGGTTCGCCCGGCGTCGGCACGTGCCCGGTCTTGATCCCGCGGCCGTCCTGCCCACGATCGGCTCCAAGGAGCTCGTGGCCCTGCTGCCGTCGCTGCTCGGCCTGGCCGCCGGCGACGTGGTGCTGCACCCGGCGGTGGCGTACCCGACGTACGACGTGGGCGCCCGGCTGGCGGGCGCGACGCCGGAGCCGTGCGCGGACCCCGTCCACCGGCTGGCCTCCGACGACGAGGGACGCATCCGGCTCGTCTGGCTGAACTCGCCCGGCAACCCGGACGGCTCGGTGCTCGGCGTCCCGCAGCTGCGTGCCGTGGTGGACGCGGCCCGCGCCGCCACGGCACGGCACGGGCACCCGGTGGTGGTCGCGTCCGACGAGTGCTATGCCGAGCTCGCCTGGGAGTCCCCGTGGGACACGGACGGGGTGCCGAGCCTGCTGGACCCGCGGGTGACCGGTGGGGACCACACCGGGCTGCTGGTGGCCTACTCCCTGTCCAAGCAGTCCAACCTCGCGGGGTACCGGGCGGCGTTCGTCGCCGGTGACCCCAGCCTCGTCGCGGCGATGCTCGAGGTGCGCAAGCACGCCGGGCTGATCGTGCCGGGGCCGGTGCAGGCGGCGATGACGGCGGCACTGGACGACGACGCGCACGTCGCCGAGCAGCGAGCGCGGTACGCGCGTCGGCGTCGGCTGCTGCGCGGGGCGCTGGAGGAGGCCGGCTACGCGGTCGACACCTCGGCAGCCGGCCTCTACCTCTGGACGCGACCGGCCATCGGCGGCCAGGACTCGTGGGCCACCGTCGACGACCTGGCGGGGCTGGGCATCCTGGTGGCGCCCGGCGCGTTCTACGGGACGGCGGGTACGGGCCACGTGCGGATCGCGCTCACAGCCTCGGACGAGCGCATCGGCGAGGCTGCGGCCCGCCTGGCGGGCGCATGACGGCCGTGTGAGACGCGTCACACATGGGACGAACGTCCGTCGGGCGTTGGTCGGGCGAGGAACCGGACGGGTACTGTCACGCCACATCCTGCGGGACCTCATCACTGGCCCCGCCCGTTGAGGTACGCGACGATGCGGCTCATCCGGCCGGTGCAGGAAGGACGAACATGACGGAGATCCTCTCGGCGCCCACCCAGGCACCGGTTCAGCTGGTGGTCGACGGGCAGGTCCGCGACCTGCCGATCGTGACCGCGACGGAGGGCAACGACGGCATCGTCGTCTCCTCGCTGCTGCGCGACACCGGCCTGGTGACGGTGGACCCCGGGTTCATGAACACGGCCTCGTGCGAGTCCAAGATCACCTACATCGACGGTGACGCCGGCATCCTGCGGTACCGCGGGTACCCGATCGACCAGCTGGCCGAGCAGTCGAGCTTCCTCGAGGTGGCCTACCTGCTGATCCACGGGGAGCTGCCGAGCCCGGGGGAGCTCGAGAGCTTCGTCGAGCGCGTGAACCGGCACACCCTGGTGCACGAGGACTTCCGCACGTTCATGGGGACGTTCCCGCGCGGCGCGCACCCGATGGCGGTTATGGCCTCCGCGGTGAACGCCCTGTCGACCTTCTACCCCGAGTCGCTCGACCCGTTCGACCCCGAGGCCGTCGAGCTCGCCACGGTGCTGATCCTGGCGAAGACCCGCACCATCACCTCGTACGTCTACCGCGCGTCCAAGGGGGAGCCGCTGCTGTACCCGGACTACTCCCGCGGGTACGTCGAGGACTTCCTGCGGATGGCGTTCGCGGTGCCGTACCAGCAGTGGGCGCCCAACCCGGTGGCCGTGAAGGCGCTGGACAAGCTGCTGATCCTGCATGCCGACCACGAGCAGAACTGCTCCACCTCGACCGTGCGGATCGTCGGCTCCAGCCACGCGAACGTCTACGCGTCCGTCGCGGCCGGCATCAACGCGCTGTCCGGTCCGTTGCACGGCGGTGCGAACGAGGCCGTGCTCAAGATGCTCGTCGAGATCAAGGACAACGGCGGCGACGCGAGCTCCTTCATGCGGCGGGTGAAGGACAAGGAGGCGGGCGTCCGGCTGATGGGCTTCGGGCACCGCGTCTACAAGAACTACGACCCGCGCGCGGCGATCGTGAAGCGTTCCGCGCACGACGTGCTGCAGGCCCTCGGCACGCAGGACGAGCTGCTGGACATCGCGCTGAGCCTCGAGGAGATCGCGCTCTCCGACGACTACTTCATCTCGCGCAAGCTCTACCCGAACGTGGACTTCTACACCGGTCTGATCTACAAGGCGATGGGGTTCACGGAGGACATGTTCACGCCGCTGTTCGCCCTCGGCCGGATGCCGGGGTGGATCGCGCAGTGGCGCGAGATGATGAACGACCCGCAGACGAAGATCGGCCGCCCCCGGCAGATCTACACCGGGGCGACCGAGCGGCCGTACGTGCCCGTCGAGGAGCGCTGAGGCCCCCGCACCGGGGCGGTCAGGTGGCGAGCGTGAGCCGCACCTGACCGGCCGGCAGGGCGGCGCCCGTCGTCGCGTGCCAGCCGTCGGTGCCGCGCACCCACACCTGGTCAGCCACGGCCACCCTGTCGATCCTGACGGTCCACGCCACGGCCACGGCCCACTGGGCCGTGGCCCAGCCCGCACGGGTGGGGTCACCGGCCACCAGAGGTCCAGCGTCGAGCACGACGACGGGGGCGGCCGACGACGACCGGCCCGAGGAGCCGGCGGCGGCACCGGTGGACGCAGGCACCACGTTCCCGGTCAGCCCGAGGTCCCGCACCGCCCGGGCGAGCACCACGTCGGTGCTGCCGGGCCCGGAGGCGCGCCGCAACGTGCAGCTGAGGGCGGCGGGAGACCACCCGGTCAGCGAGGACGCCCACGCCCGTGACCGGTCCTCGTGCACGGCGTACGCATCGGGGAGGGCCGAGTGCTGCACGGCCTGCGCCGCAGCCGTGATCGCCAGGTCCTGGTAGCCCGGCACCTGCACCAGCCGGTCGTAGAAGGTCCCGGTGGCGTGGACGGGGTCCATCACCTGGGCCGCGGTCCCCCAGCCCTGCGACGGACGTTGCTGGAACAGGCCCAGCGAGTCGCGGTCGCCGTGGTCCAGGTTGATCAGCGCGGACTCCTGCAGCGCCGTGGCCAGGGCGATCGTGGCGGCCCGTGCGGGCAGCCCGCGGCGCAGGGCGACCGCGGCGATGAGGGCAGCGTTGTCCGACTGCTGGGGCGACAGCCGCGCGATCGTTCCGTTGACCTCGGCGACGCAGCTCTCGGCGACCGGGGGCGCCGGCGCCACCCGGTCGAGCAGCACGACGACGCCGCCCACCGCGACGGCCACGACCACCAGCGTGCCGAGGACGCCCGCGAGCACGCGGCGGCCGCGCCTGCGGCGTGGCGCGCGGCGTCCGGCCGGCATCAGTTGGCGTGCAGCGCCGCGTTGAGGTGGACGCCGACGCCGGTGCGGCGCACCGCCTCGACGGCGCCGGTGCGCGAGTTGCGCCGGAACAGGACGCCGTCGGCGCCGGAGAGCTCGCTCGCCTTGGCGACGCGCGGCCCAGCGGTCACCGTGGCGGCGGCCCCGGGCGCGGTCTCGTCGTCGAACCCGACGAGCGCCACCTTGGTGCCCGCCGTGACGTAGAGGCCGGCCTCGACCACGCAGTCGTCCCCGAGGCGGATGCCGAGGCCGGAGTTGGCCCCGAGCAGCGTGCGGCGACCGATGGAGACGCGCTCGCGGCCCCCGCCGGACAGCGTGCCCATGATCGAGGCGCCGCCGCCGACGTCCGAGCCGTCGCCGACCACCACGCCCTGCGAGATGCGGCCCTCGACCATCGAGACGCCGAGCGTGCCCGCGTTGTAGTTGACGAACCCCTCGTGCATCACGGTGGTCCCCGGGGCGAGGTGCGCCCCGAGCCGCACCCGGTCGGCGTCGGCGATGCGCACTCCGTCGGGGACCACGTAGTCGACCATCCGCGGGAACTTGTCCACGCCCAGCACGGTGACGGCTCCGCGGGTGCGCAGCCGCAGCCGGGTGCGCTCGAACCCGTCGACGGCGCAGGGGCCGACGGAGGTCCACACGACCGTCGGCAGCACGCCGAAGATGCCGTCGAGGTTCTGCTCGTTGGGCGCCACCAGCCGGTGCGACAGCAGGTGCAGGCGCAGGTAGGCGTCGGCGCAGTCCGCCGGGGCGGCGTCCAGGTCGATGGTCACCGTCACGGGCGTGACGGTGACGGTGCGCAGAGGGTCGCGTCCGGAGGCTGCGGTCAGCTCGGCCGGCGGCTCGGCTCCGGGCGGTGGGGTGCCGAGGGCGGGGGCGGGGTACCAGACGTCGAGGGTCGTGCCGTCGTCGGCGACGGTGGCCAGGCCGTGGCCCCAGGCGGTGCGGGTGGACATGGCGGTCAGCCTAGGGCCGGGACCTAGGCCCGTTCGGCGCCGGTCCGGACAGTGTCTAGGGTGGCCTCGGCACGAGTGCCCGCCCGGCTCCGTGCCCCCGGTCGCCATCGCCCTCACGGGGCTGTGGCCTGCATCGAAGGGCAGTGGCGTGGCCGATCCCCGAGGATTCCTCTCCGTGCGCCAGCGGGCGCTGCCCGCCGACCGGCCCGTCGACGTCCGCATCCTGGACTGGCGCGAGGTGCACGCGCACCGTGCCGGGGACCGGGACGCGCTGGCCACGCTGCACCAGCAGGCCGGCCGCTGCATGGACTGCGGCATCCCGTTCTGCCACAACGGCTGCCCGCTGGGGAACCTCGTCCCCGAGTGGAACGACCTGGTGTGGCGCGGGCAGTGGGCCGACGCGACGGACCGGCTGCTGGCCACCAACAACTTCCCGGAGTTCACCGGCCGGCTGTGCCCGGCGCCCTGCGAGACGGCCTGCGTGCTCGGCATCAACCAGCCGCCGGTGACCATCAAGAACGTCGAGGTCTCGATCATCGAGGAGGCCTACGCGCGCGGCCTGGTCACCCCGCAGGTGCCGCGCTGGTACACCGGCCACACGGTGGCGGTGGTCGGCTCCGGGCCGGCCGGGCTGGCGGCGGCGCAGCAGCTGACCCGGGCCGGGCACACCGTGGCGGTGTACGAGCGGGCGGACAAGCCCGGCGGGCTGCTGCGGTACGGCATCCCCGAGTTCAAGATGGAGAAGGACGTCATCGACCGCCGGCTCGCGCTGATGCGCGAGGAGGGCACCCGGTTCCACTCCGGGGTCGAGGTGGGCACGGACGTGTCCGGCGTCGAGCTGCGCGCCCGGTACGACGCCGTGGTGCTGGCCGTCGGTTCCACCACGCCGCGGGACCTGGTGGTCCCGGGCCGGGAGGCCACCGGCGTCCTGCAGGCGATGGAGTACCTGCCGCCGGCCAACCGGGCTGCGCTGGGCGAGGACGTGCCCGGCCAGGTGACCGCCACCGGCAAGGACGTGGTGGTGATCGGCGGCGGTGACACCGGCGCGGACTGCCTCGGCACCGCGTTGCGGCAGGGTGCCCGGTCGGTGACCCAGCTCGAGATCATGCCCCGTCCGCCGAAGGACCGACCCGATGGGCAGCCCTGGCCCACGTATCCGATGCTGTACCGGGTCGCGAGCGCGCACGAGGAGGGTGGCGAGCGGCTGTACGCCGTGAGCACCCAGGAGGTGCTGGCCGACGAGAACGGTGCGGTGCGTGCCCTGCGGCTGGTGGACGTCGAGCTGGTCGACGGGCGGATCGCGCCCGTGGCGGGCAGCGAGCGGGACCTGCCGGCGCAGCTGGTGCTGCTGGCGATGGGGTTCACCGGTCCGGAGCGCAGCCCGCTGCTGGACCAGCTGGGGGTCACCGTCACGGGTCGCGGCACCCTCGAGCGGGACGACGAGTTCGCCACGGACGTCCCCGGCGTCTTCGTCGCCGGTGACGCCGGCCGCGGTCAGTCCCTCATCGTCTGGGCGATCGCCGAGGGCCGTGCGGCCGCTCGGGCCGTCGACGCGTACCTGTCGGGCACCGGCACCAGCGAGCTGCCGGCCCCGATCCGGGCGAGCACCGCGAGCCTGCGGCTCTGACCCGGGCGCGGGTGCTCGTCGAGCAGCGTCGTCCCGCATCATGAGACGTCGGCGGTCGCCGACGTGCTGACGTGGGGCGCGTCCTGGACGTGCGTCCATGCAGGTCGCAGGGCGATTCGCCCGATCTGCCCCCCTCGCGGTGACCTCCGTCACGTCCGCTCGGGTGGACATGTCCGATTTGCCGCCTCAAGGTCGAGACACGCAAGAGCGGACGGTCCTGGGCGCTTCCGGCCCGGTCCTCCGCCGACCGGCGCCGACGACGCTGCCCACGTGTGACGAGCGGTGACCCGCTCGTCCGCACCCTGGACGACGACGATGGAGGACCGGTGACCACGACCTTCGGGCGGCTCATGAGCGAGCCGCGCGCGACGGACGAGCCGTACGAGGTGCCCGCCCCCAGCGCGGAGAACGAGGCGGCGCGCAGCCCCTCGCTGGTGCTGCTGGTGCTCGCCGCGGCGGCCGGCGTCGTGCTGTACGCCGTGTTCCTGCTGAACCCAGCCAACCGCGGCGACTGGCTGCCGTACGTCATGGTGATGGCCGCCGAGGCGGTGCTGGTGGTGCACTCCCTGCTGGCGATGTGGACCATCCTCGCCGGCGGCGACAACCCGCGGAGCTTCGCGTTCCACCACGCTCAGGACCGCCTGCACGAGCTGTCGGAGATCATCCGGGAGCGCGCCGAGGACACGCCGTGGGCGTGGCGGATGTACCTGAAGGGGCGTCCCGTCGAGGTGGACGTCTTCATCACCACCTACGGCGAGGACCTGGGCACGATCCGGCGGACGGTCGGCGCGGCGCTGGGCATGCAGGGCGCGCACGTCGTCTGGGTCCTGGACGACGGCGACGACGACGCGGTCCGGGACCTCGCCGCCGAGCTGGGCGCACGCTACGTGCGCCGGCTGGCCCACACGGGGGCGAAGGCGGGGAACATCAACCACGCGCTGGCCCTGGCCAAGGGCGAGCTGTTCGCGATCTTCGACGCCGACTTCGTGCCCGACCCGCGTTTCCTGCACGAGACGGTCCCGTTCTTCGCGGACGACGACGTGGCCTTCGTCCAGACCCCGCAGGTCTACGGGAACCTGGACTCGATCATCTCCCGGGGTGCCGGCTACATGCAGTCGGTGTTCTACCGGTTCATCCAGCCGGGCCGTAACCGGTTCAACGCCGCGTTCTGCGTCGGCACCAACGTCGTGTTCCGCCGGGCGGCGATCGCCTCCGTCGGCGGCATGTACGCCGACTCGAAGTCGGAGGACGTCTGGACGTCGCTGCGCCTGCACGAGCGCGGCTGGCGGTCCGTGTACATCCCCACGCCGCTCGCGGTCGGCGACACCCCCGAGACGGTCGAGGCGTACACCAAGCAGCAGCTGCGGTGGGCGACCGGTGGGTTCGAGATCATGCTGACCCGCTGGCCGTGGAGGCGCGGGCGGGGCCTCACCGTGGACCAGAAGGTGCAGTACACGGTGACGGCGACCCACTACCTGACCGGCATCGCGCCGGTGCTCCTCCTGCTGGTGCCGCCGCTGCAGATCTACTTCGACATGACGCCGATGAACCTGCACATCACGCCGGTGACGTGGGTGCTCTACTACGCAGGCTTCTACGTGCTGCAGATCCTGCTGGCCTTCTACACCCTCGGCTCGTTCCGCTGGGAGGTGCTGCTGCTCGCCTCCGTGTCCTTCCCGATCTACCTGCGGGCGCTCGTCAACGCGCTGCTGCGCCGTGATCAGGTGTGGCACGTGACCGGCAAGAAGGGCGCCTACCGCTCGCCGTTCGCGTTCATCCAGCCGCAGGTGCTGATGTTCGTCCTGCTGGCCGTCACCACGGGCGTAGGTGCGTGGAAGGACCTGGGCAACGGGTACCCGAGCCTCGCGCTCGCATGGAACGCCACGAACACCCTGATCCTCGGTGGGTTCCTGATCACCGCACTGCGCGAGGCGCGCCGCGCCCGTCGTGCGGCCCGACTCGCCCGTCAGGCGGGACGCCGTGCGGCGCACGCCACCCCGTCGAACCCCGATCTCGTCCTCACCGGAGGTGCCGCATGACCTGGGCTTCCCGCCTGCGACTCCTTGTCGGGGTCGTTCTCGTCCTCGTCCTGGCCGCACTGGCCACCTACAAGCTCAACGAGGACCGAGGCCGTGCCACGAGCACGTCGGCGCAGATCGTCGGTCAGGAGATCGCCGTGGGCGCGCCGTACGCCGGGATCGTGCTGGACCGTCCCGTGAAGGTCGGTGACCAGGTGCACAAGGGCGACCCGTTGTTCACGATCGACTCCGCCACCCTGACGCAGGCCCGGTCGCAGGGTGCCGGCCAGGTGCCCGACGCGACGGTGGTGGACAAGCAGGGCCACCTCGTCGTCGAGGCGGCCGAGGACGGCACGGTGACGCAGCTGTCGGCGCAGCCGGGCAGCTTCGTGCAGGCCGGGGGACAGCTCGGGACCGTGCAGCGCTCCGGGAGCCTGACCGTCGAGGCGCAGTACACCCTCACGCCCAGGGAGTACGCGCGGATCAGCAGGCAGGAGCCCGTCACGATCGTCCTGCCCGACCAGAGCACGGTCGTCGGCTCCGTGGACCAGGTGCGCGTCACCACCGTCAACGGCAAGGCGCAGGCCGTGGTCGACGTGACCAGCCCGGCGCTGGCCTCCGGCTCGGGCGACGGCATGCTCACCGCCGGCACGCCGGTGGTGGCCCAGCTGCACCTGCGCAACGACGGTGTGGTGACCACCGTCGCGGACAAGGTGCGCACCTACGTCGCAAGGCTGATCGGTTGAGCCGCCGTGCGCTCGTCGTGGTGGGTTCCGTCGCGGCCGTGCTGCTGATGGTGGCTGCCGTGGCGGGGCTCTCGCCCTGGGGGCGAGGCGCAGCCCGGTCCGGGACGGCCTCGTCGTCCTCGGGCACCTCCGGCTCCGTCCCGGGTCCGGCCGACGCCCCGCTGCCCCAGGTGGACACGGCCGCCCTGGTCAAGGGCGTGCCGCACGAGGTCGTGGCGCAGGGCGTCACCGCCCCCCGGCTGGCGCCCGGGATGGTGCCGCCGTCCAACCGGTGGTACTCCGGGCTCGTCTTCGGCGCCCAGCCGCAGCCGGTGTTCCCGCTGCCGCTCTCGTTCGCCCTCGCCGGAGGCGGGTTCCAGCTGGGGGCGCCCAAGCCCGTGGCCGAGGCGAAGGTCATCGCCGGCCCGCACGTGGCAGCCGTCACGGTCGACGTCGGTGCGGCGTCCTCCCAGGTGGTCGCGGCCGATCCGGTGAGCGTCACGGTGGCGCTGCTGGACGGCGGCGGTGCCCGGCTCGGCCGGGTGGTGCTGGCCGAGGGGTCGCCCTTCGCCTCCTTCACGGCGGACCGCGCGGTGTCCTTCGGTGCCGGTGCCGGCTTCGCCGCGGGGAGCGGGCCGGCCCCGACCGTCGTCGTCGGTGGCACCACGTGGGCGCTCGTCGTCCCCGACGGGGCTCTGAAGGGCAGCTCCGTCACGCTGCAGCCCGGCCAGACCGCCACGTGGTACCCGCTGCCGCCCGGCGCTTCGACGCGGGCGGCCACCGAGCTGGCGCAGGCCGCTGCCGACCCCGTCACCGGCGTCGGCATCTCCTACGGCGTCGGCGACCGGGTGGCGCGCACCACGCTGACGTACACCACCGCTCACGGCACGCCGTCGGCCTACGTCCTCATGCCGCATCAGCGGACGGGCACCCAGCCCGCCCGCACGGGCTGCGACCTGGGTGCCTACCCGAGCATCTACGGCGACCTGACGCTGTGCCGCGGCTCGGTGCTCACCGCGTACGCGCCGCTGGCGACACCCTCGGGCGCGCTCGACCTGTCGCACCTGACCGCGGAGCAGAAGTCCGCCGTCGCCACCCAGGTGCGGGCGGACGTGGCCGCCACCGGCGCCTTCGCCTCGGACACCTACGTCGGCGGCAAGAACCTCTACCGCGCGGCGACGCTCGTCGTGCTGGGGGAGCAGGTCGGCGAGGGCGCGGCCGTCGCGGACCTGCGGACCCGCACCGAGAAGGCGCTCCAGGAGTGGGCGGACCCGCAGGGGTGCACCACCCGCGACGCCCGGTGCTTCGTGTACGACGAGTCCGTGCGGTCGGTCATCGGCAAGACGCCGTCCTTCGGCTCCGACCAGCTCAACGACCACCACTTCCACTACGGCTACCTGCTCTCGGCCGCCGGACTGCTCGCGAAGGGCGACCCGGGGCTGGCCGACAGGCTGCGCCCCGTGCTCGACCTGGTCGCGCAGGACATCGCCGCAGCCAAGCCGACCGACCAGCTGCCGCAGCTGCGGGTGTTCGACCCGTACGCGGGCCACTCGTGGGCGTCGGGCACGGCGCCGTTCGCCGACGGGAACAACCAGGAGTCCGGTTCCGAGGCGGTGAACGCCTGGAACGGGCTGGCCCTGTGGGCCGCCGCGAGCGGGCAGGCGGCGCTCGGGACCGAGGCGACCTGGTTGATGTCCACCGAGGCGAGCTCCGTGCGGGCCTACTGGACGGCGCCGGACCTGTCCTCCTTCAGCGGGTTCACCCACAAGGTCGTCGGCATCAACTGGGGCGGCAAACGGGACTACGCCACCTGGTTCAGCCCCGAGCCGAGCGCGATGCTCGGCATCCAGCTGATCCCGATGAACCCGGCGTCGGGCTGGCTGGCGCAGGGCGTCGACCCGGCGCGCATCACGGCGGCGGTTGACGAGGCCGCACCGACCGGGTACGGCGTCCAGTTCGGCGACTACCTGCTCATGTACCGGTCGCTGGCGGGTCCGAAGGAGGCGGCCGCCGCCTGGACGGCTGCGCAGCAGCTGCCGGACACGGCCATCGACAACGGTGACTCCCGGGCGTACCTGCTGGCGTTCGTCGCAGCGCACTCCGGCTGACGGTGGCTAGGGTCGGCGCGTGACCGACCTCGACCTCACGGCGGACCTGCCGACCCTCACCCGTGCGATCTGCGACGTCCCGTCGGTGAGCGGGGCCGAGGGCCCGCTGGCGGACCTCGTCGAGCGGGCCCTGCGGGCGCTGCCGCACCTGGAGGTGCTGCGCGACGGCGACGCCGTGGTGGCGCGCACGCACCTGGGCCGGCCCCGCCGCGTGGCGATCGCGGGCCACCTCGACACCGTCCCGATCGCGGACAACGTCCCGAGCCGCCTGGAGGGCGACGGCGCGGACGCGGTGCTGTGGGGCCGGGGCACCGTCGACATGAAGGCGGGCGTGGCGGTGCAGCTGGCGCTGGCCGCCGAGCTGACGGCGCCGTTGCACGACGTGACCTGGGTGTTCTACGACCACGAGGAGGTCGCCGCCGAGCTCAACGGCCTCGGCCGGGTGGCGGCCGCGCACCCGGACTGGCTCGCGGCCGACTTCGCCGTGCTCGGCGAGCCCACGGCGGGCGGGGTCGAGGGCGGCTGCAACGGCACGCTGCGGGCCGAGGCGGTGGTGCCGGGCGTCGCGGCGCACTCGGCGCGGGCGTGGACCGGGGTGAACGCGATCCACCGGGCGGGCGAGCTGCTGCGCCGCCTCGACGAGTACGTCCCGGCCATCGTCATGGTCGACGGGCTCGAGTACCGCGAGGGCCTCAACGCCGTGCTGATCGCCGGCGGCACCGCCGCGAACGTGATCCCCGACCGCTGCGTCGTCACCGTCAACTACAGGTTCGCCCCCGTCCGTTCGATCGCGGAGGCCGAGGCCCACGTGCGCGAGGTGCTGCACGGGTACGACGTCACGGTCGTCGACGCCGCGGCCGGCGCCCTGCCGGGTCTCGACGACCCCGCCGCCCGCGAGTTCGTCGCCGCCGTGCTCGGTGCCACGGGCCGGGCGCCGGTGGCCAAGCTCGGGTGGACGGACGTCGCCCGGTTCAGCTCTCTCGGGGTCCCGGCCGTGAACTTCGGCCCGGGCGACCCCCTGCTGGCGCACACGCGGGAGGAGCGCTGCCCGGTGGCGCAGATCGAGCAGGTGCACGCGGCGCTGCGGGCCTGGCTGGCGGGCTGACGCCGGCCCGCTGACCAGGCCGAGTCCCGGGCTTCGGGCTCCCGCCCGGCATGGCCGGCGGCCCTAGAGTGCCACCCATGGACGAGCAGCAGCCCCCGCGCTCCGGCGACGGCCGACGCCGCAAGGGCACCACCGAGTACCGCCGCGGGCCGGTGCTGCTGCGCGGCCCGCAGATCCCCGCCACCACCTCCGACCAGCGCCTGCTGGCCCGAGGGGACCGGGTCACCTGGTTGCACGAGGACCCGTGGCGCGTGATGCGCATCCAGAGCGAGTTCGTGGAGGGCTTCGGCGCGCTCGCCGAGGTGGGGCCCGCCGTGAGCGTGTTCGGCTCGGCCCGTATCCGGAAGGGGCAGCCGGAGTACGAGCTCGCCCGGCAGGTGGCCGAGCGACTGGCGCGGGCCGGCTACGCCGTGATCACCGGTGGGGGACCCGGTGTGATGGAGGCCGCCAACCGCGGCGCGGCGCAGGCCGGCGGGCTGTCGGTCGGCCTCGGCATCGAGCTGCCGTTCGAGCAGGGCATGAACAAGTGGGTCGACCTCGGGGTCAACTTCCGGTACTTCTTCGCCCGCAAGACGATGTTCGTCAAGTACGCGGAGGGCTTCGTGGTCCTCCCGGGCGGCTTCGGCACGCTCGACGAGCTCTTCGAGGCGCTCACCCTGGTGCAGACGCACAAGGTGATCGGCTTCCCGATCGTGCTGATGGGCTCGGACTACTGGGGCGGGCTGCTGGACTGGATCCGCGGCACCGTCGCCGAGCGCGGCATGATCGGCCCGGTCGACGCGGACCTGCTGCAGCTCACCGACGACCCCGACGAGGCCGTCGACATCGTGATGCGTCGCAGCGCCCAGCTGCGCGCGCAGGAGGAGGCCGCCGTGCGGGCCGCTGCGGAGGCCGAGGCCACCGCCACCGAGAGCACAGGCTGGTAGCCGCGTGGTCGTCGAGCCCGTTCCCGCGCTGAGCCGCGCCCGGACGGACCCCCGCACGTGGCCGTGGTGGGGCCAGGTGCTGGGGGTCTACGCCGTCACGCGCCTGTTCACCGCGGCCGTGTTCGTGTGGGTGGCGCGGCTCCAGCTGGCGAACCTGTGGACGCCCGCCGCGCCGTCCTACTGGAAGTTCGTCGGCCTGATGTTCGACGGCTCCTGGTACCGCCAGATCGCGGAGCACGGGTACCCCGCGACCCTCCCGGTCGGCAGCGACGGCCTGGTGCAGCAGAACGCCTGGGCCTTCTTCCCGCTGTTCCCCGGCCTGGTGCGAGCGGTGATGACCGTGACTCGGCTGCCGTGGGAGGTCGCCGCGCCGGTCGTCGCCACGCTGCTCGGCGCCGGGGCCGTGCTGCTGGTGCACCGCTGCATCGTCGCGGGCGCGCCGCGTGCCGTCGCCGCGTGGCCGGCGCTGCCGCTGGCCACCGTCGCCCTCGTCTGCGTCTTCCCCACCTCGCCCGTGCTGCAGGCCGGCTACACCGAGTCGCTCGCCCTCCTGCTGATCGCCGCGGTGCTGCTCCTGGTGCTGCGCCGCCGGTACGGCGCCGCCGCCCTCGTGGTGGTGGCCCTCGGCTTCGCCCGGGCCGTCGCGCTGCCGATGGTGGTGGTCGTCGTCGTGCACGCGCTGGTCCGCTGGCGGGACGCCCGCCTTGGGACGGAGCCCCTGCCCGGCCGGGACGTGGCCCGGCTGGCGGGCCTGGGCGTCACCGCGCTCGTGTCCGGGTTCGCGTGGCCGCTGATCTGCGGCTGGGCGACCGGGGTGCCCAACGCCTACCTGCTCACCCAGGAGTCGTGGCGCGGCGTGCGGACCACGACGCCGTTCTACGGCTGGACGTACGTGCCGCAGTTCTGGTTCGGGGCATGGGCGCCGCTGGTGCTGGCCGGCGGGTTCGGGCTGACGATCGCGCTCCTCGTGGCGCCCGCGTCCTGGCGCCTCGGCAACGAGCTGCACACCTGGTCGGCCGCCTACATCGGCTACATCGTGGCCGTGATCGAGCCGGGCAGCAGCCTCGCCCGGTTCCTCCTCCTCGCCTTCCCGATGGGCGCGGTCACCGCTGGACTGGTGCAGCGTCCGGCCCGCGCGCGGGGTGCCGCGTACTGGGCGGTACTGGTGCTCATGGTCGGGCTGCAGGTGCTCTGGATCAGGACGATGTGGCTGTTCAACCCGCACGGCGACTGGCCGCCGTGACGCCGGGGCGACCGGGCGGAACGGGCGTGTGACCTAGGATGGGACCCGGACGACCGGCCCCCTGCGCGGGGGAGCCGGGTCACACCAGCCGAAGGAGAGGCCCCGCATGGCCGCGATGAAGCCGAGGACCGGCGACGGACCGCTGGAGGTCACCAAGGAGGGTCGCGGCATCGTCATGCGTGTCCCTCTCGAGGGTGGCGGCCGTCTGGTGGTCGAGCTCAACGCGACCGAGGCGGCGGAGCTGGGGCAGGCTCTGACGTCCGTCGCCGGCTGACCCGGCTCGGTCCAGCGGCATGGCCCCATCGGCGCGTCGCCGACCGCCTCCGACCGTCACGTTGTCGGGCACCGGGCTGGCTGACAGCCCGCTGCTCACCGACGGTTCGCTCGACGCCGTCGCCGTCCCTGTGGCACCCGCGCGTGCCGGCGACGAGGGGGTGCGGGCGGGCGTCGGGACGGCGCACGCCGCGGCGCGCTACGGGGTCGACCTCGCCGAGCTGGCGGACCGGGCCGGGCTGACCGGTGCCGCCGGCGAGTCCACCGTGGTGCAGCTGCCGCGTCCGGTCGGTTCAGCGGTCGCGCTCCCGTGGACGCAGCTGCCGCCGCGGATCGTGCTGGTGGGCGTGGGTGAGGGGTCGGACACCGACCTGCGCCGCGCCGGCGCCGCGCTGGCGCGGGCTTCCCGTGGCTGGCGTGCCGTCGCGACCACCCTGGGTGACGACAGCCACGCGGACTCGTCCGGGGTGGCCCGGCGGACGCGGGCGTTCGTCGAGGGTTATCTGCTCGCGGCCTACGCCCAGCCCAGCGCGGCCCGGCGGGACCCCGTGAAGCCGGCTGCCGAGCTGGTGCTGCTGGGCCGCGACGGCGGCCGTGCCGGTGCCGCCGTGGTGGCCGCCCGCACCGCGGCGTCCGCCACCTGGCTGGTCCGCGACCTGGCCAACACGCCGTCCGGCGTGAAGAACCCTGCGTGGATGGCCGAGCAGGCGCGACGCCTCGGCGCTCGTGCCGGACTGAGCGTGGAGGTCCTCGGCCCGCGCGAGCTGGCGGCGCAGGGCTTCGGGGGCATCCTGGCGGTCGGCGGCGGATCGGCGTCGACCCCCAGGCTCGTGGTGGCGCGGTACACGCCGACCGAACCGGCGGCACGGCACGTCGTCGTCGTCGGCAAGGGCATCACGTACGACACGGGCGGGCTGTCGATCAAGCCGCGCGAGGCCATGGTGCCGATGAAGACGGACATGGCAGGAGCCGCGGTCGCGCTCGCCACCGTGCTCGGCGCGGCCCACAGCGGGTCGGTGCACCGGGTCACCGCGGTGCTGCCGCTCGCGGAGAACCAGGTGGGGGGCGCCTCGTACCGGCCGGACGACGTGGTGCGCATCTACGGCGGCACCACCGTCGAGGTGCAGAACACCGACGCCGAAGGCCGCCTGGTGCTGGCCGACGCCATCGCCTACGCGGACGCGGTGCTGGACCCGGACGTGCTGGTCGACATCGCCACCCTCACGGGCGCTGCGACTCTCGGCCTCGGTCGTGGCCACGCCGCGCTGTACGGCACCGACGACCAGCTGGTCCGTGACCTGACGACCGCGGGCGAGGTCACGGGCGAGCTCGTCTGGCCCATGCCGCTCTCCGCGGAGTACGGGGACTCGCTGCGCTCCGACATCGCGGACGTCCGGCAGACCGCGCGTGACAAGCACATGGGCGCCGGTTCCGTGTTCGCGGCGCTGTTCCTGCAGAGGTTCGTCGGAGGACGACGGTGGGCCCACCTCGACGTCGCCGGGACGGCACGCGCGACGGCCGACTCCCACGAGGTGACGCAGGGTGCGACCGGGTACGGCGCTCGGCTGCTGCTGCAGTACCTGGCGGACCTGCCCTGACGCGCCGGCCGCCGGCGCGCGGCACCGCTCAGCGCCGGACGGCCACCAGCAGCCCGTCGCCGCTCGGCAGCAGGGCCGGCACCAGCCGGTCGTCGTCCCGGACGGTGCGGCCCACCTCACGGATCACCGTCGTGACCTCGTCCCGGCGCGCCGGGTCGGCCACGCGGTCGTGCCACAGCGCGTTGTCGACGGCCAGGACGCCGCCGGGCCGCAGCAGCCGCACCGCCTGCTCCACGTAGGCGGGGTAGGAGTCCTTGTCCGCGTCGACGAGCACGAGGTCGTAGGCGGCGTCGGTCAGCCGGGGCAGGACGTCCAGAGCCCGCCCGGAGATGGTCCGGGTGCGGGTGGGTCGGACCCCGTCCTCGGCGAACGCCTCCTTGGCGGCGCGCTGGTGCTCCACCTCGACGTCGATCGTGGTGAGGATGCCGTCGGCCGGCATGCCGCGCAGCAGGTAGAGCCCGCTCACGCCGGTGCCGGTGCCGATCTCGACCACGGCGCGGGCGCGTGCGGCGGCGGCGAGCACCTGCAGCACCGCGCCGGCCCCCGGCAGCACGGGCGTGCAGCCCAGCTGGTCGGCGCGCTCGCGGGCGCGCCGGAGCACGTCGTCCTCGGTGCGGAAGTCCTCGCAGTAGACCCAGCTCTGGGCCTTGTCGGTCGGGATGGCAGCCTCCAGGTCGTGTTTCTGCGGGTCAGCGTATCGGCGCCCGCAGCCCCGTCCGGGGAGGCGGAACCGAACGCGGGCGCAGGACGTTGCGGCAGTGGTGAGGACCATGACGCGCCTGGGAGACTGGGTGGACCGATCTGCGGCCGGACAGTCGCACCGCGTCGTCGACGTCGAACGGGCCACCCGCCCGGAGGAGGACCAGCACCGCATGACCGCGCAGCCCGCCGAGTGGCAGGCCCCGACGTGGGAGGAGATCGTCCGCGACAACTCCGCGCGCGTGTACCGGCTCGCCTACCGCCTGACCGGCAACCGGCACGATGCCGAGGACCTGACCCAGGAGACGTTCGTCCGGGTGTTCCGCTCCCTCGACTCCTACGTGCCCGGCACCTTCGAGGGCTGGCTGCACCGGATCACCACCAACCTCTTCCTCGACCAGGCCCGCCGCCGCAAGCGCATCCGGATCGACGCCATCGGCGACGACACCGAGCGGTGGAGCAGCGCGGACGAGCTCGCCTCGCCGGAGCGTGCGTTCGAGCACGGCAACCTCGACCAGGACGTGCAGCGCGCGCTCGACGAGCTGCCGCCGGAGTACCGCGCGGCCGTGGTGCTGTGCGACATCGAAGGGCTGTCGTACGAGGAGATCGCCGTCACCCTCGGGGTCAAGCTCGGCACCGTCCGATCGAGGATCCATCGGGCGCGCGCCCGGCTCCGCGTCTCGCTGGAGCACCGCAGGCCGTCCTCCCAGGGCGCCTCGGAGCACGGAGCCGCCCCGTCCTCGACCACCGCACTGCCCGTCGGGCAGGTGCCCGCCCCGGGGGCGCGGGGATGACGCACCTGGGCTCGCGGATCAGCGCTCTGGTCGACGGTCAGCTGTCCGTCCCCGAGACCGAACGCGCGCTGGCTCACGTCGCCGGCTGCCCGCGCTGCGCCGGTGAGCTGGCCGCCGCCCGCCGTGCGCGCGACGTCCTGGCCCGGGCCGCCGACCCCGGCGAACCGGCACCGGACCTGACCGCGCGGCTCCTCTCGCTCGCACCGGCACCTGCGCAGCGCCCGGCGCCGCGCGACCCCTTCGCTGGTCCGAGGACGGAGGACCTCGCCTACGCGTTCACGCTGCGGCGGCCGGTTGCCGCGCTCGGTCTGCGCGGTTCGCAGCACGCGCTGCGCGGAGAGGTGACCGCACGACGGTCACCGAGCCGGGCGGTCGTCG
>DAIDJQ010000011.1 GCA_027451305.1 Cellulomonas sp.
CCGAACCAGCCGGAGGGCGACCAGGAGCAGCACCGCGGCCGACGCCCACCGCAGCGTGGTCCGGTAGGTGTCGACCATCGGGGCGAGCACGGCGCCGGCGGCCACTGCGGCCGTCGCGTACGCACCGTCCACGGTCGCGGCGCCGAGCCCGGCGGCGGCGCCGGTCCGCCAGCCGTGCTCGGCCGCGATCATCACGACGAGGGTCGCCACCGCGCCGACCGGCAGCGCGACCGCGAGCCCGGCGGCGGCACCGGCGAGCAGAGCGGTCGTCATGAGAGGGCCGTCCGCCGCACCGGCCCGTCCGTCGCCCGGTGGCCCGGGCGACTGCGCCGCCCGACGAGTGCGCACCCCGGGAGGCTGCGGGGTGCGCGGGCACGTGCCGAGCACGGGCAGAGCGAACGCGGTCCGCGGTGGGGTCCCGTGGGGTCCTGGCGCTCGAGCCGCCGCGCGAGGTGCGACGCGGCCGGACGAGCGGGTGTCACGGCACGTCCCCTCGTACCGCGAGGTAGAGCGCGTAGGTGAACGCGCGACCGTCCCGACGGACCTCGAGCGGCACCTCGACCACGGTGCTCAGGCCGACGAGCCCGCGCAGCGCGTCCGCCAGCGGCCTGCTCCGATCGGCGGACCACACGCCCAGCACCCCGCCCGGCGCGAGCGCCCGCGCAGCCGCGGCGAGGAACTCGGAGCCGTACACGGCCGCGTTCCCCTCGTGGATCAGGAACCCCGGGCCGTTGTCCACGTCCAGCAGCACGACGTCGAGCGAGGCCGCGGGGAGCCCCGGGACCACGTCGAGCACGTCGCCGACAGTCACCGTGACGCGCGGGTCGCCGAGGGCGGGGCTCGGCAGCGGCAGCCGTCCCTGGTGTGCCCAGGCGACGAGGGCTGCGTGGATCTCGACCACGTGGACCTGACCCACCCGGGCGTCGGCCAGCAGTGCCGCGACCGTGAAGCCGAGGCCGAGGCCGCCCACCAGCACCCGCGCCGGTGCGGCGGGACCGCGCGTCGCGACGAGCAGGTCCAGCGACCGCTGCGCGAGCGCCCGTTCAGTCCCCGTGTCCACGGTGTCCATGGCGAACACGCCGTCGACCACCAGCTCCACGACGCCGTCCCGTCGGGCGAGCGCCAGCTCCCCGCGCTCGTCCCGCGCCCGCGCGACGACGACACGTCCGGTGCCGGCGCCGTCGGGTCCCGGGCTGGGCCGGCCCTCAGGCACCGCGCCCCCTGCTGGTTCCGGCCGAACCGGCCGGCGGTGCGGTGCTCGCTCGGACAACGAGGGGCGCGGGCACTACCACCCGCTCGGCGCTCGCGTCCACCCGGTCCCTGATCTGCCGCACCAGAAGGTTGACCAGCTCGCGACCGATCTGCTCGAAGTCGTGCACCACGGTGGTGAGGGGCGGCCAGAGGTACTCGGCCAGCGGGATGTCGTCGAACCCCACCACCGACACGTCGCCCGGCACCTGTCGCCCGGCCTCGAACATCGCGCGGACCAGGCCGACCGCCATCTCGTCGTTGGCGCAGAACACCGCCGTGACCAGGGGGTCCGCCGCCAGCCTCAGCCCGGCGCGGTACCCGGATCCGGCCGTCCAGTCGCCCGTCTCGGGCGGGGGTGCCCCGACGCCGGCCGCAGCGCACGCCTGCCGCCAGGAGTCCGCCCGCAGCCGTGCGGGGACGGATCCGTCCGGTCCTGCGACGTGGTGCACCCGTCGGTGACCGAGCGCCACGAGGTGCTCCACCGCGGCCCGGGCGCCGGCGGTCTCGTCGGCGCCGACGGCGGCGTGCTGCCCGACGAACCGCGAGTCGGCCACCACCACGGGGAGCCGGGAGGGGAGCGCCAGCGTCTCGGGAGTGGCGGTCTCGGCGCGGATCACCACCAGTCCGTCCACCGCCTGGTTGTCCAGCCGCTGCACAGCCGCGCTGACGTCGTCCGGCGAGGGGGTGTGCACGTCCACCAGCGACACGGTGAACCCCTCGCGCCGGGCCGCCTCCACGACCGCCTCGACCGTCCGGGTCTCCCCGGTGCGGGCCAGTCGGTGCGCCACGACGCCGATCGCGCCGAAGGTGCCGGAGCGCAGCGCGCGCGCTGCGTGGTTGGGCGCGTAGCCGAGCGACTCCATCGCCTCGAGCACGCGTGCCCTCGTGCCGGGCCGCACGGCGGCGGACCCGTTCGAGACCCGCGAGACCGTCTGGGGCGAGACACCGGCGAGCCGCGCCACGTCGCCCACCGAGGTGCGGGCTCCCCGGCCGGCGGTCGGCGGAGCAGGCACGGGGGACGAAGGGGCAGCAGCCCCTGCCCGGTCCGCCGGTTCGGCTCTCGGCGGCGTCTCAGCCGACACGCGAGCCCGGTGCCGCGGTGTCCGAGACGAGGAAGGCCGGCTCGGCCCAGCCGCGAGCCGTGTAGGCGGCGCGCACCGCCTCGGCCACCGCGTCGATCTCCGTCGCCCGGACCAGGGCGATCGCCGAGCCGCCGAACCCGCCCCCGGTCATCCGGGCACCGAGCGCACCCCCGGCGCGTGCGGCCTCGACGGCCACGTCCAGCTCGGCGCAGGAGACCTCGTAGTCGTCCCGCAGCGAGGCGTGCGACGCGTCCAGCAGCGAGCCGGTGCTCGCCAGCGCACCGGCCTGCAGCAGGGCGACGAACTCACGCACGCGCGCGATCTCCGTCACGACGTGTCGGGTGCGTGCACGTTCCGTCGGGTCCGGCAGCGCCCGAAGTGCCGCGCCGAGGTCCGTCACCTCGCGCAGCGAGGAGACGCCGAGCTGCCGTGCCGCTGAACGGCACTGCTCGCGGCGCAGCCCGTACTGACCGTCGTTGTTCGTGTGGGGGGCACGGGTGTCGACCACCAGGATCGCCAGGCCCTCGTCGGCCGGCGTGAACGGGACGTGCGAGACGGACAGGTCGCGGCAGTCGAGCAGCAGGGCGTGCCCGGGGTGCGAGCGCAGGCTGGCGGCCTGGTCCATTCCTCCGGTCGGCGCGCCCGCCACCTCGTTCTCGGCTCGCACGCAGGCCGCCGCCAGCGCGGTACGGACGTCGTCGTCCAGAGCGCCCAGGGCCGACAGCTCCTGGACCGCGAGCACCAGCGACCCCTCGATTGCCGCGGAGGACGAGAGCCCGGACCCCGTCGGCACGCACGACGTGACCACCGCGTCGAAGCCCCGGACCACGGCCCCCTCGTCGCGGAGCACCCAGGCCGGGCCCCCCGCATAGGCGGACCAGCCGTGCACGCGTCCCGGTGCGAGGTCGTCGAGCGTTCCCTCCCAGGGCTCGCCCGGCGCCTGGGCCGACACCAGGCGGACGCGGCCGTCGTCCCTGCCGCGCACGGCTGCGAACGTGCGGTGCGGCAGCGCCACCGGCAGGCACAGGCCTGCGTTGTAGTCGACGTGCTCGCCGATCAGGTTGATCCGGCCGGGGGCGGCCCAGACCCCGTCGGGCGTGGAACCGAACGTGCTGGTGAACAGGCTTGTGGCGTGCTCGATGCCCGTGGGGTCGTCCCAGGCGGGCTGCATGGCGCTCGACATCGGTGGCGGCGTCCTCTCGTCAGTCGGTGGTCGGGTGGCTCTGTCGCGCCTGCCAGGCGCTGGCGACCATGTCGGTCAGGGTGCGGTGCGGGTTCCAGCCGAGGTCCTGCGTCGCCAGGGCGCCCGAGGCGACGATCCGCGCCGGGTCACCGGCGCGCCGGGGGCCGATGAGCGGCTCGAACGGCATGCCCGTCACCTCGGCGATCGCGGACATGATCTGCCGGACGGACACGCCGTCGCCGGCGCCGAGGTTGTACACGCGCCGCAGGGGAGTGCCGTCGGCCAGGGCCTGGGCCGCCGCGACGTGCGTCTCGGCGAGGTCCTGCACGTGGACGTAGTCGCGCACGCAGGTGCCGTCCGGCGTGGGGTAGTCGTCGCCGTTGACGATCGGTGTCCGGCCGCCCAGGAGAGCGTCGAACACCAGGGGGAACAGGTTGTGCGGGGAGGTGTCGAACAGGTCGTCGTACCCCGAGCCCACCACGTTGAAGTAGCGCAGGGACGTGTGCCGCAGACCGGCGGCGGTCGCCTGGTCGGCGAGCAGCCACTCGCCGATCAGCTTGCTCTGCCCGTAGGGGGACTGCGGGTCGGTGGGCGTCGTCTCGGTGACGACGGGCACGTCCGGCGTCCCGTACACGGCGGCCGACGACGAGAACACGATCGACTCCACGTCGGACGCCGCCATCGCCTCCAGCAGGTGCGCCGTACCGGTGACGTTCTGCTCGTACGTGTGGAGCGGGCGCTGCACGGACACCCCGGCGTACTTGAACCCGGCCAGGTGCACGACGCCGCTCACCCGGTGCTCCCGCAGCGTCCGGGTCACGAGGTCCGTGTCCAGCACGGAGCCGACCACCAGCGGTACGTCGTCGGAGACGAAGGCGCGGTGGCCGGAGGAGAGGTCGTCGAGGACGACGGCGCCCACCCCTGCCGAGCGGAAG
Organism: Cellulomonas sp.; assembly: GCA_027451305.1. The sequence continues at coordinate 4,452 of DAIDJQ010000011.1, forward strand.
GCGCGCACCACGTGCGAGCCGATGTACCCGGCACCGCCGGTGACCAACCACGTCATAGCTGCTGTGCTCCGTCCGACGTCCGACGACTGTCCACGACGGCAGCCTCCTCGAGGTTCCCGTGTCGGGCCGAGGTGCGTCCTGGGAGGCACCCGTGCGACCGGTGGCAACGTTAACACCGAGAAGGGCAGGATCGGGTGCCGGCACCCCCCAGCGCCGTCAGGTCGAGGTCGTGGCCGAACCTGGCGCAGCGACGGACTCGTCGCACCGCCGGCAGGCCGTCGTGCGCTTGCACGAGGTCGGCAGGCTCTGCCGGAGAATCCTCGTCATGAGCGCGACCGTGCAGGCCAAGGGGGTGGGTGCCGGTTTCGGTGACCGCGAGCTGTTCTCGGGCGTCGACCTGGTCGTCGCGCCGGGTGACGTCGTCGGTCTCGTCGGGCCCAACGGCGCGGGCAAGTCCACCCTGCTGCGCATCCTGGCCGGTGAGCGTCGCCCGGATGCCGGGAGCATCTCGGTGGCGCCGACGCACGCCCAGCTCGGCTACCTCGCACAGGAGATCGAGCGGCGCCCGGACGAGTCGGTGCACGCCCACCTGGAGCGACGCACGGGCGTCGCAGCGGCGCAGGTGGCGATGGACACCGCGGCGGAGCGCCTCGCGTCGGGCGAGGACGGAGCGGACGACGAGTTCGCCGAGGCCCTCGAGCGCTGGATGGCACTGGGCGGCGCCGACCTCGACGCACGCACCGGCACCGTGCTCGCCGATCTCGGTCTGAGCCTGGACCCCGGCCTGCCGATGACGGCGCTGTCCGGCGGCGAGGCCGCGCGGGTGGGGCTGGCCGCCCTGCTGCTGTCCCGGTACGACCTCTACCTGCTGGACGAGCCGACCAACGACCTCGACCTGGAGGGGCTGGCGCTGCTC
>DAIDJQ010000012.1 GCA_027451305.1 Cellulomonas sp.
GACCGTGCGCGACGGTGATCGCCACCACCGGGCTGCGCAAGGGCGAGGCACTCGCCCTCACGTGGGACGCCGTCGACCTCGAGCGGGGCGCTCTCACCGAGACCGGACGTCCCATGGATCCGCGCAACGTGCTGCGTGCCATGACGACAGCCGCGGCCAAGGCCGGGCTGCCCGGCGTCAACGTGCACACCCTGCGCCACTCGGCAGCCACCGCATGGCTGGAGGCCTGCGTCAACATCAAGGCCGTCAGCGTGCTCCTGGGCCACGCCGACATCCGCATCACTGCGGACGACTACGGCCACGTCTCCGACGCCGTCGCGCAGGCAGCGATGGATGCCCTCTCGGACATCCTGCATCCCTGACTCACCCCTCGAACGGGGCACCTCATCCGGTGCAGAGCACCGCTGTCCACGCCCGTCCGGGAGCATCGCTGCAGATCGCGTTGGGGTACGCGTTGGGGTACGGACGCCTCCGAGAAGCAAGAAGGCCGTCCCGGATCCCTCCGAAACGGCCTGTGACCTGCAGTGATGCTGGTGGGCGATACTGGGATCGAACCAGTGACCTCTTCCGTGTCAGGGAAGCGCGCTCCCGCTGCGCCAATCGCCCTTTCGGTGGTGAACCGAGGTGGAGACGGGATTCGAACCCGTGTATACGGCTTTGCAGGCCGCTGCCTCGCCTCTCGGCCACTCCACCGGTGAGACCGCAGTCCCCAGCGGCTGGTAGCCGATGTGGAGAGCCTCCGAGCGGACGACGGGATTCGAACCCGCGACCCTCACCTTGGCAAGGTGATGCTCTACCAACTGAGCCACGTCCGCGCTGCCGACGACCCCGGGGGGTTCGCCGTGTGCGTCCCGAACTCTAACCGAGGTCGTCGGGAAGAGTCCAACCGGTCGCGCCGGCGGCGCGGCGCCACCCTCTCCGGCCGCTAGCGTGAGGCCGTGCTCGATCCGGACGCGACAGCCTGGTTCGCCGGCGTCCGGGCGCGCGGTGCGATCGAGACCGTGGACCTGGCGGACCGGCCCGACGGACTGGTGCGTCCCGGCTGGTGGGCCGTGGTGGGGGAGTTCGAGGGTCGTGTGCGCGCCTGGCGCTTCGCGGACGTCCGCGTCGACAAGACGCACCGGGAGCCGCACCACGAGCCGGCGTGGACCGGTCCTGACACAGGCGCCTGGTCGAGCTCGATGGTCCGTGAGCAGTACGAGGCCGGCGTCGAGACGGTTCGGGCGCGCATCAGGGCCGGCGACGTCTACCAGGTGAACCTCTGCCGGGTCCTCCGGGCGGACCTGCCGGCACCGCCGCGCGGTCCGGATGCCTGGGAGCTCGGCCGGGTGCTCGCAGCGGGCAACCCGGCGCCGTACCAAGGGGGAGTCCAGGTGGGCCCGTCGGAGGAGGACTCCGGCGTCTGGGTAGTGACGGCGTCTCCCGAGCTCTACCTGTCGGTGGACTCCGGCGCGATCACCACGGGCCCCATCAAGGGCACGGCCGTCGATGTCGCGGGCCTCACGGCCAAGGACCGTGCCGAGAACGTGATGATCACCGACCTGGTCCGCAACGACCTGCAGCGGGTGTGCCTCCCGGGCTCGGTCGACGTCACCACCCTGCTCGGCGAGGAACGGCACCCCGGCCTGGTGCACCTCGTGTCGACGGTCACGGGTCGCCTCGACCCCGAGGTGGCCCGCGCTCCGGACGGCTGGCGGCGGGTGCTGGACGCGACCTACCCGCCGGGATCGGTGTCGGGAGCACCCAAGTCGTCGGCGCTGCGCCTGATCGGCGAGCTCGAGCCGGTACCCCGCGGACCGTACTGCGGCACCGTCGGGTGGGTGCACGTGCGGGAGGACGGGTCGGTGGCAGCCCGGCTCGCCGTCGGCATCCGGACCTTCTGGTGGTCCGCGGGAGTGCTCCGCTTCGGCACCGGTGCGGGCATCACCTGGGGCAGCGACCCGTCAGCCGAGTGGCGGGAGACGGAGCTGAAGGCGGCTCGGCTCGTCGGGCTGGCGTCCTCGGGACCGCGCGGACGACGCTGAGCGCGCGCCGTAGCACCTGGGAATCGGCGAACGCCTGGGGTCAGGCGGTCAGCAGCGCGGCGATCAGGGCGCTGATCTCGCCCTCCATGCGGTCGCTCTCGGCACCGAGCGGCACCAGCGACTCGGTCGCCGCGAGGAACCGGAGCACCGGCTCCGTCGGCGCCGCGAGCAGGGCGCTGCCCTCCACCCCGGACAGCGAGACGAGCGTGTAGTCGGGGTCCTCGTCACGCCAGATCTGCACGTCGCCGGTGCCGGCAGGATCCTCGGAGGTGGCGTGCATCCCCTGCGCCAGCAGCTCGCGGCCGAGCAGCCACGTCGAGGACGACTGACCGCCGGTGAACACGGCCCGGACGGTGTACGGGTCGGTGGTCCGGAACGCCAGCTGGGTGCTCACCGGGACCACGCTCGCGTCGGAGCCGATGAGCTGCATCGCGACGACTTCGACGACGTCGTACGACGAGTTCGTCATCGGGTCCTCCAGTCGGCGGGCTCATCGGACAGTCACATCATGGCAGCGCAGCCCCTGATCTGGCGTGGGTGACCGACACCTTTCACCCGCCCGGAGCGGGGGCATTTCGTCCGGTCTCTTCCGTCGCCACCCGAACGGGCGTATACGGGCGGTGCGTGACCGGTTCGGCGATCCGCTCCGGGTTGGGTAGCATCCTCTCGACGCCCGCTACGGTGGGCGTTCGCCGGGCGATTGGCTCAGTGGTAGAGCGCCTCGTTCACACCGAGGAGGTCACTGGTTCGAACCCAGTATCGCCCACAGCAGAAGGGGTCCCGCCGCGGCGGGACCCCTTCGTCGTCCCTGCGCGGACCTGTCCGGCGGACCCGGTGGGCGAAAGGCGGAGGAGGGCTCGGTAGCATCGAGCCACGCGCGGCCCGGCTGCTGCCGGGCCTGTGCGGCCCGCCGCCGACCATCGGCGGCAGCGTGCCGACCGAACCCGAGGAGCACAGTCCGTGTCCGAGCCCATCATGCTGACCGTCGACGGAGTCGAGACCACGGTCGAGGCGGGCACGACGGGCACCGACCTGTTCGCCGACCGCCGCGAGGTCGTCGTCGTCCGCGTCGACGGAGAGCTGCGCGACCTGTACCTGCCGCTGCCCGCCGGGGCGGTGGTGGAGGGCGTGACCATCGGCTCGCCCGACGGTCTGGCCGTGCTGCGGCACTCGACCGCGCACGTGCTGGCCCAGGCGGTGCAGGAGGTCAACGCCAAGGCTCGCCTCGGCATCGGACCGCCCATCACCGACGGCTTCTACTACGACTTCGACGTCGAGACGCCGTTCACCCCGGAGGATCTGCGTGCTGCGGAGAAGGTGATGGCCCGCATCGTCAAGGAGGGTCAGGTCTTCCGCCGCGTGGACGTCACCGAGGCGCAGGCGCGGCAGATCGAGGCCGACGAGCCCTACAAGCTCGAGCTGATCGGTCTCAAGGGCGACGCGTCCGACGAGGACGGCGCCTCGGTCGAGGTCGGGCTCGGCGGCCTGACCATGTACCAGAACCTCCGCAAGGACGGCTCGCTGGCCTGGCAGGACCTGTGCCGCGGCCCGCACCTGCCCAGCACCCGGCTCATCGGCAACGGCTTCCAGCTGACCCGTTCCGCGGCCGCCTACTGGCGTGGCAGCGAGAAGAACCCCCAGCTGCAGCGTGTGTACGGCACCGCGTGGCCCACCAAGGACGAGCTGCGGGCGCACCTCGACCGCCTCGCCGAGGCCGAGCGTCGCGACCACCGCCGCCTCGGCTCCGAGCTGGACCTGTTCTCGTTCCCGGACGAGATCGGCTCCGGCCTGGCCGTCTTCCACCCCAAGGGCGGGATCGTGCGGATGGAGATGGAGGAGTACAGCCGCCGCCGGCACGTCGAGGCCGGCTACTCCTTCGTCAACACCCCGCACATCACCAAGGCGCAGCTGTTCCACACGTCGCGGCACCTCGACTGGTATGCCGACGGCATGTACCCGCCCATGCGGCTGGACACCGAGTACCACGAGGACGGCACCGTCAAGCGTGAGGGCCAGGACTACTACCTCAAGCCGATGAACTGCCCCATGCACAACCTCGTGTACCGGTCGCGTGGTCGCAGCTACCGCGAGCTGCCCCTGCGGCTGTTCGAGTTCGGCACGGTGTACCGGTACGAGAAGTCCGGCGTGGTGCACGGCATGACCCGCGCACGGGGGTTCACGCAGGACGACTCGCACATCTACTGCACCCGCGAGCAGATGCGCGACGAGCTCGCCTCGCTGCTCACCTTCGTCCTGGACCTGCTGCGCGACTACGGGCTGAACGAGTTCTACCTCGAGCTGTCCACGCGCGACCCCAAGAAGTCGGTGGGTGACGACGCGACGTGGGTGGAGGCCACCGACACGCTGCGCGAGGTCGCCACCGCGTCCGGGCTGACGCTCGTCGACGACCCGGGCGGCGCCGCGTTCTACGGTCCCAAGATCTCCGTGCAGGCCAAGGACGCGATCGGCCGGACCTGGCAGCTGTCGACCATCCAGCTCGACTTCTTCGAGCCCGAGCTGTTCGAGCTGGAGTACACCGCCGCGGACGGCAGCCGGCAGCGTCCGGTGATGATCCACCGGGCGCTGTTCGGGTCGATCGAGCGGTTCTTCGCGATCCTCGTCGAGCACTACGCCGGGGCGTTCCCGGCCTGGCTCGCCCCCGTGCAGGTGCTCGCAGTGCCCGTGGCCGAGCCGTTCCAGCCGTACCTCGAGGACGTCGTCGCCCAGCTGCGCGCACGCGGGATCCGGGCGGAGGTGGACGCCTCGGACGACCGCTTCGGCAAGAAGATCCGGAACGCGGCGACGCAGAAGGTGCCGTTCGTGCTGATCGCGGGGGGAGAGGACGTCGAGGCGGGTGCCGTCTCGTTCCGGTTCCGTGACGGCCGGCAGGAGAACGGCGTGCCGGTCGCCGTGGCGGTCGAGCGCGTGGCCGCCGCGGTGCGCGACCGCGTCCAGGTCTGAGGGTGGCCGACGAGGAGGCAGCCGGCCCCGCCGTGGAGGCTGACGGCGGCCTGGTGGGCGACCCCGACGGCTACCAGCGGCTGTGGACGCCGCACCGCATGGCCTACATCGGCGGTGCGGACAAGCCGACCGACGACGAGCCGGGACCCGGCTGCCCGTTCTGCCGCGCGCCCACGCAGCCGGACGAGCAGAGCCTGGTCGTCGCGCGTGGCGAGGTCGCGTACGTGGTGCTCAACCTGTACCCGTACAACTCCGGCCACCTGCTGGTGTGCCCGTACCGGCACGTCCCCGACTACACCGACCTCACCGGCGAGGAGTCCGAGGAGCTGACGTCCCTCACGCAGCGCGCGATGCGGGTGCTGCGTGAGGTGATGACGCCGCAGGGGTTCAACCTGGGGATGAACCAGGGCGAGGTCGCCGGTGCCGGTATCGCCGCGCACCTTCACCAGCACGTGGTGCCGCGCTGGCGCGGGGACTCCAACTTCCTGCCGATCGTCGCGCGGAGCCGGGCTCTGCCGGAGCTGCTGGCCGACACCCGCACCCGCCTCGCGGCGGCGTGGCCGAACCGGGGGGAGTGAGCGACGTGCTGCACGGTCTGCGCGGCGCGATGACGCGACTGTTCACCCCGGTCGCCCGCATCCTGCTGCGAGCCGGGGTGAGCCCGGACGCGGTCACGGCGACGGGGACTCTCGTCGTCGTGGTCACGGGCCTGTGGGCGTTCCCGACCGGGCACCTGCTGGTCGGCGCCGTGGTGATCGGCCTCAGCGCGCTGACCGACTCGCTCGACGGCGTCATGGCTCGGCAGGCGGGCCGGTCGGGCCCGTGGGGCGCCTTCCTCGACTCGACCCTGGACCGCTTCGCCGACGCCGCCGTCTTCGGCGGTCTGGTGCTGTGGTACTTCGGCGGCGGGCACGACCGCCTCACCGCGGTTCTCGCGCTCGCGTGCCTGATCCTCGGATCGGTGGTGCCCTACGCCCGCGCCCGGGCCGAGGGCCTCGGTATGACGGCCTCCGGCGGGATCGCCGAGCGCGCGGACCGGCTGGTCGCCGTGCTCGTGGCCACCGCCGCGGTCGGCGTCGGCCTGCCACGGCTCGTGCTGACCCTGGTGCTCGGCCTGCTCGCCGTCGCCTCGGCGATCACCGTCGGCCAGCGCATGGCGGCCGTACGGCGACAGGTGCTCGAGGCCGGCCGGTGAGGCTGCCTCGCCTCGACGTCGCGCGCGCCTACGCGGTCGCGTGGCGCTGGGCCCGGCACGTGCCGGGCCCGGCGGTCCGCGGGACCACGACACTGGCGGCGGACCTCGCCTGGCTGCGGCACGGCGCCGGCGTCCGCCGCCTCGAGGCGAACCTGCGCCGCGTCCGGCCCGACCTGAGCACCGCCGGGCTCCGCCGGCTGTCCCGCGCCGGGATGCGGTCCTACCTGCGCTACTTCGGCGAGGCGTTCACGCTCCCGGGGATGGGACCGGACGCGATGGCGGCCCGGGTGCGGATGACGGGACGCGAGCACCTGCAGCCGTACCTCGACGACGACCGGCAGGTGGTGCTCGCGCTCGGCCACATGGGGAACTGGGACCTCGCCGGTGCCTGGGCGATCGACCACCTCGCGCCCGTCACCACCGTGGCCGAGCGCCTGCAGCCGGAGGAGCTGTTCCAGGAGTTCCTCGCGTTCCGAGAGAGCCTGGGCTTGCGGATCCTGCCGCTGACGGGGGGCACCGACGTGTTCCGGGAGCTGGTGCGGACCACCCGCTCGGGACCCGGGGTGCTGCCCCTCGTCGCGGACCGGGACCTCACGGCCCACGGCGTCGAGGTGCGGCTGTTCGGAGAGACCGCACGGGTCGCCGCCGGTCCGGCCGCGCTGACGGTGATGACCGGCGCACCGCTGTGCGCCGTCGGCATCTGGTACGAGCGGCTGCACGGTGAGCGCCGTCGGCGGGCGAGGTCGCCCTGGGGTGTGGTGCTGGACTTCTCCCCGGTGATCCCGGTTCCGGCCGACATGCCGCACCGCGACCGCGTGCAGGTCGTCACCCAGGCCTGGGTGGACGTCGTCGCCGCGGCGATCGCAGCCCACCCGCAGGACTGGCACATGCTGCAGCGGGTGTTCGTGGCCGACCTGGACCCGGAGCGCTACGCCGCGACGGTGGCCGCCGGGTCGGACGGACCGTGAACGCCCGGCGGGCCGCCCACCGGCCGCTGCGGGTCGGCATCGTCTGCCCGTACTCGTTCGACATGCCGGGCGGGGTGCAGTTCCACGTCCGGGACCTGGCCGAGGCGCTGATCGCTGCGGGGCACGAGGTCTCGGTGCTCGCCCCGGCAGCCGACGACACCCCCGTGCCCGAGTACCTCGTCCCGGCGGGCCGGGCGGTGCCCGTGCACTACAACGGCTCCGTCGCCCGCCTCACGTTCGGCCCCGTCACCGCGGCCCGCGTGCGCCGATGGCTCACCGCCGGGCAGTTCGACGTGCTGCACCTGCACGAGCCCGTCACCCCCAGCCTCGGGATGCTCGCGCTGTGGATCGCCGACGGCCCCGTCGTCGCCACGTTCCACACGGCGATCGTCCGGTCCCGCTCGCTCCAGCTCGCATACCCGCTGGTGCGACAGTCGCTGGAGAAGATCTCCGCCCGGATCGCGGTGTCGGAGGACGCCCGGCGCACGCTCGTCGAGCACCTGGGCGGGGACGCCGTGGTCATCCCCAACGGCGTCTACGTCGACCGGTTCGCCACGGCCGGTCGCGACGAACGCTGGACCGGCACCCCCGAGGCGCCGACGATCGCGTACCTGGGGCGGCTGGACGAGCCGCGCAAGGGGCTGCCGGTGCTGCTCGCTGCCGTCGCGCGCGTGCTGGACCAGGTACCCGGGGCGCGGTTCCTGGTGGCAGGTCGCGGCGAGACCGGGGCCGACCAGGCCCAGGAGGTGCTGGGCGCGCGTGCGGGCTCCGTCGAGTTCCTCGGCGGCCTGTCCGACGAGGACAAGGCCCGCCTGCTCGCCTCGGCGGACGTGTACTGCGCACCGCAGACCGGGGGCGAGTCGTTCGGCATCGTGCTGGTCGAGGCGATGAGCGCCGGCACCCCGGTGGTGGCCAGCGACCTCGGGGCCTTCGCGCGCGTGCTCGACGACGGCGCGGCAGGCGTGCTGTTCCGCACGGGCGACAGCGTCGACCTGGCCGCCACGCTCCTGCGCGTGCTCGACGACGCCGGTCTGCGCCGGACGGTGTCCGAGCACGCCCGCGAGGTGGTGCGCCGTTACGACTGGTCGACCGTGAGCGACCAGGTGCTGACCGTCTACGAGATGGCGGTGGCAGGCCGGGACGCGCCGGTCGGCGAGGACCCGTCATCGCTGCGCGGAGCACGCCTGATGGAGCTGCGCCGGGGACGTGACGCCCGGTGAGCGCGATCGAGATGCTCCTGGTGGCGGCCGCGGTGGTCCTCGCACTGCTGCTCTGGTCGGCCTGGGTCGCCGCGACCCGCCTCGACCGGCTGCACCGCAAGATGGGAGCGTCCCGAGCCGTCGTGGACGCCCAGCTGGTGCGCCGTGCGACCGCCGCGGCCGAGCTGGCCACCAGCGGCATGCTCGACCCGGCCAGCGCCATGATCGTCGGCGAGGCGGCCTGGACCGCGCTCAGCTGTGAGGGCTCCGAGTCCAACGCCTCGTTGCCCGCCGAGCTCCGCCACCTGCTCGACACGTCCCCACCGGCGGCCGACCGTCCGGCCGGACCGGCCTCGGCGTGCGACCGCGGCCAGGTGGAGAGCGACCTGACGGCGGCACTCCGCGAAGTCCTCCGGGACCCGGACGAGGTCAGTGCGCTCCGGGCCGAGCCCGGTGGTGACGGGCTCCTGGACGACCTCGCAGCAGCCTGGTTCCGCGTGCAGCTGGCACGGCGGTTCCACAACGACGCCGTCGCCCAGGCTCGCGCAGCGCGCCGTGGCGCGCTGGTCCGCCTCCTGCGCCTCGCCGGGACGGCGCCGAACCCGGTGACCCTCGAGCTCGACGACGCATGGCCCGAGGGACTGCCGACGGTGCGTCCGCGCACCTGACCGCGGGGCGGTCCGTCCAGGCCCACGGTCTACGATGGACCGTCCCCCACCCGCAGGAACGGATCAGCGAGGCGCGACGTGAGCACCGAGAAGGAAGCCCAGGACAGCGGCGTGATCGGCACCGCGCGGGTGAAGCGCGGCATGGCCGAGATGCTCAAGGGCGGCGTCATCATGGACGTCGTCACCCCGGAGCAGGCCAAGATCGCCGAGGACGCCGGCGCGGTCGCGGTGATGGCACTGGAGCGCGTGCCGGCCGACATCCGGGCCCAGGGCGGCGTCGCGCGGATGAGCGACCCCGACCTGATCGACGGCATCGTCAGCACGGTGTCGATCCCCGTGATGGCCAAGGCGCGGATCGGGCACTTCGTCGAGGCGCAGGTGCTGCAGAGCCTCGGTGTCGACTACGTGGACGAGTCCGAGGTCCTGACGCCGGCCGACTACGCGCACCACATCGACAAGTGGGCCTTCACCGTCCCCTTCGTCTGCGGTGCCACCAACCTCGGCGAGGCGCTGCGGCGCATCAACGAGGGCGCGGCGATGATCCGCTCGAAGGGTGAGGCCGGCACGGGCGACGTGTCGAACGCCACCACCCACATGCGGACCATCCGCGACGAGATCCGTCGGCTGACCTCGCTGCCTGAGGACGAGCTGTTCCTCGCCGCGAAGGAGCTCGCCGCCCCCTACGACCTGGTGGCCGAGGTGGCCCGCGCCGGCAAGCTGCCGGTGGTGCTCTTCACCGCAGGCGGCATCGCCACGCCGGCCGACGCCGCGATGATGATGCAGCTCGGCGCCGAGGGCGTGTTCGTGGGCTCCGGCATCTTCAAGTCCGGCAACCCCGCCCAGCGCGCGGCCGCGATCGTGAAGGCCACCACCTTCTACGACGACCCGGACGTCATCGCGAAGGTCTCCCGCGGTCTCGGCGAGGCCATGGTCGGCATCAACGTCGACGACGTGCCCGTGCCGCACCGCCTCGCCGAGCGGGGTTGGTGACCGCAGACCCCGACGACCGCGCCGGGGGCGACACGGCCGAGCCGGAACGGCCGGCGACCACGCCCACGGACGGCGCCGCGTCCGGGTTGGGCCCCGACTGGGTGCCCGGCCCGGACGGTCTGCTGTTCCGGCGCGCGGCGCGGGTGATCCTGCTCGACGAGCAGGATCGCGTGCTGCTCATGCGGGGCCACGACCTCGACCAGCCGGACCGGAGCTGGTGGTTCACGGTCGGGGGCGGAATCGCCGCGGGGGAGAGCTCGCGCGAGGCCGCCGTCCGGGAGCTGCTCGAGGAGACCGGCATCCGGCTCGACGTCGAGGCGCTGGTCGGGCCCGTCTACACGCGGTCGGCGATCTTCGACTTCTACGCCCAGCACTGCCGGCAGGACGAGGAGCTGTACCTCGCACGGGTGGCGTCCCGGCACCTGGGTGCGTTCACGCGGGACGGGTGGACCCACGTCGAGCTGGACGTGCTGGACGAGCTGCGCTGGTGGGTGCTCGACGACCTGCGCACCGTGCCGATCGAGGTGTTCCCTGTCGGGCTGGTGGACCTCGTCGCCGCCCTCCTGCCCGGTTGGGACGGCGTCACGCGGCACCTCGGCCTGGCGCGGGAGACCTGACCGGGCGATCCGTCCGTCACGACTGCGGACGACGCGGTCGCCGCGGGCGCCGGGCCGGCAGCGCGTCGAGCCCTGGCCTGCTGCACGCGCCCCTCAGGTGACCTGGGCGCGCACCTCGAAGCGGGGATCGAGATGCTCGTCGGCCGCCAGCACCTGGGACAGGGCCCCAGCTGCCGCCAGCATGTCCGCATGAGTGAGGTACGGCGCCGCGACGCCGAGGCGCACCACGTCCGGGGTGCGGAAGTCGCCCACCACCCCGCGTGCGGACAGCGCCCGCACCACGCCGTACGCCTGCTGGTGCCGGATCGACAGCTGTGAACCACGGCGCTCGTCCTCGGCCGGGGTGATCACGTCGGTGCCCGGCACCAGCACCTCGACTGCCTCCCGGAGGAACCGGGTGAGCGAGAGGGACCGTGCGCGCACGGTCGTCACGTCGACGCCGTCGAACGCCTGCAGCGCCGCCTCGAGCGCCACCATCGAGAGCATCGGCGGCGTGCCCACCCGGAACCGCTCGATCCCCGGCGCCGGTTCGTGCACCCGCTCCATGGCGAACGGCCTGGCGTGCCCGTGCCACCCGGGCAGCACGGTCGCGGCCGCGCACTGGTGCCGGGCCGCGACGTAGAGGAACGCCGGCGAGCCCGGACCGCCGTTCAGGAACTTGTACGTGCAGCCGACGGCGAGGTCCACCCCGCTGCGGTCCAGGTCCACCGGCACCGCCCCGGCCGAGTGGCAGAGGTCCCACAGCGCCAGCGCTCCGGCGGCGTGCGCCGTCGCCGTGACCCCGGGGAGGTCCCACAGCCGCCCGGTCCGGTAGTCGACGTGGGAGAACGCCACCGCCGCGACCGGCCGACCCGCTGCCGCCAGCCGTTCCAGGGCAGCCGGGGCCTCGTCCGGCGTCGCGAGCTCCACCGTCCAGCCGACCTGGGCGGCCACGCCCGCCGCGACGTACAGGTCGGTGGGGAACGAGCCCGGGTCGGTGAGCAGCACGTGACGGTCGGGCCGCAGGCCGGCCGCCGCGTGCAGGGCCTGGTGCAGCCGGACCGTCGTGGACTCGCCCACCACGACCTGTCCGCGCTCCGCGCCCACGAGCCCTGCGATGGCATCCCCGATGCGCCGCGGCGAGTCCCACCAGCCGTGGTCGTTCCACGACGCGACGAGATCGGCACCCCACTGCAGGCGGACCGCAGCGGCCACCGCCTCGGCCACCCCGCGCGGCAGCGCACCCAGCGAGTTGCCGTCGAGGTAGAGCAGGCCCGGCGGGAGCTCGAACCGGTCACGGAGGTCGGTTCCCCGGTGCTGTTCGTCCAGGTCCCGCGCCCGCGCGTCGAGCGCAGCGACGGTCTCGTCCTCGGTGCGCGCCACGGACCCCAGCCTGCCAGTCCGCCGCACCGACCTAGGATCGCTGCCCGTGACCACGACCATCGGAGTCCTCGCTCTCCAGGGCGACGTGCGTGAGCACCTCGCGGCCCTGGCCGCTGTCGGCGCCCGGGGCGTGCCGGTCCGCCGCACCTCCGAGCTCGACGCCGTCGACGCGCTGGTGCTGCCCGGCGGCGAGTCCACCACCATCGACAAGCTGCTGCGTGCCTTCGACCTGTTCGGGCCGGTACGGGACCGGCTGCGGGCCGGGATGCCGGCCTACGGCTCCTGCGCGGGAATGATCCTGCTCGCCGACCGGGTGCTGGACGGCACCTCGGACCAGCAGACCCTCGGCGGCCTGGACGTGACGGTGCGCCGGAACGCGTTCGGCCGGCAGGTCGCGTCCTTCGAGACGGACCTGCGGATCGACGGCATCGACGGCGACCCCGTGCATGCCGTCTTCATCCGGGCGCCCTGGGTCGAGCAGGTCGGACCGGCCGCGCAGGTCCTCGGTCGCGTCGAGGGCGGCCCTACCGCCGGTACGATCGTTGCGGTGCGCCAGGGCCCGTTGCTCGTCACCTCGTTCCACCCGGAGGTGACCGGGGACACGCGGGTGCACCGACTGTTCGTCGAGATGGTGCGCGGGGACCGATGAGCGGCGGCGGTGCCGCCCGGACCGCGACCACCGGCACGCACGAGGACTGAGGGGTAGCAACGGATGTCGGGTCACTCCAAGTGGGCCACCACCAAGCACAAGAAGGCCGTGATCGACGCGAAGCGCGGCAAGCTCTTCGCCAAGCTGGTCAAGAACATCGAGGTCGCGGCCCGCACCGGCGGTGGCGACCCCGCGGGCAACCCGACGCTGTTCGACGCCATCCAGAAGGCCAAGAAGACCTCGGTCCCCAACGAGAACATCGACCGCGCAGTCAAGCGCGGGTCCGGCCAGGAGGCCGGTGGGGCCGACTACCAGACGATCATGTACGAGGGCTACGGCCCCGGCGGCATCGCGGTGCTGGTCGAGTGCCTCACGGACAACCGCAACCGCGCCGCCTCGGACGTGCGGGTGGCGTTCACCCGCAACGGCGGCACCATGGCCGACCCGGGATCCGTCTCCTACCTCTTCTCCCGCAAGGGCGTCGTGGTGGTCCCCAAGGAAGGCACCGACGAGGACGCGGTGACCGAGGCGGTGCTGGACGCAGGCGGTGAGGAGATCACCGACAACGGGGACAGCTTCGAGGTGCTGAGCGAGGCGACCGACCTGGTGCCGGTCCGCACCGCGCTGCAGGACGCCGGGATCGAGTACGACTCGGCGGACGTGGTGTTCTACCCGTCCATGCAGGTCGAGGTGGACGCCGAGGGTGCGCGCAAGATCCTGCGGCTGATCGACGCGCTCGAGGACTCCGACGACGTGCAGAACGTCTACACCAACTTCGACGCGTCCGACGAGGTCATGGCCGAGCTCGAGGACGAGGACTGAAGCCTCACGGTGCCGCCCGGCACGTCGCCCATCGCGGCGGCCGGGCTCGGTCCATCATCACCACGTGCGCGTCCTCGGAGTCGACCCCGGCCTGACCCGCTGCGGGCTCGGCGTGGTCGACGGACTGCCCGGCCGGCAGCTGCGGCTGGTGGCGGTCGGGGTGGCGCGGTCCGAGCCGACGGCCGAGGTGGACCAGCGGCTGTGGCGCATCGAGCAGCAGCTCGAGGAGTGGATCGAGGAGCACGGTCCGGACGCGGTGGCCGTCGAGCGGGTCTTCGCCCAGCACAACGTGCGCACCGTGATGGGCACCGCCCAGGTGGCGGGCATCGCCCTGGTCGCGGCAGCGCGACGACGGATCCCCGTCGCGCTGCACACACCGAGCGAGGTGAAGGCGGCCGTCACCGGCAGCGGCACCGCCGGCAAGGCGCAGGTGCAGACCATGGTGGCGCGGCTCCTGGACCTGACCGAGCTGCCACGGCCGGCCGACGCGGCCGACGCCCTCGCGCTGGCCATCTGCCACCTGTGGCGGCCCGCGGGCAGCCTCGGTGCACCGCAGCGCGCCCCGGGGTCCATGACGGCCGCACAACGCGCCTGGGCCGCAGCCGAGCAGGCGTCGCGTCGCCGCGGCTGACCGTGTCGTTCGTACACCTGTTCGCCCCGGTGTGGCACGATGACGGCCGACGACGACCCCGAGACAGGAGGCAGCGGTGATCGCCTCGGTCCACGGCACCGTGCTGGCGGTGCGGCTCGACGCAGCTGTGCTCGAGGTGGGCGGTGTAGGTCTGCTGGTGCAGGCGACGCCGGCCACGTTGGCGACCCTGCGTGCCGGCAGCCCGGCCACCTTGGCCACCACGCTCGTGGTCCGAGAGGACTCGCTGACGCTGTACGGCTTCGCCGAGACGGACGAGCGAGACGTCTTCGAGGTGGTGCAGAC
>DAIDJQ010000013.1 GCA_027451305.1 Cellulomonas sp.
AACTTCTTGTCGCGCAGCTCGCGACCGACCGGGCCGAAGATGCGGGTGCCGCGGGGCTCCCCGTCGTTCTTCAGGATCACCGCCGCGTTCTCGTCGAACTTGATGTACGAGCCGTCGGCACGACGGCGCTCCTTGCGGGTGCGGACGACGACCGCCTTGACGACGTCGCCCTTCTTCACGTTCCCGCCCGGGATCGCGTCCTTCACGGTGGCGACGATGACGTCACCGATGCCGGCGTAGCGGCGACCGGAACCGCCGAGCACGCGGATGCACAAGATCTCCTTGGCACCCGTGTTGTCGGCGACGCGCAGCCGCGTCTCCTGCTGGATCATCTACCTGCTCCTGTCGTCTGGCGGGTTCTCGCCGGCCGCCTCACGGACGGACGAGCCTGGCCGAACGGATAGTTGCCGTGATGCACACGTCGCGGACGGAGGACCGTCCACCCGTGGGCAACTTGTGCTGCTTACTTGGCCTTCTCGAGGACCTCGACCACACGCCACCGCTTGGTGGCGGACAGCGGACGCGTCTCCATGATGAGCACGAGGTCGCCGATGCCCGCCGAGCTCAGCTCGTCGTGCGCCTTGACCTTGCTCGTACGCCGCATGACCTTGCCGTAGAGCGGGTGCTTCACCCGGTCCTCGACCTCGACCACGACGGTCTTCTCCATCTTGTCGCTGACGACGTAGCCCCGGCGCGTCTTGCGGTACGCGCGGCGCTCGGACGTCGCCGTCGTCGACTCGTTCTTGGTGCTCATGCGATCCTCACTCGCTCGGGCTCGGGGCGGTCCGGATGCCGAGCTCGCGCTCGCGCAGGATCGTGTAGATCCGGGCGATGTCGCGGCGGACGGCCTTGAGCCGACCGTGGCTCTCCAGCTGGCCGGTGGCCGACTGGAAGCGGAGGTTGAACAGCTCCTCCTTGGCCTTCTTCAGCTCGGCGACGAGTCGCTCGTCGTCGTAGCCGTCCAGCTCGCTGGGCGCGAGGTCCTTGGTTCCGACGGCCATCAGCTGGCACCTCCCTCGCGGACCAGGAAACGGGTCTTCATCGGGAGCTTGTGCTGCGCGCGGCGCATGGCCTCACGAGCGAGCTCCTCGGGGACCCCGGCCAGCTCGAAGAGCACCCGGCCGGGCTTGACGTTGGCGATCCACCACTCCGGCGAGCCCTTGCCCGAACCCATCCGGGTCTCGGCGGGCTTCTTGGTGATCGGACGGTCCGGGTAGACGTTGATCCAGACCTTCCCGCCACGCTTGATGTGACGGGTCATGGCGATACGCGCCGCTTCGATCTGCCGGTTGGTGAGGTAGGCGGGCTCGAGAGCCTGGATGCCGAACTCGCCGAAGGCGATCGCGGTACCACCGGTCGCGGCGCCGGAGCGCCCGGGGTGGTGCTGCTTGCGGTGCTTCAGCCTGCGCGGGACGAGCACGGCTCAGGCCTCCGTTCCGGTCTCAGTGGTGGTGTCCGACGACGGCGCGTCCGACTGCTCGGAGCGCTCGGGCCGACGCGCACCGGCGCGGGGACCGCGCTCGGGACGGTCGCCCCGGTCGGCACGCGGGCCGCGCGACGGACGGGGAGCCGCCGTCGCCTGCTCGCGGGCGAACTCCTTCTCGGTCACGTCGCCCTTGTAGACCCAGACCTTCACGCCGATGCGGCCGAAGGTGGTGCGGGCCTCGTGGAAGCCGTAGTCGATGTTGGCGCGCAGCGTGTGCAGCGGCACCCGGCCCTCGCGGTAGAACTCCGTACGGCTCATCTCCGCGCCGCCGAGACGGCCGGAGACCTGCACCCGGATGCCCTTGGCGCCGGCACGCTGCGCGGACTGGATGCCCTTGCGCATGGCGCGACGGAACGAGACACGGCTCGCGAGCTGCTCGGCGATGCCCTGCGCGACCAGCTGCGCCTCGATCTCGGCGTTCTTGACCTCGAGGATGTTGAGCTGCACCTGCTTGCCGGTGAGCTTCTCGAGCTCGCCGCGGATGCGGTCGGCCTCCGCGCCACGACGCCCGATGACGATGCCCGGGCGGGCGGTGTGGATGTCGACGCGGACCCGGTCACGGGTGCGCTCGATCTCGACCTTCGCGATGCCGGCGCGCTCGAGGCCCGTCGACATCAGCTTGCGGATCTGCACGTCCTCGCGCACGTAGTCGCGGTAACGCTGACCCTGCTTGGTCGAGTCGGCGAACCACCGCGAACGGTGGTCGGTCGTGATGCCCAGGCGGTACCCGAGCGGGTTGACCTTCTGTCCCACTATCGGGCCCTTCCCTTCGTGCTCTGTGCGCTCGCCTGCTCGCGCTCGGCGACCACCACCGTGATGTGGCTCGTGCGCTTGAGGATGCGGCCGGCACGACCCTGCGCGCGCGGCCGGAACCGCTTCATCGTCGGGCCCTCGTCCACGAAGATCTCCGAGACGTAGAGGTTCGCCTCGTCGAGCCGCGTGCTGGCACGCTTGGCCCCCTCGACCGCGTTCGCGATCGCGGACTCCACGGTCTTGAGGACCGGCTGGGCCGCAACCTGCGGGGCGAACCGCAGCACGGCCACCGCCTCGCCGGCCTGCTTGCCACGGACGAGGTCCACGACGCGTCGGGCCTTCTGGGGCGTGACGCGGACGAACCGCGCCTTCGCCATGGCTTCCATCGCTGTCCTGCCTTCTGTCTGCGCCGTCAGGGCGTCGTCACCGACCCGGAGGTCAGCGGCGACGACCCTTCCGGTCGTCCTTCTCGTGGCCGCGGAACGTCCGCGTTGGGGCGAACTCGCCGAGCTTGTGGCCGACCATCGACTCGGTGACGAACACCGGCGTGTGCTTGCGGCCGTCGTGCACGGCGAACGTGTGACCGAGGAACTCGGGCGTGATGACCGAGCGGCGCGACCACGTCTTGATGACGTTCTTGCTTCCCGCCGCGTTCTGGACGTCGACCTTCTTCTGCAGGTGGCCGTCGACGAACGGGCCCTTCTTCAGGCTGCGTGGCATCTCAGGCTCCTATCAGCGCTTCTTGCCGGTGCGCCGACGGCGCACGATGAGCTTGTCGCTCGGCTTGTTCGGACGACGGGTGCGGCCCTCCGGCTGACCCCACGGGCTGACCGGGTGACGACCACCGGAGGTCTTGCCCTCGCCACCGCCGTGCGGGTGGTCGATCGGGTTCATCGCGACACCGCGGACGGTCGGGCGCTTGCCCTTCCAGCGCATGCGGCCGGCCTTGCCCCAGTTGATGTTCGACTGCTCGGCGTTGCCGACCTCGCCGATCGTCGCGCGGCAGCGCAGATCGACGTTCCGGATCTCACCGGACGGCATGCGCAGCTGCGCGTACGGGCCGTCCTTGGCGACGAGCTGCACCGAAGCACCCGCGGAGCGGGCGATCTTCGCACCGCCGCCGGGCCGCAGCTCGATGGCGTGGATGATCGTGCCGGTCGGGATGTTGCGCAGCGGCAGGTTGTTCCCCGGCTTGATGTCCGCCGTGGCACCCGCCTCGACGACGTCGCCCTGGTTCAGCCGGTTCGGCGCGAGGATGTAGCGCTTCTCGCCGTCGGCGTAGTGCAGCAGCGCGATGCGCGCCGTGCGGTTGGGGTCGTACTCGATGTGCGCGACCTTGGCCGGCACGCCGTCCTTGTCGTGGCGCCGGAAGTCGATCACCCGGTAGGCCCGCTTGTGGCCGCCGCCGTGGTGGCGGGTGGTCACGCGGCCGGTCGAGTTGCGACCGCCCGACTTGGACAGCGGGCGCACCAGCGACTTCTCCGGCTCGGAACGAGTCAGCTCGACGAAGTCGGCCACGCTCGAGCCGCGACGGCCCGGCGTCGTCGGCTTGTACTTACGGATTCCCATGTCAGTAGTCCTCTCGGGCCGCTCAGCCGACCGGTCCGCCGAAGATGTCGATCGAACCCTCGCGGAGGGTGACGACCGCACGCTTCGTGGCCTTGCGGCGACCGATGCCGAACCGGGTCCGGCGGGCCTTGCCCTGCCGGTTGGCGGTGTTGACCGAGTCGACCTTGACGCCGAAGACCTGCTCGACGGCGATCTTGATCTCGGTCTTGTTGGCCCGCGGGTCGACGAGGAACGTGTACTTGCCCTCGTCGAGCAGGCCGTAGCTCTTCTCCGAGACCACCGGGGCGATCAGGATGTCGCGCGGGTCCTTGCCGACGGTGCTCACTTGGTCTCCTCCTTGGCGCGCGAGGTGCCTGCGAGGAACGCGTCGAGCGCACCCTGCGTGAACACCACGTCGTCGCTGATGAGCACGTCGTAGGTGTTCAGCTGGTCGGAGACCAGCAGGTGCACCCGCTCGACGTTGCGCAGCGACTTCCACGTGATCTCGTCGACGCGCTCGACGACCACCAGGACGTTCTTGCGGCCCGAGAGGTTGTCGAGGACGGCGATCGCGGCCTTCGTCGACGGCACCTCGCCCGGGGCGAACCCGGTGACGACGTGCACGCGGCCGGCGCGGGCGCGGTCCGAGAGAGCACCGCGGAGCGCCGCGGCCTTCATCTTCTTCGGGGTCCGCTGGCTGTAGTCGCGCGGCGTCGGTCCGTGCACGACGCCACCGCCGGCGAACTGCGGTGCACGCGTCGAGCCCTGGCGCGCGCGGCCGGTGCCCTTCTGCTTGTACGGCTTCTTCCCGCCACCGGACACCTCGCCACGAGTCTTCGTGGAGTGGGTGCCCTGCCGTGCCGCAGCGAGCTGCGCGACGACGACCTGGTGGATCAGCGGGACGTTGGTCTGCACGTCGAAGACGGCGCCGGGCAGGTCAGCGGTGCCGGCCTTGTTGCCCTCGGCGTCCAGGACGTCGACGGTCAGCGTGTCACTCATCGTGGTCACGCACCCTTCACAGCGGTACGCACGAGGACCACGCCGCCCTTGGGGCCGGGGACGGCGCCCTTGACGAGCAGCAGACCCCTCTCGGCGTCGACCGCGTGCACGGTCAGGTTCTGAACGGTCAGCTGGGCGTGGCCCATCCGACCGGCCATCCGCATGCCCTTGAACACCCGCGACGGGGTCGATGCCCCACCGATCGAGCCGGGCTTGCGGTGGTTGCGGTGCGAACCGTGGGACGAGCTGACGCCCTTGAAGCCGTGACGCTTCATCACACCGGCGGTGCCCTTGCCCTTGGTGGTGCCGGAGACGTCCACCGACTGGCCCGCCTCGAAGGCGGTCGCAGTCAGCTCCTGGCCGAGGGAGTACTCGGCGGCGTCCGGCGTGCGGATCTCGGCCACGTGCCGGCGGGGGGTGACCCCGGCCTTCTCGAAGTGGCCCTTGAGCGGCTTGGTGACCTTGCGCGGGTCGATCTGGCCGTAGGCCAGCTGCACCGCGACATAGCCGTCGGCCTCAGCGGAGCGCACCTGCGTCACGACGTTCGTGCCCACCTCGACGACCGTGACGGGGACGAGGCGTCCTGCCTCGTCCCACACCTGGGTCATGCCGAGCTTGGTCCCGAGGAGCGCCGTGACCGGGCGAGCGGTCTGCTGGGTTGCCATGAAGATCAGTCCTTCCCAGCGATCAGAGCTTGATCTCGATGTTCACGTCCGCGGGCAGGTCGAGACGCATGAGCGAGTCGACCGCCTTCGGCGTGGGATCGATGATGTCGATGAGCCGCTTGTGCGTGCGCATCTCGAAGTGCTCGCGGCTGTCCTTGTACTTGTGGGGCGACCGGATGACGCAGAAGACGTTCTTCTCCGTCGGCAGCGGCACCGGGCCCACGACCTGCGCACCAGCTCGGGTCACCGTGTCGACGATCTTGCGCGCCGAGCTGTCGATGACCTCGTGGTCGTAGGACTTGAGCCGGATGCGGATCTTCTGTCCCGCCATGGCGTCGTCTACTTCTCTCTCTTCGAAAACCGGTCCGTCCGACCCCCGCACTCGGGCGTGTCGCATTGAGCGACACACTCTTGCGCTGCGCACCGTCAGGTACGAGGTCAGTGGTTGCGGTCGAGCCCCTCACCGCCGAGTGACCCCGGGGTCCGTGGGCTCTCCACGTCGTCGCGCCCACCTGTCTGCGGCGCGCGAGCGCACCACACCCCAGCGGGCAACCCCGACAGTCTGCCAGACGTATCCCCGATCCACCAAACCCGTCCCGCGGGCACGGTGCAGCGAGTGGCGGACGTGCTGAACCAGGGCACGCGAAGGGCCCGGGTGCGGCGTACGCACTCGGGCCCTTCGTGGTCAGACCGGCCCCGAAGGGCCTGAGCTCACTTGACGATCTTGATGACCCGGCCCGAGCCGACGGTCCGACCACCCTCACGGATGGCGAAGCCGAGGCCCTCCTCCATGGCGATGGGCTGGATGAGGTTCACGTGGATCTCGGTGTTGTCGCCAGGCATGACCATCTCGGTGCCCTCGGGCAGCGTGATGACGCCGGTGACGTCGGTCGTCCGGAAGTAGAACTGCGGACGGTAGTTCGAGTAGAAGGGGTTGTGACGGCCACCCTCGTCCTTGGCGAGGATGTAGACCTGGCCCTCGAACTCGGTGTGCGGGGTGATCGAGCCCGGCTTCACGACGACCTGGCCGCGCTCCACCTCCTCGCGCTTGGTGCCGCGGAGCAGCAGACCGGTGTTGTCGCCGGCCTCGGCGTAGTCCAGGGTCTTGCGGAACATCTCGACGCCGGTGACCGTGGTCTTGATCGACTTCTCCTTGATACCGACGATCTCGACCTCCTCGTTCACCTTGAGACGACCGCGCTCCACGCGACCGGTGACCACGGTGCCGCGGCCGGTGATGGTGAAGACGTCCTCGATCGGCATGAGGAACGGCTTGTCGATGTCACGCACCGGGTCCGGCACGTTCTCGTCGACGGCGTCCAGCAGGTCCTCGACGGACTTGACCCACACCGGGTCGCCCTCGAGAGCCTTCAGCGCGGACACGCGGACCACCGGGACGTCGTCGCCGGGGAAGCCCTGCGAGGAGAGGAGCTCGCGCACCTCGACCTCGACGAGCTCGAGGATCTCCTCGTCGTCCACCATGTCGGACTTGTTCAGGGCGACGAGCAGGTAGGGGACGCCCACCTGGCGGGCCAGCAGCACGTGCTCACGCGTCTGCGCCATCGGGCCGTCGGTGGCGGCGACCACCAGGATGGCGCCGTCCATCTGCGCCGCGCCCGTGATCATGTTCTTGATGTAGTCGGCGTGCCCGGGAGCGTCGACGTGCGCGTAGTGGCGCTTGTCGGTCTGGTACTCGACGTGCGCGATGTTGATGGTGATACCGCGCTGCTTCTCCTCCGGCGCCTTGTCGATCTCGTCGAACGGCGTGAAGGGGTTCAGGTCCGGGTGCTTGTCGTGCAGCACCTTCGAGATCGCGGCGGTCAGCGTCGTCTTCCCGTGGTCGACGTGACCGATCGTCCCGATGTTGACGTGCGGCTTGGTCCGCTCGAACTTCGCCTTGCCCACTGGGTGTCCTCCTCAGGACTTGGTAGAGATTGCCCGTCGTCGCCTACGAACGGTAGCCGACGAGCGCGCTGTCCTCCGGGTCGGGTGTGTTGCTGGAACTGCAGGGGTTCGACCCTCGGGACTCACTCGCCCCGGGTCTTCTTGATGATCTCTTCGGCCACGTTGCGAGGAACCTCGGCGTAGCTGTCGAACTGCATCGAGTACACCGCACGACCCTGGGTCTTGGACCGCAGGTCGCCGACGTACCCGAACATCTCCGAGAGCGGCACGTGCGCGCGCACGACCTTCACACCGGTGGCGTCCTCCATCGACTGGATCATGCCGCGGCGGGAGTTGAGGTCACCGATCACGTCGCCCATGTACTCCTCGGGCGTACGCACCTCGACGGCCATGATCGGCTCGAGCAGGGCCGGGTCGGCCTTGCGCGCAGCCTCCTTGAGGATCATCGAGCCGGCGATCTTGAACGCCATCTCGGACGAGTCGACCTCGTGGTAGGCGCCGTCGAGCAGGGTCGCCTTCACGCCCACCATCGGGAACCCGGCCAGCACACCCTGCTGCATGGCGCTCTGGATACCGGCATCCACCGACGGGATGTACTCGCGCGGGATGCGGCCACCGGTCACCGAGTTCTGGAACTCGTAGACCTCGCCGTCGGCGGTGTCCAGCGGCTCGAACGACATCTGGACCTTGGCGTACTGGCCCGAGCCGCCGGTCTGCTTCTTGTGCACGTACTCGATCTTGTCCACCTTGCGGCGGATGGTCTCGCGGTACGCGACCTGCGGCTTGCCGACGTTCGCCTCGACCTTGAACTCGCGGCGCATGCGGTCCACGAGGATGTCGAGGTGGAGCTCGCCCATGCCGCCGATGACGGTCTGGCCGGTCTCGTCGTCCAGGCGCACCCGGAACGTCGGGTCCTCCTCGGCGAGCTTCTGGATGGCCGTGGAGAGCTTCTCCTGGTCGGCCTTCGTCTTCGGCTCGATCGCCACGTCGATGACGGGCTCCGGGAAGGTCATGGACTCCAGGACCACGGGCGAGCTCGGGTCGCTCAGGGTGTCACCGGTGGTGACGTCCTTGAGCCCGATGAAGGCGTAGATGTGGCCGGCCTGGGCCTCGTCGACCGGGTTCTCCTTGTTGGAGTGCATCTGGAAGAGCTTCCCGATGCGCTCCTTCTTGCCCTTGGTCGAGTTGAGCACCTGGGCGCCCTGCGACACCTTGCCGGAGTACACCCGGACGTAGGTGAGCTTGCCGAAGAACGGGTGGGCGGCGACCTTGAACGCCAGCGCCGAGAACGGCTCGGAGGCGTCTGCGTGCCGCTCGATGACGACCGACTCGTCCTTGACGTCATGACCCTCGATCGAGGGCACGTCCAGGGGCGACGGCAGGTAGTCGATGACGGCGTCGAGCATGGGCTGCACACCCTTGTTCTTGAACGCCGACCCGCACAGCACGGGGTACGCCTGGGACGAGATCGTCAGCTTGCGGATCCCGGCCTTGATCTCGGCGACCGTCAGCTCCTCGCCGGAGAGGTACTTCTCCAGGAGCTCCTCGTCCGTCTCGGCCACGGCCTCGACGAGCTCGGCGCGGTACTGCTCCGCGCGCTCGACCAGGTCGGCCGGGATCTCCTCGACGTCGTACTTCTCACCGAGCGCGGTCTCGCCGTGCCACACCAGGGCGCGGTTCTCGACGAGGTCCACCACGCCGACGAAGTCGCTCTCGGAGCCGATCGGCAGCTGGATGACGAGGGGACGGGCCTTGAGGCGGTCGACGATCGTCTTGACCGTGAAGTAGAAGTCGGCGCCGAGCTTGTCCATCTTGTTGACGAAGCAGATGCGCGGCACGTCGTACTTGTCGGCCTGGCGCCACACCGTCTCGGACTGGGGCTCGACACCCTCCTTGCCGTCGAACACCGCGACGGCGCCGTCGAGCACGCGCAGCGAGCGCTCCACCTCGACGGTGAAGTCGACGTGGCCGGGGGTGTCGATGATGTTGATCTGGTTGTTCTTCCAGAAGCAGGTCGTCGCGGCGGACGTGATCGTGATGCCGCGCTCCTGCTCCTGCTCCATCCAGTCCATCGTGGCGGCGCCCTCGTGCACCTCACCGATCTTGTACGTGATCCCGGTGTAGTAGAGGATCCGCTCGGTGGTGGTGGTCTTGCCGGCATCGATGTGCGCCATGATGCCGATGTTGCGGACCTTGGTCAGGTCGGTGAGCACGTCGAGTGCCACGTTGTGTACGCCCCTTGTCGGTTGGCTCGGGTGGTCGGCGGGGCGGCAGCCTCGAAGGCCGCCGCCCCCCGACCGGGCCGCTTGTTACCAGCGGTAGTGCGCGAAGGCGCGGTTGGACTCGGCCATCTTGTGCATGTCCTCGCGGCGCTTGACCGCGGCACCCAGGCCGTTGGACGCGTCCAGGATCTCGTTCATCAGGCGCTCGGTCATCGTCTTCTCGCGACGGGCGCGGGAGAAGTCGGTGAGCCAACGCAGGGCGAGGGTCGTCGCACGCACGGGGCGCACCTCGACCGGGACCTGGTACGTGGCGCCGCCGACGCGACGGGACTTGACCTCGAGCGCGGGGCGCACGTTGTCGAGCGCACGCTTGAGCACGACGACCGGGTCGCCGGAGGTCTTCTCGCGGACGCCCTCGAGGGCGCCGTACACGATGGACTCCGCGACGGTCTTCTTGCCGTCCAGCAGCACCTTGTTGATGAGCTGGGTGACGACGGGAGACCCGTAGACCGGGTCGACGACGAGCGGCCGACGGGGGGCCGGACCCTTGCGAGGCATTGGACTCAGCCCTTCTTCGCGCCGTAGCGGGAGCGCGCCTGCTTGCGGTTCTTGACGCCCTGGGTGTCGAGGGCGCCACGGACGATCTTGTAGCGGACGCCCGGGAGGTCCTTCACGCGGCCACCGCGCACGAGCACGATCGAGTGCTCCTGGAGGTTGTGGCCGACGCCCGGGATGTAGGCGGTGACCTCCACCTGGCTGGAGAGCCGAACGCGCGCGACC
>DAIDJQ010000014.1 GCA_027451305.1 Cellulomonas sp.
GAGCAGCAGCGGGACCAGCGTGACGACCACCGCGGTGGCGCCCCACCAGTCGATGCGCGGCGCCGCGCTCTTGTGGAACTTCGGCAGGTGCAGGAACGCCAGCACCATGACGAGCGCGCCGATCCCGACGGGCACGTTGACGAGGAACACCCAGCGCCAGCCGGCGATCCCCAGGATGTGCGACGCGTCGGCGAACACCCCGCCGATGAGCGGCCCCACCACGGCGGAGACGCCGAACACCGCCAGGAAGAAGCCCTGGTACTTGGCCCGCTCCCGGGGGGCGAGCATGTCGCCCATGATCGCCAGCGGCACCGACATCAACGCCCCGGCCCCGATGCCCTGGAAGGCCCGGAACCCGGCGAGCATGACCATCGACGTGGAGAACGAGGACATGAACGACCCGACGATGAACACGCCCAGGCCGAAGATGTACAGCGGGCGGCGGCCGAAGATGTCGGAGAGCTTGCCGTAGATCGGCGTCGCGATCGTCGAGGTGATCAGGTACGCCGTCGTCACCCAGGCCTGCTGGTTCAGGCCGTGCAGGTCGTCACCGATGGTGCGGATCGCCGTGCCGACCACCGTCTGGTCGAGCGACGAGAGGAACATGCCCGCCATCAGCGCGTAGATCACCAGCATGATCTGCCGTTGGGTCATGACGGGGCTGGAGGTCACGGTGCTCGCCGCACCGTGCGCGGACCGTCCAGCTGCTGCGTGGGGCACGAGGGGGTCCCGTTTCTGTCGGAGTCAGGGGATGCCGCGCACCTCGATGTGCTTTGCAGGCTGCGCAAGTTTACACACTCTGCAACTTGGTCCCGTCCGGGCAGCCGACCACCTGCGCGGGCGCCCTCCCGCGAGCGCAGCCACGCCGAGGCGGGCGCGCCGGACGGTGGCGTCCGAGTCCGCATCCCCGGGGCTCGCGCCCGGGCGCTCGGGGCGCCCTCCTCCGGCACCCTCTGCAGGAGGGCGCCGGTCCGCGCCTCAGAGAGTCGCGGGAGCGAGACCCGACGTCTCGCGATGCGGCAACGCTGTCGACGAGGGTGCGTACAACGGTCGCAGGACGGTGTCGGCCGCCGCCCCGGACTCCGTCCCGGCGCGCAGCTCGTTCAGGAGCGTCTCGAGGCGGACGAGCACGTTCAGGCGCTGCTCGAGTGCCGCCGCCTTGGCCTCGAGCCGCTTGAGCTCGGCAACGATCTGCTCGCGCTCGGTGCGAGCCGCGGACTGCGCCGTCGTGTAGGCGTAGTCGGCGCGGTCGAACTCAGGTGACGTCCCCATCGCCGGACCTCCATTTCTGTTGTCCAACGATGGGCCCGAAGGGTCACGTTCGAGGCGGAGAGCTCGTGTTTTCGCCCCCCATGACAGATCGGCACGGGATCGTGTCTCATCCCCCGACGGGGGTCCCGGTGGGACGTCACGGGCCTGTGACCTGCATGAACGCTGGTGGATGGCAGGGTCGACCGCTGTCATGACGGAGTTTCCGTTTCACCCGCCCGGTGCCGCCGACGTCGGATGATTACGTGCGAATGGAAGTGCCGGGCAGCCTGGCCCCGGCCGGGAATTCCCCGAATCACCCCCGACGGAAGTGGCCGGGCCGTCTCCTCCGTCGGGCACGTCGTCGGCTGTCGACGACAGGATCGCGCTCGTCTCCCGAGCACCGTCGTGGGGCCCGGTCGACGGCTGCCGTCGACCGGGCCCCACGGCAGTCCTGGGCTACGCCGGCTGGTGCTGCATCCGCATCTGCGCGTACAGGGCGGCGACCCGGGTGGCCTCGATCATGCTCTCGCCCTGCGCCACCCCCTTGCCCGCGATGTCGAACGCGGTTCCGTGGTCCACCGAGCTGCGGACGAAGGGCAGGCCGAGCGTGATGGTGACCGCGTTCTCGAAGTCCAGCGTCTTGCAGGCGATGTGGCCCTGGTCGTGGTACATGGACAGCACGCAGTCCCAGCGACCGTCCAGCGCCAGGGCGAAGATCGCGTCCGCCGAGATCGGTCCGATCGCGTTGATCCCGAGCCGTTGGGCGTCCTCGACGGCGGGACCGATGTGCTCGATCTCCTCCGTGCCGAACATGCCGCCCTCACCCACGTGAGGGTTCAGCGCGGCCACGGCGATGGACGGGTGCTCGAAGCCGAGCTTCCTCAGCTCGGCGTCGATGTTCTTCAGGTAGGTCAGGATGCGGTCGCGGTTGGCGAGGTCGCACGCCTGCCGCAGTGCGACGTGCCGGCTGACGAAGAACACCCGCAGCTTGTGCACGTTGAACATGGTCAGCGCGTAGGGCGCGTGCGTCAGGGCTTGGTAGATCTCGGTGTGGCCGATGTACGGGACCTCGGCCGCCTTGAGCGCCGCCTTGTTGATCGGCGAGGTCGACACCGCGTCGATCCGGCCCTGCAGACCGAGCTCGATCGACTTCTCCAGGTAGGAGTAGGCCCGCAGCGCGGCGTCCTTCTGGACGGTGCCGAACTCGATCCGCGCACCGGGTGCGACGCCGGTGTCCAGGAGGTCGATCGTCCCCAGCTCGAAGGCCGCGTCCTCGGGCTCGCTGATCTCGTGGATCTGCAGCCCCTCGACGCCCTGGATCTCGGCGGCCCGCTCGAGGCTGTCCCGGCTCCCGATGACGAACGGGGCGCAGAGCTCGTGGACCGTCGGCTCCAGGATGGTCCTGAGCACGATCTCGGGCCCGATGCCCGCCGGGTCACCCAGCGTGATGGCCATCCTCGGCCTAGACGACGACTGCTTCACGTCTGCGACTCCTCTCGTCGAAGATCCTGTTGACCGACTGGACGGCGGTCATCTCTGTGCCGGTGAGCCCGCCCTTGCACACCACCGGGAGACCCGAGTACGGCCCGCTGACGAGCACACCCTGGTCGATCTGCGGTGCGACGAAGTCGACGAGCGTGATGCCCCGCGCACCCAGGGACCCGCACGTGCTGACCATCACGTCGCCGCCGGTGAGGTAGAAGCCGGCGCACGAGTCCCGGATCTCGTCGGCGACCGCGCGGGCGACCACACCCAGCCTGCCGGTGAGCAGAGCGGATATCTGACCGCTCGTCAGGCCGGTGACCTGCTGGGTGTGCTCGATGTCGGGCGCGGCACCGGCCAGGACGCTGTCGAAGGCCAGCACCAGGACGCGTGGCGGGGACCCGCCTGCGGTGAGGTGCCGCACCTGGCCGAGGACGCGCTCGACCTCGGCCTGGAACACCTCGGCCGGGCCGAGGAGCTCCATCACGCGCACCCCGACCGCCTGCGTGCCACCCACCTCGCGCAGCGCCTGCACCTGGACGTGCGTGAGGTCGCTCGCGCTGCCCGCCACGACGAGGACCGTGCCGGAGTCGTCGTGGCGGGGCTCCGTGCGGATGGTTCGCCCGGGCACCGCCCCGCCGGCCACGGCGCCGCTGTGGACGGCGACCCGCTCGGTGAACGGCCCCGGGTCGACGCACACCGTGGCCAGTCCCAGCTCGACCACGGTCCGGGCGATCAGGTCCACGTCCTCCATCGACGTGGCGTCGAGCAGCACCACCCGCACGCCCTCCGCGCGCAGCTCCAGCAGCCGGCTGCGCAACGCCTGCGGGCCCTGCAGCAGCACGGCCAGCGGGACGTGCGCCAGGGCGAGCGTGAACTGACCCGACAGGAGGGTCGGCAGGTGCGACTCGACCACCGGGGTCCTGACGTCGCGGGCCACCCCGGTGCGTGCCAGCAGGGTCGAGTCGATGATCGAGTACCCGTCGACGACGATCCTCTTGGACTGCGGCATCGCCGGGACGATGACGGCCACGTGGTCCTCTGGCAGAGCGGAGAGCATCCCCTCCACCTCGGGGCCGATCCCGCCGCGGCAGGTGGTGTCGATCCGCTTGGCGAACTGCCGCACGCCCGCGTCCCACAGCGCCTGGGTCGCCCGCCGCACTCTCGCGAAGGCGACCTCCGGCGGCATCGCCCGGGAGTCGGTGCTGACGATCAGCGCCGAGTTCTCGCCCGGCCGGTGCTCGCAGACCGCGTCACGCTCGAAGAGCACCGTGGTCTCGACGCCCCGTCGCGCCAGCAACGCACCGACCGTCGTCGCTCCGGTCAGGTCGTCAGCGACGACTCCGACTCCCGGCATCGATCTCTCCCCTCGCTTCGCAGGCCGCTCAGTCCGCCATCGCGAACGCGGTGGTGTCCAGCTCGGCGGTGCGCGCACGTGGCCGCGCCTCCGTGAGGGACAGGATGAGCCCGAGCGCGACCACGAGGACCACCACGAAGTAGCTGAACGCGATGGTGTAGCTGCCGTGGAAGCTGTCGAGCAGCGCGCCGACGATCATCGGGGCGAAGAACCCACCCAGGTTGCCGCCCGAGTTGATGACCGAGATGGCGAACGGGTACGTCTTGTCGGTCGCGAGGTTCATCGGGTAGGCCGTGAAGGAGGGCCAGCCCAGGTTGAGGAAGAACCCGGTGAGAACCAGGCTGCCGACCACGAGACCGGTGTTCTGGGGCACCGACAGCACGACCACCATCATCACGGCGGTGAACAGCGCGGTGATGAGCATCGTCGGCTTGCGCCGCCCCCGGAACACGCGGTCCGAGACGTAGCCGCCGAGGAGGGCTCCGATCAGGCCGCCGACGGCGGGCGACGAGGCCACGAAGCCCATCTTCATGAACGAGTAGTGCCGCGCGGAGACCAGGTAGAAGGGGATCCAGGTCAACATCCCGTAGAGCACGTTGTTCATGAAGAAGTAGGCGAGGGTGTTTCCCCAGATGTTCCACGACTTCAGAACCTTGGCGTTGCTGTCGAGCACGGGCACCCGGTTGACGCGGATCAGCCTGTCCAGCCAGCCCATCGAGCCGTACGCCACCGAGCCGGCGGACACGGTCCGGTCCTGGATGTGCGCGAGCTCGGCCGCGTTCACACGGTGGGTGTCACGCGGGTGGGACCGGGAGACCAGGTAGAACACGACGGCCATGACGATGCCGGGGATGGCGAACCACTGGAAGACCGAGCGCCACCCGAAGGCCGCGGAGATGGCGACGGCGATGGGCGGGACGATGATCGGCGCGAACTGGGTCGAGGCGATGTAGACGCCTGTGGCGGTCCCCTTCTCCCGTGCCGGGAACCACGCGTTGATCGTCGAGGTCATGCCGACGGGTGCCGGCCCTTCCGCGAGACCCAGCAGGAGCCGCAGGACGAGGAGCCCGATCGCCGCGGTGGTGAACCCCATCAGGAACGTGACGACGGAGAACGCCAGCACGGCGACGGTCACCACGGTCCGGGTGCCGATGCGCCCCATGAGGAGTCCCGCGGGGATCTGCGAGAGGGCGTAGCCGAGGAAGAAGAAGCTGGCGATCGCGCCGGACTCGAAGTTCGAGATCGTGAACTGGTGCTTGATCAACGGGAGGACGGCGCCGATGTTCGACCGGTCGGCCATGCACACCACGTAGGTGACGAAGACGGCTGTCAGAACGACCCACCGGTATCGAGTCGCCCTGACTCCGGTGTCCGCTCCGGTGGACGTCGCCGCGACGGACTTCGTCGTGGATGACATGTTCTCTCCTTTGAGTCGTGCCATGGATGGTGCGGGAAGGTGCTGGGGAAGGTCCCGGGCGGGTCAGCCCCTGGGACGGTCTGCGTGGCGCGCGGCGGACAGCTCGTGCATGACGGCCTCGAGCGCACCGACGTCGTGCGCCCGTCTGCCGAGGAAGAGGCCGTCGACGGCGTCGCCGAGCCGGGTCGCCAGCCCCGGGCCCGCCGTGCCGCCGTAGAGGATCCGCACAGCCGCCGCGCGCCGGGTGAGCGCGTCACGCAGCTGCGTGGCGACGGACACCACGTGGTCGACGGGGGCCGGCTCCTCGGCCCCGATGGCCCAGACCGGCTCGTAGCCGACGACCACCTCGGCGTCCGGCACGTCGGCCATCGCCTCGAGCACCTGGTCGATGCTGAAGGCCGCGGCGGCGTCCGGGCTCATCCGGTCGGGCTCGCCGACGCACACCAACGGCACCATCCCGGCGCGCACGACGGCACCGGCCTTGGCCCGCACGACCGCGCCCGACTCGCCGAACCGGCTGCGCCGTTCCGCGTGCCCGACCTCGACGTAGCGGCACCCCAGGTCGGCGAGCACCGAGGCCAGGACCTCACCCGTCTGCGCGCCGTCCTCCGTCGCGGCGACGTCCTGTGCGCCCCAGCCGATGCCCGTCCCCTCGAGCGCTGCTGCGGTGCTCTCCAGGAGCGGGAAGGTCGGCAGGACGGCGAGCTCGACGTCCAGCTCGGCGGAGAGCGGGGCGAGCCGCGCGACGGCGGCGACCCACTCCCGTGTCCGACCGACCCCGAAGTAGGCCTTGGTGCTCACCGCAGCCAGCGGCCTGGTCAGCACGAGGACACCGGCTCGGTCAGCAGGTCCACGCCTTCCAGCGCCCGGATCGCCTCGACCTTGGGCTCGGAGCGGGACGCCGGGTCGTAGCGCACGTCCAGCCACGCGTCGACGAGTCGCCGCGCGAGCTCGATGCCCACCACGCGCTGCCCCATGCACAGGACCTGCGCGTTGTTCGACAGCACGGACCGCTCGACCGAGTAGAGGTCGTGCGCGGTGACCGCCCGGACGCCCTTCACCTTGTTCGCCGAGATGGCGACGCCGAGGCCCGTGCCGCAGATGAGCAGCGCCCGGTCCACGACCCCGTCGGCGACGAGGTGGGCCGCGGATGCGGCGACGCTCGGGTAGAACGTGGCCTCGTCCCGCCGGATCCCCACGTCGACCACGGTCGACACCCTGGGATCGGCCTGGAGGTCCTCCAGCAGCCGCGTCTTGTACTCGTAGCCCGCGTCGTCCGACCCGACGGCGACCCGCAGTGCGCCGTCCTGGTTCATCGCTTCCATCTGCCCCACCTCGTCTCGAACGTGCAGCCACTCACCTCCGTCAGGAGGCGCCTGTCGCATCACTGCGTCTCGGCCTGCGACGAATTCTCACGTACGTCATCCGTAGACCACGCATCGCTGGCCAATCCTGGGAATATGTGTCATGCTCCATCCGGCGGAGATGCGCGCCTCGACGCGCACCCGGAGACCGGGGACCGGACGGGAGCACGCAGCAGTGACCGAGATCAGCGCCGTGGCCGCCGTGGACGCACACGCAGCGACCCCTGCCGAGCTGAACGACGCGGAGCGTGCGCGCCTCGCCGACGTGGCTGAGCTGTACTGGGTCCAGGGTCTCAAGGTCGAGGACGTCGGCCGTCGCCTGCACCTGTCACGGTCGACCGTGTCGCGCATGCTGGCCAAGGCCCGTCAGGCCGGCGTCGTCGAGTTCACGGTGCACCGGACGCTCGACCGGTCCGCGGTCCTGGCTCAGCAGCTGTCGCACCGCTACGGGATCAACGTGTGGGTGGTGCCGACGCCCGCTGACGCCGGGGCGGCGTCGCGGCTCGACACGGTCGCCTCCCGGGCGGCCGAGCACCTGTCGATGATCGTCACCTCGGACATGGTGATCGCCGTCGCGTGGGGCGCCACCATCGAGGCCGTCTCCCGGCACCTCGACGGCCGGCCCACCCACGGCACGCGCATCGTCCAGCTCAACGGCTCGGGCAACGTCTTCTCGACCGGGAGCCAGTACGCCGGGCAGATCCTCGAGCGCTTCGGACGCGCGTTCGCGGCCTCGGTGCACTACTTCCCCGTGCCTGCCTTCTTCGACTCGGCAGCGACCCGGGAGGCGATGTGGCAGGAGCGCAGCATCGAACGGATCCTGCGCATGCGCCGCAACGCGGACGTCCTCGTGTCCTCGATCGGCACGCTGACCAGTGAGCTGCCCGGGCACCTCTACCGTTCGGGCTACCTCACGGCGACCGAGATCCAGGACCTGCATCAGCAGGGCGTCGTCGGCGACCTGGGGGCCATCTTCTTCCGGGCCGACGGCAGCTCGGACATCCCGGTGAACGACCGCTCCACGGGCATGCCGACCGACGAGCTGCGCCTGATCCGCACCCGCCTGCTCGTCGTCTCCGACCCCACCAAGGCGGTCGCGTTGCGCGCCGCGCTCGACGCCGGCTTCATCACCGACCTCTTCACCGACGACGCGACGGCCAGAGCCGTGCTCGAGCGGTGACGGACCGGCCCCCGTCCGGCAGCTCGTCGCGGACGTCCACCGCCGCCGGGTGAACCCGGGCTGGCACACTGTGGCGGTGCCGGGAAGTCCGGCATCAGAGGGAGGGCCGCGGTGCGTGGCAGGGACCAGCCTGCGGACGTCGCCCACGTGCGCGAGCACAATCTCGGGCTCGTCGTCCGGCTGCTGCGCGAACGCGGCCCGATCTCCCGCACGGAGATCGCCCAGGCGACCGGCCTCGTGCCGGCGTCCGTCACGAACCTCGTCGGTGATCTCGCCGCACGCGGGCTGATCCGCGAGCCGCAGGCGCGTCGCTCCGCCCAGGACCGCCCGCCCGGTCGTCCCCGGACGATGCTCGAGCTGGTCCCCGACCGGGCACTGGTGCTGGCGGTGCAGGTCCAGGCCGACACCGTCACCGCCGAGCTGGTCCCGCTGGTCGGGGCGCCCGTCTGGGCGCACAGCGTCGAGCACCACGCCCATCCCGGCGAACCGGAGGGCGTCGTCGGAGCCATCGGCGACCTCCTCGCCGAAGCCGCTCGTCGTGCCCGCAGCGTCGCGGCCGAGCTGGTCGCGTGCGCGGTGGCGATGCCGGGGCCGGTGGAGGCCGGGACGGGAG
>DAIDJQ010000015.1 GCA_027451305.1 Cellulomonas sp.
CAAGGAGGGGCACCGCGCACAGCGCTGCTCCCGCCCTCACGCACGACGGCAGCACGATGAGCCGACGGCTCAGCTGCCACTACTGCTGGCCAAAGCCGGGACCCACCGGTTGCGGCCGATGACTGCCATGGCGCAGTAGCCACTGATTCTTCAGGGCGCTGCCGCTGCGGGCATCTATGAGCTCGGCGGGAACTCGAACGTCGCGACGGGCGCCGAACCCGATGACAGAGCGGGTCAAATGCCGGGCGACACCCGTCCGCCATCCGCAAGATCCACCCGGGCGCGCTTCGAGTCGATCATGGTGAGCACCGCGGTGGACGGCGCGCAGGCCGCCTGCCCGGCGGGGACGGCGTACTCCTCGCTAACGGGTGGCAACGTGGTGGTCTCTGTGACTCGGTGCGCCCACCAGGGGCCGACGACGGCGGCCATGGTCGGCCGCGTGCTGGCGGGATCGCTGATCGAGGCGGCGGCCCCGACCCTTTCGGCAGCAAGTCCCAGGTGGGTGGCACCGTCGTCGTAGCGAACAACGGCGTCCGCCTCTGCACCCGCGCTCACCGACGCCGCGCGGAGCGGCGCGCCGACGATGGCCCTCGTGGGCGAGAGCCCCACGCGGAGCGCAAGTGGCGCGCGCCGTGGCAACCGACCCGGCGGGCAACGTGTCCGCGCCGCGGTCGCGAACCTTCGTGCTCGACATGCTCGCATCGGGGCAACTGCAGTTGGCTGGTAGCCCTCGGTCGGCTGGGGAATCCGCCGGGCGCGGCGACGCGGCCGGAGCCACGGCGCCCAGCGCCTGGCCAGTTCCGGCCTCGGACCGGATCCGGTGCGGGCCAAGTTCCGAGCTTGAGCGGCTTCCGCCACACGCGCGCCGACGGCGGTCAGGAGGCCGCCGGTCTACGCGAAGTACGGCAGCGTTCGGCCCCGTCCGCCGCTGTCCGTCGGCAACGCATGTTGACCATCCGTTGACCACAAGTCGAGAGGCCCCTTCTCCCTGGCGGGAGAAAGGGCCTCTGACCTGCTGTCCTACTTGTAGCGGGGGCAGGATTTGAACCTGCGACCTCTGGGTTATGAGCCCAGCGAGCTACCGAGCTGCTCCACCCCGCGTCGGCTCGACCACAGTACGTCACGGCTGCTGCAGGGCCAAATCCGTAGGGCGGGCGCAGCGTCAGGACGAAGGCTCCGGGGCCGTCGACTCGCGACGGCGACCACCGGCGCGTCATCTCAGACGCCGCGGTGGGCGCCCGCGTGGGCGATGGTGCCGGCCTCGTCGTAGCCCTTCTCCGCCCTTCTCCGCCGCGTCACGGGTGTGTCCGGAAAGGACCTCGACGTCCGGCCGTCCGGTGCAGCCTCGAGCTGGTGCATGCATGGCGGACGCAGGGGGCGACCGTGAGTCTCGAGCCAGTACTCTCGCGGGCGGCACAGCCGCGGAGGCGGACCGATCGGCGGCCACGCGAGAGAGATTGGGCCGATGCACCTCCTGCCCCCTGCCGCAGCGATCGACGCCGGAGACACGGCGTGGATCATCGTCTGCACGGCGCTCGTCCTGCTGATGACGCCCGGCCTTGCCTTCTTCTACGCCGGCATGGTCCGGTCGAAGCACGCGCTGGCCATGATCATGCAGAGCTTCGCGGCGATGGCCGTCGTCTCGATCACGTGGGTCGTCGTGGGGTACTCGCTGGCGTTCTACACCGATGCGGGCGGCGGCCTCATCGGGGGCCTGCACCTCGTCGGCCTGGCACACGCCGAGGTGGCCGTGCCCGGGATCCCGTTGACCGTGCCCCCGCTCGCCTTCGTGGCGTTCCAGCTCATGTTCGCGATCATCACGGCGGCCCTGATCAGCGGCGCCTCCGCCGACCGGATGCGGTTCGGCGCGTTCGTGGCGTTCGTCGCCGTCTGGTCGGTGGTGGTGTACGCGCCGATCGCGCACTGGGTCTGGTCTCCGACCGGCTGGCTCCACCGCGCCGGCCTGCTGGACTTCGCCGGCGGCACGGTCGTGGAGATCTGCTCGGGGGCGTCGGCGCTGGCCCTGGCCCTCGTGCTCGGGCCGCGACGCGGTTGGCCGCGGGAGATGATGGCGCCGCACAACCTGCCGCTGACCCTGCTCGGCGCGGGTCTGCTCTGGTTCGGGTGGATCGGCTTCAACGCCGGCTCGGCGCTGACCGCGGGAACCCTCGCCGCGAGCGCCGCGCTCGCCACGCACCTGTCGGGTGTGGGCGGCATGATCGGCTGGCTCGCGCTCGAGAAGCGCCTCACCGGAAAGGCGACGACCCTCGGCGGGGCCACGGGTGCGGTGGCGGGACTCGTCGCCATCACGCCGGCAGCGGGCTTCATCGCGCCGGTCCCGGCGATCCTGGTGGGCGCGGCGGCCGGGGTCGTCTGCCTGTTCGCCATCCGGCTCAAGTTCCGCTTCCGCTACGACGACTCGCTCGACGTCGTGGCGGTGCACTACGTCGGCGGTGTGATCGGGACGCTCGCAGTCGGCCTGCTCGCCGCCACCGCGGTCAACCCGTCCGTCGCCCACCAGGGGCTGCTGCTCGGCGGAGGAGCCCTGCAGCTCGGTCGCCAGCTGCTCGGCGTGCTCGCAGCCTCGGCCTTCGCCTTCGTCGGGTCCTACGCGATCGCGTGGGGGCTGCGCGCCACCATCGGTCTGCGAGTGACGCCCGAGGAGGAGCACGACGGTCTCGACTCGAGCCAGCACGCCGAGACCGCCTACGAGTTCACCGCCACCTCCAGCATGGGAAGGGCCTCCTGATGAAGCTCGTCACGGCGATCGTCAAGCCGTTCAAGGTGGGCGACGTGCGCGACGCCCTCGGCAGCATCGGGGTGCGCGGCCTCACCGTCTCGGACGTGCAGGGCTACGGGCGGCAGGGCGGCCACACCGAGGTCTACCGGGGCGCCGAGTACCAGATCGACTTCGTCCCGAAGATACGGCTCGAGGTCGTGGTGACCGACGACATGGCCGCGACCGTCGTCGACACCATCGTGGCGGCCTCGCGCACCGGCAAGATCGGTGACGGCAAGGTCTGGGTGCTGACCGTCGACGAGCTCGTGCGGGTCCGCACCAACGAGCGCGGGGACGACGCCGTCTGAGGTCACCGGGACGGACGGGGAAGAGCCCTCAGGGCACCGCCAGCTCGAAGATCGTCTCCCGCCCGTCCTCCTCGTCCCACTGCTCGCCCACCTCGACGAGCCCGAACGAGGCGACCAGGGCCCGCGAGGCCGCGTTCTGTGGGCTGATCGTCGCCCGCAGCACGTGGACGTCGGGCCGCTGCCGCGCCACGGTGAGCAGCGCCTCCATCGCGGCGCGGGCGTAACCGCGGCGGCGCGCCCACGCCACCACCTCGTAGCCCACCTCGACCATGCCGCGGCCGTCGGGCGCGGCGTGGAAGCCCGCCCGTCCGACGGCGGTGCCGCGTCCGGTCCCGCCGCCGGGCCCCGTCCCGGTGCCCAGCCCTGAGTCCACGAGCAGCCGCGTCACCCAGGACGCGTCGGCGGGTCGCTCGCGCACCTGGTCGGCCCGGACCTGCCACACGCGGCGACTGCGGCCGAGCGCCAGGTCGGGGTCGATCCGCAGTCCGGGCAGGGCGCGCTCGGCGGTCCCGACGTCGCCGGCCGCGAGCGCCGCCAGCGCGTGCGCGGGAACTCGGACCAGCCGCACCGCCGGTCGGTCGGGGGAGCGCCAGGTGTCGTCGAGCGGGATCACGGCGTCATCGTGCCGTTCCTTCAACCGTGGAGCACGCGAGATGTCCTGCCGCAGGTCAGAGCCAATGCCGTCGTTTGAACGCGACGTACACGGCCACGTCGATCAGCACGACGGCGCCCATCACCCACGCCCACGCCCCGGTGGTGCCGACCAGCGGGAGGTCCTTGAAGTTCATCCCGAACAGCCCGGACGTCACCGCCGGGATCGAGAGCATGGCGGCGATCGCGGAGATCTTGCGGGTGTCCTCGTTCTGCTGGGCAGCGACGTTGTTCTCGTGGCTGGCCACCACGGCGTCGAGGGTGAGGTTCTGGTCGTTGGCCAGCGTGGCGGTGCCGGCGAGGTCGTCCATCAGGTCCCGCACCCAGGGGCCGACGTCCTCGTTGTCGACGGACAGCTCCTCGAAGTGCCGCTCGCTCGCGTGCAGGGCCGCGTTGAGCGTGGCGACGGCGCGGTCCACCTTCCCGATCTGGCCGCGGAGGCGGTAGATCCGTTCCCGGCTCTCGCGGATCGAGTCGTCGAACACCTCGCGCTCCAGCTCCTCCAGCTCGTCCTCGATCGTGTCGGCAAGGTGGCTGTAGCCGGCGGCAGCCTGGGCCATCACCGAGAACGCCGCGCCCAGCGCCCCGCCGGCGACGTGTGCGTCGGGGTCTGCGAGGTCGGAGCCCTGCACCTCGTCGCCCTGGACGCGAGTGCGTCGCACGGTGACCAGTGCCCCGGGTGCGACGAACAGGAACACCTCGCCCACGGTCACGGTGGGGTACGTGGTCCGGAACTCGAGGGTCCACAGCACCACGGCGAGGTGGTCGCCGAACTGCTGGATCTTCGGCTGCTGCCGACCGGTGACGGCGTCCTGGGTGGCCCGGGGGTCCAGGCCCAGGGGGTCGGCGACGCGGGCCATCTCGGCCTCGTCGGGCATCCACAGCTCCAGCCAGAGGAAGCCGCCGTCCCTGCGTGCCTCCCTCACCTGGGCTGCGACATCAGGCAGGGGGTCGGTGCCCAGGGCGTGCGGTGCGCCCGCGGGGTCGAACCGGACGGCGTGGGTCAGCACGGGACCTCCTTCGTGCCCGACGAGACCGCGGGTCGGTGCACGGCGGGCGTCCGACGAGTGTCACCGGGGCCGTCGTGCACCGCATCCGGAGACGCGGCTGGTAGCGGGAGGTAGGTCCGCGGCGTGCGGCTACCCGCGTCAAGGCGGCGTCAGGATCCGACGAGCAGCGTCAAGACGGCGTCAGGACGACGAGGGTCCGGGCGACCCGAGCCGTTCCATGGACGCGTGACCAACCTGCTCACGGCGCCGAAGCGGCTCCTCGTCGGCAACGCGCTGCGCAACGACCGGATGGGGGACACCCTCCTCCCCAAACGCATCGCCCTGCCGGTGTTCTGCTCCGACCCGCTCTCGTCCAACGCGTACGCCACCGAGGAGATCCTCCTCGTGCTGTCCGTCGGCGGCTCGTCCCTGCTGCACCTGGCGCCGTGGGTGGCGCTCGCGGTGATCGTGCTGCTCGTCGTCGTCGTCGCCTCGTACCGGCAGACGTGCCATGCGTACCCGACGGGCGGCGGGGCGTACGCCGTCAGCAGGGCCAACCTCGGCGCCCGGCCCGCCCTCGTCGCGGCCAGTGCGCTGATGGTCGACTACGTGCTCACCGTCGCCGTCTCGGTGGCCGCCGGCGTGGCCAACATCGTCTCGGCCTTCCCGTCGCTGGCGCACTCCGCGCTGCCCATCACCCTCGGCTTCGTCGCGCTGCTCGCGATCATCAACCTGCGCGGGGTGCGGGAGTCGGGGACCGCGTTCGCCGTCCCGACGTACGGGTTCGTGGTCGCCGTCCTCGTGATGATCGGGGTCGGCCTCGCCCGCACGCTCGCCGGGCACGCCCCGGTCGCCGCATCGGCGGCGATCAGCGTGCAGTCGACCGCCACCCTCGGTCCGTTGCTGGTGATCGGGATCGCGCTGCGCTCGTTCGCGTCCGGCTGCACCGCCCTGACCGGGGTCGAGGCCGTCAGCAACGGCGTGCCGAACTTCCGGCCGCCGAAGGCGAAGAACGCCGCCCAGACGCTCAGCGCGATGGGCGCGCTGACGATCGCCATGTTCATCGGGATCACCGCGCTGGCGATGATCAGCCACGTCCACATCGCCGAGGACCCGTCCCAGCTGATCGGGGCTCCGGCCGGCTACCACCAGGGCACGGTGATCGCCCAGCTCTCCGGGGCCGTGTTCGGCTCGTCGAGCATCGCGTTCTACGTGGTCCAGGCGTTCACGGCCGCGATCCTCGTGCTCGCCGCGAACACCGCCTTCAACGGGTTCCCGATCCTCGCCTCGATCCTGTCCGGCGACGGGTACCTGCC
>DAIDJQ010000016.1 GCA_027451305.1 Cellulomonas sp.
TGCTGCTGGAACGCCGCGCCACCGTGCTCGGCACCACGCTGCGCTCCAGGCCGCTCGCCCAGAAGGCCGCGATCGTGGCGGCGGTGCGGCGACGGCTGTGGCCCCTGGTCGCGGCCGGCACGGTGCACCCGGTGGTGCACGCCCGGCTGCCGCTCGCCGAGGCGGCGCACGCCCATGAGCTGATGGAGGCCGGTGCGGCGTTCGGCAAGATCCTGCTCGAGCCCTAGCGGCGCGCCGGCGCCCGCCGGGCGGCACAATGCGCAGGTGAGCCAGGACGACGAGAGCACCACGGTGCGCGACGACATCGAAGGTCCGGACCGGACCCAGCCCGAGGCCGAGCGCCTCGACGAGCCCGCCGAGGACCGCGAGGAGCAGGTCAGCACGCTCGTGGAGCAGCCGGCCAAGGTGATGCGGATCGGCACCATGATCAAGCAGCTGCTCGACGAGGTGCGCAGCGCCCCGCTCGACAACGCCGCGCGCGTCCGGCTCGCCGAGATCCACGAGCGGTCGCTGGCCGAGCTCGAGGAGGGTCTGTCCCCCGAGCTCGTCGCCGAGCTGCACCGCATCACGCTGCCGTTCACGGACGACGTGCCCTCGGACGCGGAGCTGCGGATCGCGCAGGCGCAGCTGGTCGGCTGGCTCGAGGGGCTGTTCCACGGCATCCAGACGGCGCTGGTGGCTCAGCAGATGGCCGCGCAGGCGCAGCTGTCCGGCATGCGCCGCGCGCTGCCGCCGGGGATGCACCCGCAGCAGGCGGCGCCCGGCGTCTTCGTCGTGCCGCGCGACCAGGACGACGAGGGCGACGGCTCCCGGTCGACCGGCCAGTACCTCTAGGAACCGGTCCGCGGGGTCCCGCGTCGGGCCGATCCGTCAGGGCTGCTCGTCGACCGCCGCGACGACGTGCTCCCGGGCCTGCCGTGCCACGGGCGGCTCACGCCGGGCCGTGAGCGCGATCGCGGCGCACACCGCGACGACGCCGACCAGGTCCGGCACGCTCGGGCGCTGCCGCAGCACGACGGCACCGATCACGGCCGCGGTCGCGGGGAGCATCGCCAGCAGCACCGCGAAGGTCGCGGCGCTGACCCGGCGCAGCACCACCTGCTCGATGCCGTACGGCACCACCGACGAGCACACCGCGACGGCCACCACCGCGAGCGCGAGCCGCGCGTCGTGCAGCACGGGTCCGGCCCGCCCGGCAAGCCCCGGCGCCAGCACGAGTGCGCCGGTACCCATCCCGACGGCGAGGCCCGACAGGCCCGAGGCGTGCCCCGCAACCCGGCGACCCAGGACGATGTAGCCGGCCCAGAACGTCGCGGCTCCACCGATCGCCACCAGGCCCACCCGGGCCGTCCCGCCGGCGCTCAGCGACACGCCGGCGAGCAGCACCACCCCGACGGCGGCCACGGCGATCGCCCCGCGCTCCCGCCAGCCGGACCCCGTCACGGCGGCCACCGCCACCGGCCCGATGAACTCGATCGCCACGGCCGTGCCCAGCGGCAGGTGCGCGATCGCCACGTAGAAGCAGACGTTCATCGCGGCGAGCACGACGCCGAACGCCGCCGTGGTGAGCAGCCGACGGCGGTCCCACGGACCGCGCCGCCACGGGCGGGCCCACCCCAGGAGCAGCACCGCGGACACGGCGATCCGGAGCCACGCCACGGTGGCCGGCGGCAGCACGCCGAACAGTCGGACGGCCACCGCGGCGCCGAGGTACTGGGTCAGCCCCGAGAGCAGGAACAGCAGCGGGGCGGGCACCGGGTCAGGCTATGCCTGCACCCGCTGCCCGCCCCGCGACGGCTGCCGCTCGGCGCTGCCCCGGACCTCAGCCCTTGACGGACCCCGCCAGCAGGCCTCGGACGAAGTACCGCTGCAGCGCGAGGAACACGATCACCGGGATGACGATCGTGAGGAAGCCGGCCGGCGCCAGCAGCTCCTGGTGCGCGCCGTAGCTGCCCACCAGGCTCTGCATCCGCGCCGTCACGGGTTGCATGGCCGGGTTGGAGCCGCCGAACGTCTTGGCGACCAGCAGGTCGTTCCACACCCACAGGAACTGGAAGATCGAGAACGACGCGATGGCCGGCATCGACAGCGGCAGCACGATCGACCGGAAGATCCGCAGGTGCGAGGCGCCGTCGACCCTCGCGGCCTCCATCAGGGAGGACGGGAGCTGGGCGATGAAGTTGTGCAGCAGGAACACCGCCAGCGGCAGCGAGAACATCGTGTGCGACAACCAGATCTGGGCGAGGGTGCCGTTCACCCCTGGTGAGGGTAGGACGGTGACACCCGCGATCCGCAGCCCGTGCACGTAGTACTGCTGCAGCGGCACGAGGGCCATCTGCAGCGGGACCACCTGCAGCGCGAAGATCCCGAAGAAGATGACGTCGCTGCCGCGGAACGGCAGCCACGCGAGCGCGTAGCCCGCCATCGAGGCGATGAAGATCGGGATGATCGTCGCGGGGATGGTGATGGCGAGGGAGTTCACCAGCGGGATGAACAGGCCGCCGTTGCCGGTGAGCACCTGCTCGTACCCGGACAGGCTGAAGCTGGGGTGGAGGAAGAAGTTCCACCAGCCCGTGGTCGCCGCGTCCTGCTTGGACCGGAACGAGTTGACGAACAGTCCGAGCGTCGGGATGGTCCAGAGAACGCCGATCGCGACGGCGAGGACCGAGGCGAGCGAGGTGCTGAAGGTCTGGCGCACCGACTTGACGGCGGCGGTGCCCGTGAGCGGCTTCTTGACGCCGGAGGACGTCGTGGTCGTGGTCATCGGATCTCCCGCTCCCGGCGCAGCTGGCGGACGTTGTAGAAGACGAGCGGGAGCACGGCGAGGAAG
Organism: Cellulomonas sp.; assembly: GCA_027451305.1. The sequence continues at coordinate 2,831 of DAIDJQ010000016.1, forward strand.
AGGATCACCGCGAGCGCGCTGCCCCGACCGACCTGGCTCGTGACGAACATGTCGGCATACATCTGCCGCGCGAGCACGTCGGTCTCGAAGTTGCCGTTGTTGATGGTGAAGACGATGTCGAAGACCTTCAGCGTGGTGATCATGACGGTGGTCAGCACCACGACGAGCGTGCTGCGGATCATCGGGATCTGGATGGTGCGGAACAGCCGCACGCCGGACGCCCCGTCCATCCGCGCGGACTCGATGACCTCGTCGGGGATCGCCTTGAGGGCCGCCCCCAGCACCACCATGGCGAACCCGGCCTGGATCCAGATCATGATGACCATCTCGAGGAACGTGTTCAGCGGCGGGGTGATCAGCCAGTTGGGCGGGTTGCTCCAGCCGAGCTTCATCACCACCTCGCTCAGCAGCCCGGTCTGCGGCTGCGACGGCGTGACGTAGTTGTAGACGTACGACCAGATCACCGCGGCACCCACGAACGAGATCGCCGTGGGCAGGAAGACCATCGTCTTCGGCAGCGCCGGGTGCTTCATCCGGTCGACCAGGAGTGCGACGAGCAGGCCGACGGCCACGGCGACCGTGGGCACCACCAGGAGCCACAGCACCGTGCGCAGGATCGTCTGCTGGGTGTATGAGTCCGTGAAGGCGAACACGTAGTTCTTCAGCCCGATGTGCTTCGTCTTGAGCTGACCCAGGAACTGCTGGTTCGTCAGGCTGTTGTTCATGGTCGTGATCGCCGGGATGATCAGGCCGAGCGTGACCAGGAACAGTGCGGGTCCCAGGCAGATGACGATCGCGAGCGGCTTCTGGAGCCGTCCGGTCGCCCGGCCTGCGACGAAGAAGATGATCGCGAGGATCGCGACGAAACCTGCGACGGCCTCGACGACCCCCAGCAGCGTGGTCGCGGCCTGACCGGCCACGCTCGTCGCCATGAAGACAGGTGCAGCGCTCACCACAGACCCCCTTGTCTGTCTCGCTCCGAACAGGGTTCCATGCTCCGACAGAACTGGTGCTCCGGCCCGCGGGACGCGCCCGCGGACCGGAGCACCTCAGTTGTCGAGCATGTGGTGCAGCTGGGTTCAGCTGGTGGGCCAAGCAGCGTCGATCGCCTTCGCGACGTCCGCTGCCGACTTGCCGCTGCCGAACCAGTCGACCATGCCGGTCCACTCGGCACCGGCGCCGATGGCAGCCGGCATGGCGTCCGAGGCGTCGAACCGGAACGTGGCGTTCGGGTCGGCCAGGTACTTGGCGGAGAGCTGGTCGATCGGGTCGGTGTAGAGGGTCTGGTCGACCTTCTCGTTGGCCGACACCCAGCCGGGTGCGACCTTGATGCGGCTCTCAGCCCACTGGGGGCTCGAGAGGTAGTTCTGCACGGCCTGGGTCGCAGGGTCGTCGGCGAACGCCGTGACGAACTCGCCACCGCCCTCGACCGGGGTCGTGATCGACGGGTTGACGGCCGGCAGCTTGAACGCGAACACGTCGCCGTCCGGGCCCACCTTGGTGCCCTGCGGCCACTGCGCCTCGTAGAAGGACGCCTGCTGCAGCATGCCGCACTCGTTCTTCAGGATCGGCAGGCCCGCGTTCTGGAACGTGGTGGTGGCGATGGTCTTGACGTCGCCGTAGCCGCCGTTGACCCACTTGGGGTTCTGCATCCAGCCGGCCACGGTGTTCATGGCCGTCTGGATCTGCGGGTCGGAGAACTTGACCTTGTGGCTGATCCAGTCGTCGTAGACCTGGCCGCCGTACGTGCCGAGGACGACCTCCTCGAGCCAGTCGGTGGCGGGCCAGCCGCTGGCCGTGCCGGAGCCGATGCCACCGCACCACGGCTTGGCGGCGCCGGTCATCTTCGCGGCCATCTGGTCGGACAGCGTCATCAGGTCCGCCCACGTGGTGGGCACGGTGAAGCCGTTGTCCTTGAAGTACTTCGGCGAGTACCAGACGAGCGACTTCATGTTGGCGCTCATGGGGGCCGCGTAGAACGTGCCGTCCACCGAGCCGTAGCCCTTCCAGGCGGCGTTCCAGTTGTTCTCGTTGGCGACCGTGCCGGCCGGCGGCTTCTTCACGGTGCCGGTGGCCACCATCTGCGCGAGCAGACCGGGCTGCGGGATGATCGCCAGGTTCGGGGCGTTGCCGCCGTTGACCTTGACCGGCAGGTCCGACTCGAAGGTGTTGGACCCGGTGTACTGGATGGTGATCCCGGTGCACTTGGAGAAGTCGGCCCAGGACTTGTTCAGGGAGTCCGACTCGGGGCTCAGGATCGAGCCGAACATCGTGACGGTCGACCCGCTGTGCCCGGCGTAGGCCTGGTACTGCGCGCAGTCGCCGGTCAGCGCCGCCGCCGAGTCTGAGGAGCTCGAGTTGCTGGTCGAGCCGTTGCTCGTACAGCCGGCGACGGTGGCCAGTGCCGCCACCCCAGCGGCGGCAGCGGCGAATCGTGCGTTTCGCTTCATGTCTGTCCTTCCCGGTCACAACAACGTTGATGCGACAGGTGGCTGGTACTGCAAACGCTTACAGAGCGACTCGATCTTGTCATCGGGCGCCCCGGCGGCGTCAAGGCTCCGGACGTCACGATTTCGTCACGCCCCGACCCCGCAGAGGTCGTCGCAGGGGGACGGAGCGGCACCGCACGGCCTCAGCGCGCCAGGACCGAGCGGATCCTCGGCGGGGCGGTCGACGTCCGGACCACCAGCCGGGTGGGGAAGATCACCTGCTCGGGCGCGGGCGTCCCGGTGATCATGCCCAGCAGCAGGGTGGCCGCCGTCATCCCCTGGTCCTCCGCGGACTGCGCCATCGTGGTGAGGCCGACGAGCTCGCCGAGGTCGTGGCCGTCGATCCCGATCACGGACAGGTCCTCCGGGACGCGCAGCCCGAGGTCGCGCGCCGCCAGGATGGCGCCCATGGCCATCTCGTCGGACGCGGCGAAGATCGCGGTCACGTCCGGCCGCTGCGCGAGGAGCCGGCGCGTCGAGTCCCGGCCGCCCTCGACGTCGAAGTAGCCGTTGACCTCGAGCTCCGGCGTGGGCGTCCAGCCGGCACGGGTCATGGCCTCCTGCCAGCCGGACCGGCGGTCGACCGGGGGCGCCCACGGCGCGTTGTCCTGCGGCGAGCCGGTGATGTGCCCGATCGTCGTGTGGCCGAGCGCCAGGAGGTACTCGGTCGCCTCGGCGGCGGTCCGGTAGTCGTCGACCCGGACGGTCACCTGGCCCGGCGCGCCGGTCCCGATGAAGATCACCGGGTGCCCGAGGCCGAGCAGCGCTCCGACCTCGTCCCGCTCGAGGGGCATCCCGACGACGATGATCCCGTCCACCCGACGGCGCAGCACGTCGGGGTCGACCTGGCGACGGCGCAGGTCACGGGAGATCTCGAAGGTGTACAGCAGCGCGTCGAAGCCCTCGGCGCGCAGCGCCCGCTCCGCACCGTCGATCACGTTGGCGAAGAACCAGTGGTTGACCCAGGGGGTCAGCAGGCCGATGGTGCGGGTCCGGCCGGACGCGAGGCTCGCGGCTGACGGCGAGGCGACGTAGCCGAGCTCACGGGCCACCTTGCGGACCCGCGCACGGGTCGCGGTGGAGACGTGCGGGAGGTCCCGGAGCGCGCGGGAGACGGTCGCCGTCGACACGCCGGCGGACCGCGCTACGTCCTCGATGCGCGCCACGGAGGCCGATTCTGCTCCCGCTGCACCTGGGGGGTCCAACGCGCCGTTCCCGGACGAGGCTGCCGGTGCCGCGCGGGAGCGCTCCCGCACAGCCGCCGGCCAGCACGCCCAGGGGTCCGCGCGGACGAGCGGATCCAGGGTCAGCGCAGCAGCGAGTGCAGCACCGGGAGCAGCCCGTCGTCGTCGATCGTGCCCGTGACCTCGTCCGCCGCGGCCCGCACCTGCTCGGCGGCGTGCCCCATCGCGACGCCGCGAGCGGCCCACTCGAGCATCTCGGTGTCGTTGGAGCCGTCGCCGACGGCCATCGTCGCGAAGGGCTGGACACCCAGCTCACGCCGCACCTGCTCGAGCGCGCTCGCCTTCGACACCCCGCCGGGCGTCAGGTCCAGCCAGGCGCTCCAGCCGACGGCGTAGGAGACCTCGTGCAGGCCGACGCGCTCGACGAGGGCGTGGAACTCGTCCGGCGTGCTGCCGGGGCTGCGGATCACCACCCGGCTGGCGGGCGCCTCGAGCAGCCGGTCGAACGGCACCACCTCGGTCTCCCCGCTGAGCTCGCCGGGCGGGAAGTCGGCGCTGACCAGGAAGCCGACGCCCAGCTTCTCCACCGCGTACAGGGCGTCGGGGAGCTCCATCGCGAGGGCGCGCAGCGCCGGTGCCGGGTCGAACGTGATGACCTGGTGCACCTCGTAGCCGTCGTCGAGGTCGGGGTCGAGGCGGGCGATCACCGCGCCGTTGGAGCACACCAGCCAGCCGTCGGTCAGGCCGAGCTCGGCCGCGGCGTCCGATGCGCCCTGCAACGAGCGCCCCGTGGCGAGCACCACGTGGACACCGGCGGCGACCAGTGCGGACACGGCGACGCGGACTCCGTCGGAGACGACGCCGTCGTAGGTCATGACGGTTCCGTCCACGTCCAGGGCGAGCAGGCCGACGCGGGTCATGGCTGCCTCATCTCCCTCATCTCCCCATCGCCGGGTGGAGCACCTCCAGGCCGCCCAGGTACGGGCGGAGGCCTTCCGGCACCCGGACGGAGCCGTCCTCGAGCTGGTGGTTCTCCAGGATGGCGACCAGCCAGCGGGTGGTGGCGAGGGTGCCGTTCAGCGTGGCGAGGGTGCGCACCGACCCGTCGGCGGTGCGCTCGCGGACGCCCAGGCGCCGAGCCTGGAACGTGGTGCAGTTGGAGGTGCTGGTCAGCTCCAGGTAGCGCTGCTGGGACGGCAGCCAGGCCTCGCAGTCGAACTTGCGGGCGGCGGAGGAGCCGAGGTCGCCGGCAGCCGTGTCGATCACGCGGTAGGGCAGCTCGACGAGGCCGAGCATCTCCTTCTCCCAGCCGAGGATCCGCTGGTGCTCGTCGGCCGCGTCCTCCACGGTGGTGTAGCTGAACGCCTCCACCTTGTGGAACTGGTGCACGCGGATGATGCCGCGGGTGTCCTTGCCGTACGAGCCCGCCTCGCGGCGGTAGCAGGCGCTCCAGCCGGCGTACCGCTTGGGGCCGGCCGACAGGTCGAGGATCTCGCCGGAGTGGTACCCGGCGAGGGCCACCTCGCT
>DAIDJQ010000017.1 GCA_027451305.1 Cellulomonas sp.
CCCTCGACCTTGAGGTGCACCTCCGCGCCGATGCGCGCGGACAGCACAGGGGCGGGCACCAGCGGGGTGCCGCCCTCGGCGAGGGTGACCACCTTCTGCTGGACGTGGGCGGGCAGGCGGTCGGCGTACTCGGCGATCACGCCACGCCACTGGTGGGCCATCAGGCTCCCTCGACTCGCAGGACGGACAGCACGGCCCGCACCACGGCGAGCTCGGCGATGGCGGCGACGGTCGACCGGAGGTCCCCCTCGGACGCCACGTGCGTGGTGATCACCAGGTGCGCGGCACCGGCCGCGGCGGGCGACTGGCGGACCGCCTCGATGGAGACGCCGCGCTCGGCCAGCAGGGCGGCTATCTGGGCCAGCACGCCCGGGCGGTCGTCGACGTCGAGGCGTACCTGGTACTGCGCCCGTCCGGCGCCGGCGGGCAGCACCGGCAGGTCGGCGTACGACGACTCCACCGGTCCCTTGCCGCCGAGCACCCGGTGCCGGGCCACCGAGACGACGTCGCCGAGCACGGCGGAGGCCGTCGGCGCACCGCCGGCGCCGCGGCCGAGGAACATCAGCTCCCCCGCGGCGTCCGACTCGATGAACACGGCGTTGAACGAGCCGCCGACCTTCGCCAGCGGATGGCCCTCCGGCACGAGCGAGGGGTGCACCTGGACGAGGACCCCCTCCTTGCCGGTCGCCTCGTCCCGGACCCGCTCGGCGATCGCGAGGAGCTTCAGGACGTGGCCGGTGCGGGCCGCCCAGGCCACGTCGTCGGCCGTCAGGCCGGTGATGCCCTCGCGGCCGACATCGTCGAGCGACACCCGGGTGTGGAACGCGAGCGAGGCGAGGATCGCGGCCTTCGCGGCCGCGTCGTACCCTTCGACGTCCGCCGTCGGGTCCGCCTCTGCGTAGCCCAGCGCCTGCGCCTCCTTGACCGCCTGGTCGAGGTCGAGCCCCTCGGACGCCATCTTGTCGAGCACGTAGTTGGTGGTGCCGTTGACGATGCCGAGCACCCGCCGGACGCCGTCGCCCGCGAGCGACTCCCGCACGGCGCGCACCACCGGGACGGCACCGGCCACCGCGGCCTCGAAGTACAGGTCGACCCCCGCGGCCTCCGCGGCCGCATACAGCGTCGGGCCGTCCTGGGCCAGCAGGGCCTTGTTGGCGGTGACCACCGCCGCGCCGTTCGCCACCGCGTCGAGGATCAGCGTCCGGGCCGGCTCGATCCCGCCCATCAGCTCGACGACCACGTCGGCCCGGCGGACCAGGGCCGCGGCGTCCGTCGTGAGCAGGGCGCGGTCCACAGCCGGGTCGCGCTCGACGTCGAGGTTGCGCACGGCGACCCCGACGACCGTCAGCGGAGCACCGACGCGGGCCGCCAGGTCGCCAGCCTGCTCGGTGAGCAGCCGCACCACCTGGGTGCCCACCACGCCGCAGCCCAGCACGGCCACGCGCAACGGTTCGGAGGTGGGCGCAAGGCTCACGGGTACCTCTCCTCGTGGGGGTGTCGGCGCATACGATACGGGCCCCCGCCGACGCGGTGAGCGGGCCGGTCAGCCCTCGTCGGGCGCCGGGCCCGCAGCCGCTGCGCCCTGCAGGTCAGCCCTCGTCGAGAGCCAGCAGGTCCTCGATCGTCTCGCGGCGCAGCAGCACCCGCGCCTCGCCGTCGCGCACGCCGACCACGGGCGGCCGCGGCACCAGGTTGTAGGTGGAGGCCATCGACCGGCCGTACGCGCCGGTGGCCGGCACGGCGAGCAGGTCGCCGGCGTGGACGTCGCCGGGCAGCCGCACCTCGTGCACCACGATGTCGCCGCTCTCGCAGTGCTTGCCCACGACGCGAGCGAGGATCGGCTCCGCGTCCGACGACCGGCCGGCGAGCTCGGCGTGGTAGCGCGCGCCGTACAGCGCCGGACGGATGTTGTCGCTCATCCCGCCGTCCACGGACACGTAGGTGCGCACCCGCCCGTCGTCCAGCCGGACCGGCTTGACGGTGCCGACCGTGTACAGGGTCAGACCGGCGGGGCCGACGATCGCCCGCCCGGGCTCCACGGAGAACCGCGGCAGCCCCGTCCCGGTCTCGCGAGCCGCGGCGACGACGGCCTCGGCCATGTCGGCCGCCACCTGGTCCGGGTCCAGCGGCTCCTCGCCGGGCAGGTACGCGATGCCGTAGCCGCCGCCGAGGTCCACCTCGGGGACCAGCACCCCGGTGCCCGCCGCCAGCCGGGCGCGCAGCTCGAGCACCCGGCGCGCGGCGACGACGAAGCCCGACGGGTCGAGGATCTGCGAGCCGATGTGCGAGTGGATGCCGACCAGACGCAGGGACGGGCGCTCGAGCACCGCGAGGAGCGCGGTCATGGCCGGGCTGTCGCCGCCATCGGGGCCGGCGGCCAGCGACAGGCCGAACTTCTGGTCCTCGTGCGCGGTCGAGATGTACTCGTGACCGCCCGCGTGCACGCCGGTGGTCACGCGGACCATCACGGGGGCGACGAGGCCGCGGGCGGTCGCCGCCGCGGCCAGCCGGTCGATCTCCTCCAGCGAGTCGGCCACGAGACGGCCCACCCCGGCGTCGAGCGCCGCCGCGATCTCGTCGTCCGACTTGTTGTTGCCGTGCAGGCCGAGGTCCGCGCCCGGCACGCCGGCCGCCAGCGCCACCGCCAGCTCGCCGCCGGTGGCGACGTCCACGCGCAGCCCCTCCTCGTGGACCCAGCGCGCGACCGCTCGGGACAGGAAGGCCTTGCCCGCGTAGTACACGTCCACCTGCGCGCCGACGGCGCCGAACGCCCGCTCGAACGCGACGCGGAAGCCGCGCGCCCGCGAGCGCAGGTCGGCCTCGTCGAGCACGTACACCGGCGTGCCGAACCGGGCTGCCAGGCCGTGCACGTCCACGCCCGCCACGGCGAGCGAGCCGTCGGGCGTCCGGGTGGTCCCGGCCGACCAGGGCTCGCCCAGCGGGCCGGTCACATCCGCTCCGGCGCGCTCACCCCGAGCAGCGCGAGGCCGTTGGCGAGCACCTGGCGGGTGGCGTCGTTGAGCCACAGCCGGGTGCGGTGCACGTCCGTGACGTCCTCGTCGCCGAACGGCATCACGCGACGCTGGTCGTACCACTTGTGGTAGGCGCCGGCGAGCTCCTCCAGGTAGCGCGCCACCCGGTGCGGCTCGCGGAGCTCGGCGGCGGCCGCCACCACGCGCGGCAGCTCGGCGAGCCGGCCCAGCAGCACGGCCTCGGACTCGTGGTCCAGCAGCCCGGCGTCGAACCCGTCCGCCAGCCGAACCCCGGCATCGGCGGCGTTCCGGCCGACGTTGACGGTGCGGGCGTGGGCGTACTGGACGTAGAAGACCGGGTTCTCGTTGGTCGCCTTCGCCAGCAGGTCCAGGTCCAGGTCGATCGCCGAGTCGGTCGACGAGCGCGCGAGGGCGTACCGCGCCGCGTCGACCCCGACGGCGTCCACCAGGTCGTCGATCGTCACCACCGTCCCGGCGCGCTTGCTCATGCGCACCGGCTCGCCGTCCTTGACCAGGTTGACCAGCTGGCCGATCAGCAGCTCGAGGTTGACGTGGGGGGTGTCGCCGAACGCGGCGCAGACGGCCATCATGCGGCCGATGTAGCCGTGGTGGTCGGCGCCGAGCATGATCACCACGCGGTCGGCGCCGCGCTCGCGCTTGTCCAGGTAGTACGCGATGTCGCCGGCGATGTACGCCGCCTCGCCGTCCGACTTGATGACCACCCGGTCCTTGTCGTCACCGAACGTGGTGGTGCGCAGCCAGGTGGCGCCGTCCTTCTCGTAGATGTGACCCGCGGCGCGCAGCCGGTCCACCGCGCGCCCCACGGCACCGGACTCGTGCAGCGAGTCCTCGTGGAAGTAGACGTCGAACTCCACGCCGAAGTCGCGCAGCGACTGCTTGATCTCGTCGAACATCAGGTCGACGCCGCGGATGCGGAACGCCTCCGTCGCGGCGGCGTCCGGCAGGGCGCGCGGGTCCGGCTCCCCCGCCGCGAGGGCGTCCGCCACCACCTGCTCGGCGATGTCGGTGATGTACTGCCCGCCGTACCCGTCCTCCGGCGCCTCCTGCCCCCGCGAACGGGCGAGCAGCGAGCGGGCGAAGCGGTCGATCTGCGCGCCGTGGTCGTTGAAGTAGTACTCCCGGGTCACGACCGCGCCGGAGGCCTCCAGCACGCGCGCCAACGAGTCGCCGACGGCCGCCCAGCGCACACCGCCGATGTGCAGCGGACCGGTCGGGTTGGCGGAGACGAACTCGAGGTTGACGGCGATGCCGTCGAAAGCCGCGTTGCGACCGTAGTCCGTGCCCCGCTCGACGATGGTGCGGGCGAGCTCGCCGGCCGCGGCGGCCTCCAGCCGGATGTTGAGGAAGCCCGGCCCGGCGACCTCGACCGATGCGACGCCCGGGGTCTGCTCGAGGCGGGTCGCCAGGTCCGTCGCCAGGGTGCGCGGAGCCGTGCCCGCCCGCTTCGCCAGCTGCATCGCGACGTTGGTCGACCAGTCTCCGTGCTCGCGCTGCCGTGGCCGCTCCAGGTGCACCTCGGCCGGGATCACCGAGGGGTCGAGGGTGAGCGCACCGTCGTCGACGGCCTGCAGCAGGGCGGCGCGCACGGCCTGCGCGAGCTGATCGGGAGTCACCGCGTCAGCCTACCGAGCGGTGCGCCACCCCCCGGCCGGGGCGGGCGCCGGTGCCACGAGGGGCGGGTGAGACATCGGACGACCTGTCCCGGACGGTCCGCCGGTGCGAGCACACTTCTCCCATGGCGCGACGTACCGGTCTCATCGACAACGCTGTCGAACAGCTCAGCTCCCGAATCGTCTCCGGCGAGTGGGCCGTCGGCACCCGCATCCCGCCGGAGCCGGCGCTCGTGGAGCTGCTCGGAGTGGGCCGCAACACGGTGCGCGAGGCCGTGCAGTCCCTGGTGCACGCCGGGCTGCTGGAGCGCCGGCAGGGGTCCGGCACCTACGTGCTGTCCAGCTCGGAGATGGCCGTCAGCATGAGCCGGCAGATCGCCGAGGCCCGGCAGCGGGACGTGATCGAGGTGCGCCGCGCGCTCGAGGTCGAGGCGGCGCGGCTGGCCGCCCGTCGTCGGACCGCCACCGACGCCGCGGCGTTGGCTGCACGCCGCGACGCCCGCTCGGCTGCGTACCTGGCCGGGGACCTGGACCAGATGGTGGAGACCGACCTCGCGCTGCACCGCACGATCGTCGAGGCGGCGGCGAACCCCGTGCTGCTGTCCCTCTACGAGAACCTGATCGATGCGATCGGCGACAACATCCGGTTCAACTTCGTCGGCGAGGACGCCCACGGCCACGACGCGCACGACGGCCTGATCGAGGCGATCGTCGCCGGCAACGACGCCCGGGCCGTCGACGAGACGTCCACGTACCTGTCCGACCTGGTCCGCGAGCAGTGAGCGACGGCTGGTAGTCTCAGGTTCCGCGTCGCGCCCCCGCTGTGGCTCTGGCCCCGGCAAGGCGCGACTGCTGCAGGCCCGCGTAGCTCAGTGGATAGAGCGTCTGCCTCCGGAGCAGAAGGCCGCTGGTTCGAGTCCAGTCGCGGGCACGTAGGAAGCCCCGGTCACCTCGTGGTGACCGGGGCTTCGTCGTTCGACGGGTCGAGCCTCGCCGCGCCGCAGGGGACGAACCGACGGGGTCGACCCTCGCGGACCGCTGGCAGGTGCTTCCGCAGCGGCCTCCGGCGGGTGATCCTGGCGGGAACGACCGCACATCTCACCTGTTGACGACCGCTATAGGACTAGCGTCCAACTCCGTAGCAGCCCCTGCCGGACCCCCTGCCGGCGGGGGCTGCGACATGTGCGCCGCCGGTGCGCGGCGCCGGTGACCAGCGGGCGCACGGCGCCCGACGATCGAGGTTCAGGCCTCGTCCACCAGCGCGCGCGCCGTCGGCATGTCGGTGATCAGGATGTTCACCCAGGCGCCCCGCAGCGCACCGCGGATCGCCGCCACCTTGCGCAGGCCGCCGGCCACCGCGATGCGCCGCGGCACGGCCCGCAGGGTGCCCGGCGTGATGCCGATGATCCGCTCGTCGAGGTCGCCGGTGACGGGCTGGCCGTCCGCGTCGAAGAACCGCAGGCAGACGTCACCGACGGCGTCAGCCGCACGCAGCCGGTCCTGGTCCTCGTCGGACAGCCCGTTGCCGCTCTCGCGCAGCAACGGCGACGGCTCGAGGGCGCCGATGCCGACCAGCGCCGTGGTGAGCGCCGGCCACCGGGTGGTCACCTGCATCACGGCGGGGTCGGACATCAGGCTGCGCCGGGCCGCGGCGCTGCCGAGCAGACCCGGCGCCGGCAGGAAGATCGGCTCGGCACCGGTGGCGGCCGCCAGGCGCGTGAGCAGCCGGGTGGCGTCGACCTGGACCCGGGGGTCGCCGACACCGCCCACCAGCTGGACCACCTCGGACACCACCGGCTTGCCGCTCGGGCGCAGCGCGTCGACCGCGGCGAGCAGCGACGCGCTCCAGGACGAGATCCCGATGGTCTCGCCGCCGATCAGAGTCGCCTCGAGGAACTCGGCCGCTGCCGCGCCCAGGGCCCGCAGGTTGCCGTCGTCGTCGCTGTCGACCACGACGGCCTCGGCGAGCCCGTAGGTCTTCTCCAGCCGCTCCTCGAGGTCGGTGTGCACCCCTGCCGGAAGCGTGACCGTGGTGCGCACGATGCCCACCTCGGCGGCACGCTTCAGCAGCCGGGAGACCCGCGGCTGGGAGATGTGCAGCTCGTCCGCGATGTCCGTCTGACGCATCTCGCGCTCGTGGTACATCCGCGCGATCTTCGCCATCAGGCGCAGCTGCTCGTCCCGGCCGATGCGGGTCCGGCTCGTCGTCCTTGCAGCGTCCGGTGCCACGGCCTTCCCGTTCCATTCAGGTGTGAGCGGTGATGCGACGGCAGCGTAGCGGTCGTCAGGAGAGCAGCTCCCGGGCCGCACCGACGATGCCCGCGGCGTTCACCCCGTAATGGTCCAGGATCCACTCCGCGGACCCGGTGACCGCGAGCTCGTCGTGCAGGCCGACGAACCGCACCCGCGCCGGGTGGTGCTGCACCACGGTCTCCGCGACGGCGCCGCCCAGGCCGGTGACCAGGGCCTCCTCCACCGTGACGATCCCGCCCGTCTCGCGGGCGGCGGCCACCACCGCGTCGACGTCCAGGGGCTTGACGGTCGGCATCGACAGGACCCGGGCCTGGACGCCCTCGGCGGCCAGCAGGTCGGCGGCGTCCAGCGCGCGCACCACCGTGGTCCCGGTGGCGATCAGGGTCACGTCGGTGCCCGCGCGCAGCGTGACCGCACGGCCCGGCTCGAAGCGGTAGCCCTCCGGGTACACGTCGGGCACGCCCATCCGCGAGACCCGCACGTACACCGGCCCCTCGTACGCCGCGGCCCAGCGGATCACCTGGCGGGTCTCCTCCGGGTCGACCGGGGCGACGACGACGAGGCCCGGGATCGTCCTGGTCCAGGCGAGGTCCTCGATCGAGTGGTGCGTGGGGCCGAGCTCCCCGTACGCCACGCCCGGGGACTGCCCGACGAGCTTGACGTTGTACCGGGCGTAGGCGGCGTCGACCTTGATCTGCTCCATCGCGCGGGCCGTGAGGAAGCACGCGGCCGCCGAGACGAACGGGATCTTGCCGCCGTTCGCGAGGCCCGCCCCGACGCCCACCATGTCCTGCTCGGCGATGCCGACGTTCACCGTGCGGTCGGGGAACTTCTGCTGGAAGCCGTTCAGCTTGCTGGAGCCGACGGAGTCGTTGACGACCGCCACGATCCGCGGGTCGGCCTCGGCGAGCTCGGCGAGCGTCGCGGCCCACGCGTCGCGGCAGTCGTGCAGCGTCCGGGTCGGTGCTGCGGTGGCGGTCATGCGTCCTCCTCGGTCTTCAGGGCGTCCAGCTCCTCGAGCGCCTGCGCCACCTGCCCGGCGTCGGGCACCTTGTGGTGCCACGCCACGTGGTCGCGCATGTAGCTGACCGGGTAGCCCTTGTCGGTGTGCGCGATGACGGCGGTGGGCCGGCCGGACTCCGCCGGCACGGCGGTGAACGTGTCGACCAGCACCCCGTGGTCGTGACCGTCCACCTCGACGACCTCCCAGCCGAACGCGCGGAGCTTGTCCGCGAGCGGCTCGAGGTCGTTGGTCTCACGGACCCGGGCGCCCTGCTGCAGCCGGTTGCGGTCGATCACGGCGCACAGCCGGGACAGGCCTCGGTTGCCGGCCGTCATGAAGGCCTCCCAGTTGGAGCCCTCCTGCAGCTCACCGTCGCCCAGCAGCACGAAGGTGCGCCGCTCTGAGCCGTCGATCGCCCCGGCGATCGCCGTGCCGACGGCGATCGGCAGCCCGTGGCCCAGCGGCCCGGTGTTCGCCTCGACGGCGCGCACCTTGGTCCGCGCCGGGTGCCCGTTGAGCATCGACGTCGGCTGCATGAAGGTGCGCAGCGCCTCCGGGGCGATGAAGCCGCCCGCGGCGAGCGTGGTGTAGAGCGCGGCAGCGGCATGGCCCTTGGACAGGATCAGCCGGTCCCGATCGGGGTCGCCGTCGGCCACCTGCTGCGGGCTGACGTTCATCACGTGCAGGTACAGCGTCACCAGCACGTCGGTGATCGAGAACTCGCCTCCGATGTGCCCAAGACCGGCCCCGTGGATCATCTGGATGTCCCGGCGGCGCACCTGGCGGGCGGCCTCCCGCAGGTGCGCCAGCACGGCCGGCCTGCCGGCCGCGGCGTCGATGCGGCCCAGCACGGGCAGCTCGACGTCCGGGGCCGGCAGCAGCGGCAGCGGACCGGGGTCGTGCACCAGGCCGGTGGCCGGGACGGTGTCGACCGTCACGCGTCACCCCGCAGGCAGGAGAACAGCACGTCCTGGACCAGCTTCTGCGCACCCATCGCGTCCTGGCGGGCCTGGGCTGCGCGCAACGCGTCGATGTCCAGCTCGTCGAGCGCCCGGTGGATGCCCTTGAGGAACCGGATGGACAGCTTCGCCGCCTCGACCGTGTCCTCCCGGAACGGGAACTGGTCGAGCTGCCAGACACCCTCCCAGCCGTTGATCTTCAGCGTGTAGAAGAACTCGAACACCTCGACGGGGTGGACGGTGCCGACCACCATGTCGTCGTCCCAGCTGCGCAGGTTGTCGTTGACGTCCATCGCCCACAGCAGGCCGTGGTCGATCAGCAGCTGGGCGGCGGCCGACGGCGACTCGCCGCCGAACAGCGCGTGCCCGAAGTCGAGCAGCACGCCGACGTTGTCCACGCCCATCGCCTTGATGCCGAGCGCGGTCTTGGCGGCCGAGTCCCAGAACATCTTGTTGCGGGGCTCGCGCGGCTTGTACTCGATGACGATCTTGATGTCCGGGTTCGCCTGCGCCAGGTCCCGCATGCCGGAGACCGCCAGCTCCCACTGCTGGTGGTGGTCCACCTGGAACGGGTAGTCCCAGCCGTCCTGGCCGGGCCACACCTTCAGGTAGCGGGCACCGAGCTCGCGCACCACGTCCGCGGCCTCGTTGAGCGCGGCGAGGGCGTCGGCGCGGACTGCGGCGTCGGGGTTGGTGAAGGCACCCTTCGAGAAGCGCCGCATGTAGATCTCCGGCGTCACGCCGATCGCGCGCAGGCCGTTGTCCGCCAGGGCCTTCTTGACCTCGTCGACGGTGACGCCCTCGGTGAAGGGGTACGGCACGTCGACGAACGACAGGTCACCCACCTCACCGGCGCGGGCGATCTGCTCCAGCGTGCTCACGGGCGGCGCGTAACCGTCGGTGGCGTACCGGTCGACGTAGGAGGCGAAGTGCCACAGACCTGCTCCGAACTGCGGGAGGTCACTCATTGCTGTCATCTCCGATCGGTGGTGCGGGGTTGGTCACGCGCGGCTCCACGGCGAGCCCACGCGCACGGTCGATGGCGGTCCGCCAGGCCGCGCGGCGCTGCGCGCGGGTGACGGGGTCCGCGGCCGGGACGTAGTGCGCCACGCCCGACGGGGCGGTGGGCGCCGGGTCCGGCCAGCCCAGGGCGCGGCCGGCCAGGCGCGCGACGCCGAGCGCGGACAGCTCGGCGGTGGCGGACGGGGCGACGGCGACGCCGAGCGTGTCCGCCTGCAGCTGCATCAGCAGCGCGCTCGCACTGGCCCCGCCGTCCGCGCAGAGCGACTCGGGCGCCGGTGTGCCGGCCGGGCTCATCGCCTCCACCACGTCGGCCACCTGGTGCGCGACCGCCTCGAAGGCGGCCCGTGCCACGTGCGCGGGCGTGGTGCCGGCGGACAGCCCGCTCAGCGTGCCGACCGCGTCCGCGTCCCAGTACGGGGCGCCGAGCCCGCCGAACGCGGGGACCAGCACCACACCGTCCGCATCGGGCACCTGCGCCGCCAGCCGGCCGAGCTCGGCACCGCCCTGCACGCCGAGCAGCCGGGCCGTCCAGTCGAGCGCCGCACCGGAGTACCGGATGTTCCCCTCGAGCGCGTACGTCGGCCGGTCGGTCAACCAGGCCAGCGTGGTGGCGACCCCGGTCCCCACGCCGGTGGCGTCCGGCCACGGCCGCATCACGGACGAGCCGGTGCCGTACGTCGCCTTCACGGTGCGCGGGTCGCCGGCCCCGTGCCCCAGCAGCGCCGCGTGCGAGTCCGCCAGCACCGCCAGCACCGGCACCTGCGGCAGGCCCTCGGCCCGGACCGTGCCGAACGGGCCGTCCGAGCGGACCACGCGGCCCAGCGCGCCCAGCGGGACGCCGAACAGGTCCGCGAGCTCCGCGTCCCACGCCAGGCGCTCCAGCCCGAGCAGCAGCGTGCGGGAGGCGTTGCCCGCCTCCGTGAGGTGCTCGCCGACGAGGTTCCACAGCAGCCAGGAGTCGACGGTGCCGACCGCGACGTGCGGTCCGGAGCCCGCCGCCGCCAGCAGCCAGGCCATCTTGGGCGCCGAGAACATCGGGTCCAGCGGAAGCCCGGTGCGGGCCCGGACCTGGGCCGCCCGGGGGTCCGCTGCCAGCGTGGCGCACGCCTCCGCGGTGCGGGCGTCCTGCCAGCTGAGCACCGGCCCGAGCGGACGGCCGTCACGGCGGTCCCAGACCACCACGGACTCGCGCTGCGTGGACAGCGCGAGGCCGACGGGCGTGCCGCCGCTGCGCTCGACGCTCTCGAGGAGGACCTGACGGACGGTGCGCCAGATGGCGTCGGGGTCCTGCTCCACCCAGCCGGGACGGGGGGTGGTCACCGGCACAGGGGCGGAGGCGACCGCACGGACGGCGCCTGCGGCGTCGACGCACACGGCCTTGGTGTTGGTCGTGCCCTGGTCGACGGCGACGAGGACCTCGGTCACCGCACCTCCCGCGGGTTGCGAATTTCCATTCATTGGTGAATGAGTGATCACTACGGTATGGATCGAGAGGCCCGTCTGTCAACCGGACCTCGGCTGTGCCAGCCGCCGCACGCGGCCGGCCGGTGGCGTCAGACCGCGTCAGACCGCGATCGGCACGCCGCAGCGGAGCACGACGTTGGCGTAGGCCGTCGCCTCACCGGTCCGCACCACGAGGCTCGCCCGGCGCACCATCGACTTGAGCTCCTCGTGCTCCAGCCGCTCGGCAGGCGCAGCCAACCGCTCGTCGACCCAGCCACCCGCCGGCGTCCCGTCGGCGCCCTCGGACACCCACGCGTGCTCCACGACGATCTCGTCCAGCACCGCCTCGAGCACCTCGGCGAACCGCGGCAGGCCGAGGACCACCGCGAGGTCGACCAGGGGCACGTCCAGCGGAACGGGCAGGCCGGCGTCGGCGACGACGACCAGGTCCGTGTGGCCGAGGCGGGCGAGGTGCCCGGACAAGGGTGCGTTGATGATGCCGCGACGCTTCATGGCAAGGGGTCCTCTCGGTGGGGGTAGGAGTCCTGCGCGCCCGCCCGGGCGACGCTGAACGCAGCGACGCGAACGGCCTCCTCGGCCGCCGCACGCAGAGCGGTGCCGCGCGCGAGCGAGGCAGCGATCGCGCCGACGAAGGCGTCGCCGGCGCCGGTGGTGTCGCGAGCGACGACGCGACGCCCGGGGACGTGCCAGCCGCCTGCGCCGTCCGCCCCGACGGCACCCAGCGGGCCGAGGGTGACGACCACCGACGGCACGCCGACGGCATGCAGGGCCTCCGCGAGCGCGGCGCCCACCGCTAGCAGGTCGCCGGCCGGCGCCACGCCGGGTGCCAACCACGCGGCGACGTCGGCAGCCTCGTGCTCGTTGACCACCAGCGGGTCCGCCACCAGGACCGTCTCGCGCGGCAGCCTGGCCGACGGCGCGAGGTTGAGCAGAACCCGTACCCCGGCGCCCGAGGCGACCTGCGCCGCGCGGGCGACCGAGTCGAAGGGGATCTCCGCCTGCAGCACGACGACACGAGCCGTGCGCAGCACCACCGCTGCCTCGTCGACCCGTTCCGGCGTCACGCTCGCGTTGGCACCGGGGACGACGATGATCGAGTTCTCCCCCTGCGCGTCGACCGTCACCACGGCGAGACCGGTCGCACCGGGCCGCACCCGCACCTCGGACAGGTCGACACCGGCGGCGCGCAGCCCCTGCAGCGCCGGCTCGGCATACGGGTCGTCACCTACCGCGCCGACCATCGCGACGCGCACGCCGCGCAGCGCAGCGGCAACGGCCTGGTTCGCGCCCTTGCCACCGGGGCCGAGCCGCGACGAGCCGCCGATCAGCGTCTCCCCGGGCGCCGGGTGCCGGACCACCTCGAGCACGAGGTCGGCGTTGACCGACCCGACGACCACGACCTCGGCGCGCGGCGCCGCCACGGACGACCCCATCGTCAGCCCTCCACCCACTCGCACCGTCGGGACCGCAGCCGGCCCGGCCGAGACGTCACCGCCCCGGCCGGTCCGTCGGGTGTCACTGCAGGGCGAACAGCGTGTACTTCGCGACGTTCGACGAGTCGATGAGCAGGCAGTCCACCGACTGCTTCTCCGGCTGGCCGGTGGAGCCGGTGCGGATGAACTGGTCCGCCTGCTCGACCGCCATCTCGGCGATCTTCACCGCAGGCTGCAGGCCGGTCGCCAGCATCTTCTTGTCCTTGATCGCCTGAGCGGCGTCGGGGCTGCCGTCGAAGCCGGCGATGATCACCTTGCCCGTCAGACCAGCGGCGTCGACGGCGGCGACGGCACCGAGCGCCATCGTGTCGTTCCCGGCGATGATGCCCTGGACGTCCTTGCTCTTCTGCAGGAGCGTCTCGA
>DAIDJQ010000018.1 GCA_027451305.1 Cellulomonas sp.
CCCCACCGAGGAGCCCTCGCTGATCGAGGTCGACTCCGCTCGTGCGCAGCACTGGCTCTCGGTCGGCGCGCAGCCGAGCGACCAGGTCCGCGCGCTGCTCAAGGTCACCGGTGACTGGCAGAAGTTCAAGGGCCTGCCGGGCACGGAGGGCACCCTGCGCACCAAGGCCACCAAGGTGGACCCGAAGGCCGCGATCGACCAGGCCGCCGCCGACGCCGAGAAGGTCAAGGCGAACGCGTCCGCCGCCAAGGCTGCCGCTCCGGCACCGGCCCAGGACGAGCAGGCCTGATGCTCGCCGACGCGCTCGAGCACCTCGTCCGGGGGATCGTCGACCATCCGGACGACGTGCACGTGCGCGCGGCCAGCCTGCGCCGCGGTGAGCTGCTCGAGGTCCGGGTCAACCCCGAGGACCTCGGGCGGGTCATCGGCCGCGGCGGGCGCACGGCACGCGCGCTGCGCACGGTCGTCGGTGCGCTCTCGCGCGAGGGCGCGGTGCGGATCGACGTCGTGGACGTCGACCGCCGCTGACGCGTGCTCCTCACAGTCGCCCGCGTGGGCCGTCCGCACGGCCTGCGTGGCGAGGTCGCCCTCGACGTGCGCACGGACAGCCCGGAGGACCGCCTCGTCACCGGCAGGACGTTCCGGACGGATCCGGAGTCGGCGGGACCGCTGACGCTCGCGCGTGTGCGCGAGCAGCAGGGCCGCTGGTTCGTGACCTTCGCAGAGGCGAGCGACCGGTCCGCGGTCGAGGCGCTGCGTGGTGTCACCCTCGTGGTCGACGCGGCCGAGCCGGGTGCGGCGGACGACGACGCCTGGTACGAGCACCAGCTGGTCGGGCTGCGTGCCGAGCACGTGGACGGCCGGCTGCTCGGCGAGGTGATCGGGCTCGAGAGCGCCCCCGCGCACGACCTGCTCGTGCTGCGCGAGCCGGACGGTGCCCGGACGCTGGTGCCGTTCGTCCGGGCGATCGTGCCTGTGGTCGACGTCCGCGGCGGCCGGGTGGTGCTCGACCCGCCGGGTGGCCTGCTCGCGTCCGACGCGGCGAACCTCGTGGTCGTGCGCGACGACGAGGCGCCCGAGGATGCTGCGCCGGACGACGTCGCCCCCGACCGACAGGGCTGACCCCGCGTGCGGATCGACGTCGTCACCATCTTCCCGGAGTACCTGTCCGCGCTGGACGTGTCCCTGGTCGGCAAGGCGCGGACCACCGGCCTTCTCGACGTGCGCGTCCACGACCTTCGGGACTGGACCGACGACCGCCACCGGACCGTCGACGACACGCCCTTCGGCGGCGGTGCCGGCATGGTGATGCGGCCCGACGTCTGGGGTCGTGCGCTCGACGACCTGCTCGGTGACGACGGGCACCTGGTGGTGCCCACGCCCTCCGGCACACCGTTCACGCAGCGCACGGCCGAGCAGTTCGCCACCGAGCCGCACCTGGTGATCGCGTGCGGCCGGTACGAGGGCATCGACGCCCGCGTCGTCGAGCACTACCGCACGCGCGGTCGCGTCAGCGAGCTCTCCCTCGGTGACTACGTGCTGAACGGGGGAGAGGTCGCCGCGCTGGTCGTCGTCGAGGCGGTGGCGCGGCTGCTGCCGGGCGTGCTCGGCAACCCTGAGTCGCTGGTCGAGGAGTCCCACGGCGCCGCGGGCCTGCTGGAGTACCCCGTCTACACCAAGCCACCCCTGTGGGCCGGGCTCGAGGTGCCGCCGGTGCTGCTGTCCGGCCACCACGGGCGGGTCCGGCGCTGGCGACGGGACCGGTCCCTGGAGCGCACGGCCCGGCGCCGCCCGGACCTGCTGGCCGCGCTCGACCCCGCAGGTCTGGACCGCGCCGACCGTGCCATGCTGGCGGAGCTGGGCTGGGTCGTGGTGGACGGGCGCGTCGAGCAGCGCCCCGAAGCCGGCGCCTGACCCTCGATTCCGCCGTCGCGGGCCCGGTGTGGCAGACTTGCCGACCGGTGCGCGTCGGTCGTGTCCTCTGCCGCAGGGGAGACCGCCAGGACGCCCGGGCCTTCGCCCGGTGCACCGTTCCACCCGTTCCTCGGAGGATCCGCCCCGTCCCGCCCTGCGCGGGCGGCGAGGTTCCTCCAGCATCGCTCCTGACCTGCGGCAGGGCGGGGAAGCGACACCATCATGCACACGCTGGACATCGTCGACGCAGCGTCGCTGCGCACCGACGTCCCGGACTTCCGCCCGGGCGACACCGTCAAGGTCAACGTCAAGGTCGTCGAGGGCACCCGCTCCCGCATCCAGGCGTTCCAGGGCGTCGTGATCGGCCGTCAGGGCAGCGGCGTCCGTGAGACCTTCACGGTCCGCAAGATCAGCTTCGGCGTCGGGGTGGAGCGCACCTTCCCGGTGCACGCGCCCACGGTCGACTCGGTCGAGGTGGTCACCCGCGGTGACGTCCGCCGCGCCAAGCTGTACTACCTGCGCTCGCTGCGCGGCAAGAAGGCGAAGATCAAGGAGAAGCGCGAGACGGTCCCCGCCAAGGGCTGACCAGGCGCTGCGCCTGTCTCGGACGGACGGTTCCCGCACGGCGGGAGCCGTCCGTCCGTGCGTCCGCCCCCGCGACCCGCAGCCCACCGCGGAGTCCCAGAGCCCGTCGCGCGGGGCCGTGGCGGCGTCGCACGGTTCGGCGTGCGACGCTGTGCAGGTGACCGACTGGCGCTCCGACGGCCCGCAACCGGCGCAGGGAGGGCCGTGGTCCGCCACGCCCGGCCCGGTGCCGCCCTCCGTCCCCCCGGCCTCGTACCCGCCCGCGTTCGAGCCGGTTCCGGACGTCGTGCAGCCGGCGCGCCGCGACCGGCCGGGGTCCGGACGACGGTCGCGTCAGGCCCCCGCGCCTCGTCGCGGCGGGGCGCTCGCCTGGCTGCGCGAGACCGTGATCATCCTGGCCAGCGCACTGGTGCTCTCGTTGCTGGTCAAGACGTTCCTGGTGCAGGCCTTCTACATCCCGTCGCCGTCGATGCACGAGACCCTCATCGAGAACGACCGGATCCTGGTCAGCAAGCTCGTGCCCGGACCGCTGTCGATCCACCGCGGCGACATCGTCGTGTTCAAGGACCCGGGCGGGTGGCTCGAGACCCCGCCCGTGGCGAAGGTGACCGGCTGGCACCGGACGGTGAACGACGTGCTCACCTGGGTGGGGCTGCTCCCGGTGGATGCCGGTGAGCACCTGGTCAAGCGCGTGATCGGCCTGCCCGGTGACCACGTCAGCTCCGCCGGGAACGGCGCCCCCGTGAAGGTCAACGGCGTGGCGCTGAACGAGCCGTACGTGGCCCCCGGGTCGCAGCCGAGCAACATGGCCTTCGACGTCGTCGTGCCGCCCGGCTCCCTGTGGGTCATGGGGGACAACCGCGACCACTCCTCGGACTCCCGCTACCACCAGGGCAACCCCGGCGGCGGCTCGGTGCCGGAGGCGAACGTGGTGGGCGTGGCCTTCGTCATCGTGTGGCCGCTGCAGCGGTTCACGGTGCTGCACAACCCGGCGGCCACGTTCGCCGGCGTCCCGAACCCGTGACGCCGGCCTCCGGTGCGGTCGCTGGACGGGGAGGACGCCCCACCCCGCACCTGAGGCACGAGCGTGGTCTGCTGCGCGACGGTGCCGCGTTGGTCGCGGGCATGGACGAGGTCGGCCGCGGGTCCCTCGCGGGTCCGGTGTCGGTGGGGGTCGTCGTCGTCGGTGCGACGACGCGCTCCGCCCCGCAGGGGGTCGCCGACTCGAAGCTGCTCACCCCGCTCGCCCGCACGGCGCTGCTGCCGGCGCTGCGGCGCTGGGGCGTCGCCCGGGCCGTCGGGCACGCGAGCGCGGCGGAGATCGACCAGCTGGGCATCATCGCCGCGCTCCGGCTGGCCGGAACCCGGGCGCTCGCCGTGGTGACGGCCGTGACGGGTCCGGTCGACGTGGTGCTGCTCGACGGTTCGCACGACTGGCTGACGCCGCCCCAGCCCGACCTGTTCACGCTCGACGAGGAGCCCGAGGGCCCGCGGCCGCGGGTGCTCACCCGCGTGAAGGCCGACCGCACGTGTGCCAGCGTCGCGGCCGCGAGCGTGCTGGCCAAGTGCGAGCGCGACGCCCTCATGGTGGAGCTGGCCGCGACCTACCCGAAGTACGGGTGGCACGAGAACAAGGGCTACGCGTCGCCCGAGCACGTGGCGGCCCTGCGCGCCTGGGGGCCGTGCGACCTGCACCGTCGCTCCTGGCGGCTGCCGGGCGTGGGCGACGAGGCCGACGACGAGGCGCTGCTGGCGGCTCTAGCGGCCGCCGAGGGCGACGGTCCGGCCGGCGACGAGGCCGTGCCGGCGGACGACGGCGGCCATGTCGCGACCGCCGACGCCGAGCTGATCGGCGACGTGGAGGCCGCCGAGGCGGGGACCTCCGGAGGGTCCGGGGAGGGGCTGCTCGTCGACCCGAGGCGCCCGGAGCGCGTCGGTGCAGGGGGGATGATGGACGCGTGAGCGCCGAGGACCTGGAGAACTACGAGACCGACGCCGAGCTCGCGTTGTACCGCGAGTACCGCGACGTCGTCGGCCTCTTCTCCTACGTGGTGGAGACCGAGCGGCGCTTCTACCTCGCCAACCAGGTCGACCTGCAGGTCCGGTCGGCCGCGGGCGAGGTGTACTTCGAGCTCTCCCTGGCTGACGCGTGGGTGTGGGACGTCTACCGCTCCGCGCGCTTCGTGAAGTCCGTCCGTGTGGTGACCTTCAAGGACGTCAACGTCGAGGAGCTGGCCAAGAGCGAGCTGGACCTCGGCGGCAGCTCGCCGTTCACGCGCTGACCGGCTGCCTGCGACTGCGTGGGCACCGCACGGGAGACTGAGCGCACGTCGGGCCCCACCGCCACCGACGGTCGGGCTGATGAGCCGCCCACAGCCCGGTGGATCCGGGTTCGGCGGCTGACCCCGGACCACCCGCCGCACCGGTGACGTCGTCGGCACGCCAGGCTGCCGCCGGAGGTGGTGCTGGTGCGTGCCAAGGACGTGGTCGGTCGGTACGGCGAGGACGTGGCGGTGGCGCACGTGCGCGCGGCCGGCTGGACGGTGCTGGACCGGAACTGGCGCTGCCCGGCGGGTGAGCTGGACGTGGTCGGCCTTGACGGTCGCGAGCTGGTGGCGGTCGAGGTCAAGACCCGACGGTCGGTCCGTTTCGGGTCGCCCGCCGAGGCCGTCACGCCAGCCAAGCTCGCGCGTCTCCGCCGCCTCACCGCCGCGTGGCTGGAGGCGCACGACGTGCGACCGGCGTCCGTCCGGATCGACGTCATCGCCGTGATCCTGCCCGCCCGCGGTGCCGCCGTGGTCGACCACCTCGTGGGGGTGGTCTAGGTGGTGCTCGGCCGCACTCGTGCCGTGAGCCTGCTCGGGCTCTCGGGCCACCTGGTCGACGTCGAGGCGCACCTCGCGCCGTCGCTGCCGGCCTTCACGCTGGTGGGCCTCCCGGACACGGCCCTGGCGGAGGCGCGGGACCGGGTGCGAGCCGCTGTCACCTCGAGCGGGATGGCATGGCCCAACCGGCGGATCACGGTGAACCTGTCGCCCGCGACGCTGCCCAAGGCCGGTTCGGGCTTCGACCTGGCGATCGCGGTGGCGACACTCGCAGGCGCGGGCCTGGTCGACCCACGCGCCGCGGCCGAGCGGGTGCACATCGGCGAGCTGGGGCTGGACGGCCGGCTGCGACCCGTACGCGGGGTGCTGCCGGCCGTCGCAGCGGCGGTCGCAGCGGGTCACCCACGCGTGGTGGTGCCGGCGGCGAACGCGGCGGAGGCCGGCCTCGTCCCCGGTGCCGACGTGGTGAGCGCAACCTGCCTCGCCCAGGTCGCCGCACGCTACGGCGCGGACGTCGAGGTGCAGGACCTGCCGCCGGTGCGCGACGAGGTGGCGCCGCGGCGCGCTGCCGTCGAGCCCGACCTCGCCGACGTGATCGGCCAGGACGAGCCGCGGCACTGCCTCGAGGTGGCGGCTGCGGGTGGCCACCACCTGCTGATGGTCGGACCGCCCGGCGCAGGCAAGACGATGCTGGCCGCCCGGCTGCCGGGCCTGCTGCCGGACCTCGTCGAGGCCGAGGCCGTCGAGGTGACCGCCGTCCACTCCCTGGCCGGGACGTTCGACGCGGGCGAGGGGCTGCTGCGCCGGCCGCCGTTCGAGGACCCGCACCACACCGCCACGCCGGCCAGCGTCGTCGGTGGCGGTTCCGGGATACCCCGACCGGGTGCAGCCTCCCGCGCCCACTGCGGGGTGCTCTTCCTCGACGAGGCGCCGGAGTTCCCCACCGCGGTGCTCCAGACCTTGCGGCAACCGCTCGAGCACGGCGAGGTGGTGCTGCACCGGGCCGCCGGAGCCGCGCGGTACCCGGCCCGCTTCCAGCTGGTGCTGGCCGCCAACCCGTGCCCGTGCGGCCGTTCGGTGGGCAAGGGTCTCGACTGCACCTGCCGACCCGAGCAGCGGCGGCGATACTTCGGGAAGCTGTCGGGCCCGCTGCTGGACCGGGTCGACCTGCAGCTCGAGGTGCTGCCGGCGCGCGCGGGCGACGTCCCGGGGGAAGCCACGGCGGTCGTCGCCCGACGCGTGGGACGGGCACGCGCCGCGGCTGCCGAGCGCCTCTCGGGAACGGGGTGGCGGACCAACGCCCAGGTGTCCGGACGATGGCTTCGGGCGCGTCTCGGTCCGGACCGGGCGTTGATGGCAGACCTGGACCGTGCGCTGGACCGCGGCACCCTCAGCCTGCGTGGCGTCGATCGCGTGCTCCGTGTGGCGTGGACGATCGCCGATCTCGAGGGTCGGGAGGCTCCGTCGCGGCAGGACGTGGGCCGTGCTCTCCTGCTGCGGACCCGGGGGCACGGGGCATGAGCGCGGCGACCGATGCGGACCGGCTCGCGCGGGCGAGCTGGTCCGCCCTCGTGGAGCCGGGCGACCACGTGGCGGGCACGCTGGTGCGGCTGCTCGGCGCCGACCACGCGCTCGCCTGGGTGCAGGCGGCCGCCCGCGGGTCGTTCGACTGGGGGGAGGTGCGGCGGGCGGCCGGGGGCGACCTGACGCCCTCGGACCGGGAGCGGCTCGGACGCGCGGTGCTGCGATGGGCGGGTCGCCTCGACTCGCTGCACCCGGAGCGTGACCTCGCGTCGCTCGAGCGGGCGGGCGGCCGGCTCCTGGTGCCGGGGGACGGGACGTGGCCCGTAGCCGTCGACGATCTGGCGGACGCGGCTCCGGCGGCCCTCTGGGTGCGCGGAGAACCGCCGCTCGCGAGCGGTGTGGCGCTGGTCGGCTCCCGCGCCAGCACCACGTACGGCGAGCGCGTCGCCTACGACCTGGCCCACGGACTCGTCTCCCGGGGCGCATGGGTCGTCTCCGGCGGGGCGTACGGCATCGACGCGGCCGCGCACCGCGGAGCGCTCGGGGGAGGCGGTCCGACGATGGTGGTGCTCGCCGGTGGTGTCGACCGCGCCTACCCGGCGGGCAACGCGCGGCTGTTCGAGGAGGCCGTCGGCTCCGGGGGTGCGCTGGTCAGCGAGGTGCCGCCGGGTGCGTTGCCCACCAAGTCGCGCTTCCTGCAGCGGAACCGGCTGATCGCCGCTCTCGCACGCGCGACCGTCGTGGTCGAGGCTGCGTGGCGGTCCGGTGCGCTGAGCACGGCGCACCACGCCGCCGGGCTGCTGCGGCCCCTGGGAGCGGTGCCCGGCCCGGTGACCTCCGCGGCGTCCGCCGGGTGCCACCGGCTGCTCCGTGAGGGGCATGCCGTCTGCGTGACCGATGCCGACGAGGTGGTCGAGCTCCTGCCCCGCGGGATCGAGCGTGGTCCGCGACAGGAAGACCCAGGGAATCACGGGAGCAACGACGGCGCGGTCGGAGCACTGGGCGGTGTGGCCCTCCAGGTGCACGACGCGCTGCACCTGCGTACCGCGATCGAGGAGGTCGAGATCGCGGCGCGCGCCGGGACCACGATCGCGGACGCCCGGGCTGCCCTGGGACTGCTCGAGCTCGAGGGGCTGGCATTCCGCAGCGCCCAAGGGTGGAGCGCTCGACGTCCCGGAAGGCGGACCGACACTCGGCCGACCGGGTGAAAATCGCGTCCTGGTTGCCCCGTTTTGACGCCAAAATCGGACATTGCAGTCGCATTCGCCCAATGGTCGTCCGGGAATGGGGGAAGTGCGTCTTGTCCCGATCCTGTGAACCCGCCACGGTAAGCATGTGCACGTGTCGGAGATCACTGCGGGGGCGCCGGACCGCGCCCTTCTGCGGACCGACTTCGCGCTGCACCTGCGGGCCCAGCGCGGTCTGTCCGAGCACACGGTGCGTGCCTACCTGGGCGATCTGGACCACCTGTTCGCCTACGCCGACCGGCATGGCCGCGCCACTCTCGACGCCATCGACCTGACGACCCTGCGCGGGTGGCTGGCCGCCATGGCGGCCAGCCGGCACAGCCGTGCGACGCTCGCCCGCCGGTCCGCCGCGGTGCGCACCTTCTTCGGCTGGGCGCTCCACACGGGTCGGGTGCCCGTCGACCCCACCGCGCGCCTCGCGACGGCGCGCGTCTCCGGTGCGCTCCCCACCGTGCTGGCGCAGCAGGCGGTCGCGACGCTCCTCGACACGGCACGTGCCGCAGCCCAGGACGGCGACCCGGTCGCTGTGCGCGACTGGGCGGCTGCGGAGCTGCTGTACGCCACGGGCGTCCGGGTAGGGGAGCTGTGCGGTGCCGACGTCGGCGACCTGGACCTCGTCGGCCGGACCCTTCGCGTGCTCGGCAAGGGCGGCAAGGAGCGCGTCGTGCCGATGGGCCTGCCGGCTCTCGTCGCTGCCCGCACCTGGCTCGACGAGGCGCGCCCGCGGCTCGCCGGCCCGTCGTCCGCAGATGCCCTGCTCCTCGGTGCACGCGGCGCGCGGGTCGACCAGCGCCGGCTCCGTCAGGCGGTGCACCGGCTCGCTGCAGCGGCCGGCGTGGACGACGTCGCCCCGCACGCCCTGCGCCACACGGCCGCCACGCACCTGCTGGAAGGTGGGTCGGACCTGCGCAGCGTCCAGGAGCTCCTCGGCCACGCCAGCCTCGGCACCACGCAGCGCTACACCCATGTCTCGGCCGAGCGGCTGCGCTCCGCCTACCAGCTCGCTCACCCTCGCGCATGAGCACCCGGATGGAGCCCACCATGACCACATCGCTCAGTGCTCCGGCCGACGTGCCGACCCGCACCGCCGAGCCTGTCGACCGGTATGCGGTGGGTTCGGCGCCGCACGGGGTCATCCCGCACCAGCGGTCGGCGGAGGTCGAGGCGCCCCTGGCTCCGGAGAGCGCCGACGACGACCTCGTCCTGGAGGCGTCCTGGGTCACCTACAAGGGCACCGGGTGCCCGCAGGCGCGCGAGCGCCTGATCATGCACTTCGTGCCCCTCGTCACGGCGGTCGCGGGGCGTGTCGGCATGCGGCTGCCGAGCATGGTGGAGCATGCCGACCTCGTGTCCTACGGCATGTTCGGGCTGATCGACGCCATCGAGAAGTACGAGCTGGGCCGGTCGGTGAAGTTCGAGTCGTACGCCTCGTCGCGGATCCGCGGCGCGATCATCGACGAGCTCCGAGCCATGGACTGGGTCCCGCGATCGGTCCGGACCAAGGCCCGCGCGGTGGACCGCGCCTACAGCGAGCTCGAGTCGACCATGCACCGCTCGCCCACCGAGGTCGAGGTGGCCGGTCACCTGCAGATGACGGTGGACGAGCTGCGGTCGATCTTCAGCCAGCTCTCCTCGGTCAACGTCGCGGCCCTGGACGAGATGCTGGGTGGCGACGACCGGCCCGGGTCGGTGTCGCTGGGCGACACCCTCGGCGACGAGCGCTCCGAGGACCCTGCACGCTCGATCGAGGCGCAGGAGACGAAGTTCCTGCTGGCACGTGCGATCGAGAAGCTCGGTGAGCGTGAGCGGATGGTCGTCGTCCTCTAGTACTACGAGGGCATGACGCTCGCAGAGATCGGCCGGCTCCTGGGCGTCACCGAGTCGCGCATCTCGCAGATGCACACGGCCGCGATGGCCCGGCTGCGCGCGCGGCTGGTGGACGCCGAACGCGGCTGAGGGCGAGGCCGGCTCACCGGGCGCCGTCGACCGGGAGCAGCACCACCGGACCGCCGCCGGGCAGCATCGCGAGCGGATCCACGTAGCGGTCACCCTCGCGCAGGCCCCAGTGCAGGCAGCTCCGCGCGCCGCAGTGCCCGGCCGCGTCCTGCAGGGTGCCGAGGCGAGCGCCCGCCTCGACGGTCTGTCCGACGACGACCTCGGCGGTCACCGGCTCGAGGCTGGTGCGCCGGCCGTCGGCGTGCAGCACCGAGACCACACCCCGGTCCACCACCACGCCCGAGAACGTCACGGTGCCCGCGGCCGGCGACAGCACGGGTGCACCGACGTCGAGCCAGAGGTCCAGGCCACGGTGACCCGCCGACCAGGACTGCGCCGGTGCCCGGTACGGCCGGGCGAGCCGGGGCGCGCCGGCGACAGGTGCGCGGTAGGCGACGGGCGGGCGGGCGGTCGCGGCGACGAGGGCGCCGGCCTGGGCCGGTCCCGCGGCGGTGCTCGCGGCCGCCAGCACCAGGGCGATCGCACCGAGGGCGGTGCGCGCCCGAGCGGCTGTGGATGCGCGACGACGGTCAGGCACGGGCCGAGTACAGCCCGATCTCCGCCCGGCGTGCGGTGCACGTGCGGCCCCACGTGCAGGACGCGAAGCCGCTGGGGGCTGTGGTCGCCCGGGAACGCGCAGGTGGCGCGTCCTTACCCCGGTGCCGATCCGGTAGAGTTGGCCCGCGACCGGTCCGTACCGGTCGAATTCGCGCGTCATCTCCCACCCCAGACCCCCGGGTCGGCACGGGTGGGGCCGATCTCCGCAGCGGTCCGGGCCACGCCCGGCGCGGGCAGCGGCTGACGCCAGGGGCACCGACCGACCGGTCGGGGCCGACAACCGAGCCGCGGTGCGCCCGTCCAGGACGGGCCCCGCACGAGTGCGCACGCCCTGGCGTGCGCCGGAAGGACCGTGCCATGGCCGTCGTGACCATGCGCCAGCTGCTGGAGAGCGG
Organism: Cellulomonas sp.; assembly: GCA_027451305.1. Next base: position 11,044 of record DAIDJQ010000018.1, read on the forward strand.
TGTCCACTTCGGGCACCAGACCCGCCGCTGGAACCCCAAGATGAAGCGCTTCATCTTCACCGAGCGCAACGGCATCTACATCGTCGACCTGCAGCAGTCGCTGACGTTCATCGACAGCGCGTACGACTTCGTGAGCCAGACCGTCGCGCACGGCGGCAGCGTGCTGTTCGTCGGGACCAAGAAGCAGGCGCAGGAGCCGGTGGCGGAGCAGGCCGCGCGCGTCGGCATGCCCTACGTCAACCAGCGGTGGCTGGGCGGCATGCTCACCAACTTCTCCACGGTGCACAAGCGCCTGCAGCGCCTCAAGGAGCTCGAGCAGATCGACTTCGACGACGTCGCGGCCTCCGGCCTGACGAAGAAGGAGCTGCTCGTCCTGCGTCGCGAGAAGGACAAGCTCGCCAAGACGCTCGGCGGCATCCGGGACATGGCGAAGGTGCCGTCCGCGGTGTGGATCGTCGACACCAACAAGGAGCACCTCGCGGTCGACGAGGCGCGCAAGCTGGGCATCCCGGTGGTCGCGATCCTCGACACCAACTGCGACCCGGACCAGGTCGACTACCCGATCCCGGGCAACGACGACGCGATCCGCGCAGTCCAGCTGCTCACCCGCGTGATCGCGGACGCGGTGGCCGACGGCCTGCTCAAGCGGCACTCCGGCGCTCCGGCTGCGGCCGAGGGCGAGGGGACCGTCGAGGCCGAGCCGCTCGCCGAGTGGGAGCGGGAGCTGCTCGCCGGTGCCGAGGCCGACCTGGCCGCCGCCGACGTGACGCCGGACGCCCAGCCCGAGGTCGCCGAGGCGGCAGCGGAGATCGCCGAGCAGGTCGCGCAGGCCGAGGCGCCCGTCGCCGACGAGCCCGCGGTCGACGAGCCCGCGGTCGACGAGCCCGGCACCGACGCGCCGGCCGAGGCCTGAGCACCCACCACGAGGACACGAGGACAGGAACCACTGATGGCGAACTACTCGGTCGCGGACATCAAGGCGCTGCGTGAGAAGACCGGCGCCGGCATGCTCGACGTCAAGAAGGCGCTCGAGGAGGCCGACGGCGACTCGGAGAAGGCGCTCGAGATCATCCGCGTGAAGGGCCTGAAGGGCATCGGCAAGCGCGAGGGCCGGTCGGCCTCCGACGGCCTGGTGACCGCGCACGTCGGCCCGACGGCTGACGGCGAGGGCCAGACGGCCGTGCTGCTGGAGGTCAACTCGGAGACGGACTTCGTCGCCAAGAACCAGACCTTCATCTCGTTCTCGGACCGCGTGCTCGCGGCGGCGGTCGCCTCGGGCGCCCGCGACGCGGACGCGCTGCTCGCGGCGGACTCCGACGGCACCCCGGTGCAGTCGGTGGTCGACGACATCGCGGCGACGATCGGCGAGAAGATCGTCGTCCGGCGGCTCGCCCGCCTGGCCGGCGAGCACGTCGAGGTCTACCTGCACAAGGTCAACAAGGACCTGCCTCCGCAGGTCGGCGTGCTGGTCGCCACCGACGCCGCCGGTGCCTCCGTCGCACGCGACATCGCGACGCACATCGCCGCGTACTCCCCGACGTACCTCACCCGCGAGGACGTCCCCGCGGACGTCGTGGCGAGCGAGCGGCACATCGCCGAGGAGACGGCACGCGGCGAGGGCAAGCCCGAGGCCGCGCTGGCGAAGATCGTCGAAGGCCGGCTGACCGGCTTCTTCAAGGAGAACGTGCTGCTCGACCAGGCGTTCGCCCGTGACGCGAAGAAGTCGGTCGGTCAGGTGCTCGCGGAGGTCGGCGGGACCGTGACCGGCTTCGTGCGGTACCGCGTCGGCGCCTGAGCTCGACCCGTGCCGGTGACCGTGACCCTGCGGGGTCCGGTCACCGGCACGTCAGCATCACCGCCGATCCCGGGCGGCCCGGTCACCAGTGGAGGACATGTGAGCCCGCAGCAGAACGACAAGTGGACGCGGCGGGTGCTGCTCAAGCTCTCGGGCGAGTCGTTCGGTGGCGGGAGCGTCGGCCTGGCGGCGGACGTCGTCCGGCGGATCGCGGATGAGATCGCGGCCGCCGTGCGCAACGGCGTGCAGGTGGCGATCGTCGTCGGCGGCGGCAACTTCTTCCGCGGCGCAGAGCTCGCGCAGAACGGCATGGACCGGGCCCGCGCGGACTACATGGGGATGCTCGGCACGGTGATGAACTGTCTCGCGCTGCAGGACTTCCTGGAGCAGGCGGGCGTCAGCACCCGGGTGCAGACGGCGATCACGATGGGCCAGGTCGCCGAGCCGTACATCCCGCTGCGCGCGATCCGCCACCTGGAGAAGGGCCGCGTGGTCATCTTCGGCGCCGGTGCCGGAATGCCCTTCTTCTCCACGGACACCGTGGCGGTGCAGCGCGCGCTGGAGACGCACTGCCAGGAGGTGCTGATGGGCAAGAACGGCGTCGACGGCGTCTACAGCGCCGATCCGCGCCGCGACCCGCTGGCGCGCAAGCTCGAGCACCTCACGTACACGGAGGCGCTGGTCCAGGGCCTCGAGGTGATGGACGCCACGGCGTTGTCGCTCTGCCGGGACAACGACGTGCGCATGGTCGTCTTCGGCCTGGAGGAGCGGGGGAACGTCACCCGCGCACTCGACGGTGAGAGGATCGGGACGCTCGTCACGACGAGCTGACCTGCCCGACCACACCCATCCATACCCGCATCGCAGCACGAAGGAGCTCGGCGTGATCGACGAGACCCTCCTCGAGGCCGAGGAGAAGATGGACAAGGCGATCGAGGTCGCGAAGGACGACTTCTCGTCGATTCGCACCGGTCGGGCCAACGCGGCGATGTTCTCCAAGATCCTGGTCGACTACTACGGCAGCCCGACGCCCCTGCAGCAGCTGGCGTCGTTCAACGTGCCCGAGGCGCGCACCATGCTGATCTCGCCGTTCGACAAGTCGTCGATGCACGCGATCGAGAAGGCCATCCGCGACTCGGACCTCGGCGTGAACCCGACGGACGACGGCGGTGTGATCCGGGTGGTCCTGCCGGCGCTGACCGCCGAGCGGCGCAAGGACTTCGTCAAGCTGGCCAAGACGAAGGCCGAGGACGCACGGGTGTCGGTGCGCAGCGTGCGCCGGCACGCCAAGGAGGAGCTGGACCGGATCGCCCGTGACGGCGAGGCCGGTGAGGACGAGGTCGCGCGCGCCGAGAAGGAGCTCGAGGCGCTCACACGCAAGCACGTCGAGTCGATCGACCATCTCCTCGCCACCAAGGAGAGCGAGCTGCTCGAGGTCTGATGACGCAGCTCGCCGCCCCCCGCAACCCCTCGCCGGGCCGCGACCTGCCGGTCGCGGTCGCGGTGGGGCTCGGCATGCTCGGCCTGGTCGTCGCCTCGCTCTTCATCCGCAAGGAGGCCTTCGCGGTCCTCGCGATCGTGCTGGTCTGCGGGGCGATGTGGGAGCTGGCGCGGGCGTTCACCCGTCGTGACGTGCACCTGCCGCTGGTCCCCCTGCTGGTCGGCTCGATCGGGATCCTGGTCTCCGCGTACACGGCGGGCCCGGAGGCGCTGATCGTCGCGTTCGTGCTCACGGTGGGCGGGGCGGTGGTCTGGCGGGTGCTCGACGGCTCCGGCCGACCGGCCTTGCGCGACTCGACGGCGGCGGCCTTCGCCACCGCGTACCTGCCTTTCCTCGCAGGGTTCGCGATGCTCATGCTCGCCGAGCCGGACGGGCCGTCCCGGACGCTGCTGTTCGTGCTGCTCGCCGTGGCCAGCGACACGGGCGGGTACGCGGTCGGGGTGCTGCTGGGGCGCCACCCGCTGGCGCCGAGCGTCAGCCCCAAGAAGAGCTGGGAGGGCCTGGCCGGCTCCGTGGTGCTGGCGTGCGTCGTCGGCGTCGTCGGCGTGCAGGTAGCCTTCGGCGCCCAGCCCGTGGTCGGCGTGGTGCTCGGCCTCGCGACCGTCGCCACCGCGACGCTGGGCGACCTGTCGGAGTCGATGCTGAAGCGCGACCTGGAGCTGAAGGACATGGGCAGTCTGCTGCCGGGCCACGGGGGCCTGCTCGACCGGCTGGACTCGATGCTGCTGACCGCGCCGGCGGTCTACCTCGTGCTCACGGTCCTGGTGCCGGCGCGATGACGGGCACCCCGGTCCGGCTGGATCTCTCGTCCCCGTCGCGCGGTCCGCGCGGCAAGCCGCCGCGGCACTTCGTGGACCTGACTCCGTCCGAGCGGGCCGACGCCGTGCAGGTGCTCGGCCAGCCGGCTTTCCGGGCCCGGCAGCTGGCGACGCACTACTTCACGCATCTCACGGTGGACCCCGCGGCGATGACGGACCTGCCGGCGACCGCGCGCGACGTCCTTGCCGCCGACCTCTTCCCACCGCTGATCACGGCCGCCCGGACGCTGACGGCGGACCGCGGCACCACGATCAAGACGCTGTGGCACCTGTTCGACGGTGCGCGCGTGGAGTCGGTGCTCATGCGCTACCCGGACCGCAGCACCCTGTGCGTCTCCAGCCAGGCCGGGTGCGGCCTGGCGTGCGCGTTCTGCGCCACCGGCCAGCTCGGGCTGACGCGCAACCTGTCCACGGCCGAGATCGTCGAGCAGGTCCGACTGGCTGCACGTGCCCTCGCCGACGGCGAGGTGGCCGGTGGGGCGACCCGGCTGAGCAACGTGGTGTTCATGGGCATGGGCGAGCCCTTGGCGAACTACCGGTCCGTGCTGGCGACGGTGCGGTTGCTGGTGGCGTCGCCGCCTGAAGGCCTCGGCATGTCGGCGCGCAACATCACGGTGTCCACCGTCGGGCTGGTGCCGGCGATGGACCGGTTGGCCGACGAGGGCATCCCGGTGACGTTGGCGCTGTCGCTGCACGCGCCGGACGACGAGCTGCGTAGCGAGCTGGTGCCGGTGAACACCCGGTGGAGCGTGGACCAGGCGCTCGACAGCGCGTGGCGGTACTTCCAGAAGACCGGCCGTCGGGTGTCGATCGAGTACGCGCTGATCCGCGACGTGAACGACCACGCGTGGCGGGCCGACCTGCTGGGCGAGAAGCTCGCTGCGCGCGGGCACGGCTGGGTGCACTGCAACCCGATCCCGCTCAACCCGGTGCCGGGCTCGCGGTGGACGGCCAGCGATCCGGCCGTCGAGGCGGAGTTCGTCGCCCGGCTGCGTGCGCACGGCATCCCGACGACGGTGCGGGACACCCGCGGCAGCGAGATCGACGGTGCGTGCGGTCAGCTGGCGGCGGTCGAGGACGACAAGGTCGGCGCGCCGACCAGCGAGGAGGAGCTGTGAGCGACGGGATGTTCCGCACGGTCTCGGGCGTGCGGCGTGGGTACGACCCGGACGAGGTGGACGAGTTCTTCGCGCACGCCCGCTCGGTGTACGAGCAGGGGCCCGCGGGGGGGCTGTCCGGCAAGGACGTGCGGCGGGTCTCGTTCTCGATGATCCGGGGCGGCTACATCACGGCTGCGGTCGACGCGGCACTGGACCGGCTCGAGGCCGCCTTCGTCGCCCGCGCCCGTGCCGACTTCGTCGCCCAGCGCGGGCAGGACGCCTGGTTGTCGCACCTGGGCGAGCAGGCGCGCACGCTCTACGGCCGGCTCGGGCGTCCCGACGGGGACCGGTTCGCACCGCCGGAAGGACGACGCCCCGGCTACGAGCCGGCGGACGTCGACGAGCTCTGCCACCGGCTCGTGGCGTACTTCGACACCGGCGCACCCCTGACCGCGGCGGAGGTGCGGAACTCGACGTTCCGCGCGCGCGCCGGCAAGAACGGGTACGACGAGGCCTCGGTCGACGCGTTCTTCGGTCGCGCCGTCGAGGTGCTGCTCGGCGTCGAGTGAGCGGCTCCCGCCGGTCGGTGGTGCTGCTCGGCTCCACCGGGTCGATCGGCACCCAGGCCCTCGACGTCATCGAGCGGTTCCCTGAGCGGTTCGAGGTCACGGGCCTGTCCGCGGGCGGAGCGAGCCCCGACGTGCTCGTGACGCAGGCGCGCCGGCACCGAGTCCCCGTGGTCGCCGTCGCCGACGAGGCTGCCGGCGACGCCGTACGCGTCGGGCTCGCCGGCACCGGCACGCACGTGCTCACCGGCGCCGACGCGGCAGCCCGGCTTGCCGGTGACGGCGCCGACGTCGTGCTGAACGGGATCACCGGCTCGGTGGGGCTGGGCCCGACGCTGGCGGCCCTCGGGGCGGGCAGCACGCTCGCACTGGCCAACAAGGAGTCCCTGGTGCTGGGCGGACCGCTGGTGCGGGCGGCCCAGCGGCGGCCCGACCAGATCGTCCCGGTGGACTCCGAGCACTCCGCGATCACGCAGGCGCTGCGCTCGGGCACGCACGCCGAGGTGCGGCGGCTCGTGCTCACCGCGTCCGGCGGCCCGTTCCGTGGCAGCACCCGCGACCAGCGGAAGGCGGCCACGCCGGCGCAGGCGCTGGCGCACCCGACGTGGTCCATGGGACCGGTGGTGACGGTCAACTCCGCCACGATGGTGAACAAGGGCCTCGAGCTGATCGAGGCGCACCTGCTCTTCGACGTGCCGCCCCAGGACATCGTGGTGGTGGTGCACCCGCAGTCGGTGGTGCACTCGATGGTCGAGTTCGTCGACGGCTCGACCATCGCCCAGGCCTCGCCGCCGGACATGCGGCTGCCGATCGCCCTCGGGCTCACGTGGCCGGAGCGGCTCGACGCCGTGGTGCCGGCGTGCGACTGGTCTGCCTCGACCGCGTGGACCTTCGAGCCGCTCGACGAGGAGGCGTTCCCGGCGGTCCGGCTCGCCCGTGCCGCGCTCGCCGCGTCCGGCACGCACCCGGCCGTCTACAACGCCGCCAACGAGGAGGCCGTCGCCGCCTTCCTGGCCGGTCGCATCGGCTTCCTCGACATCGTCGCGACCCTGACCCGGGTGCTCGACGAGCATCCCGGTACGTCCGCCGCCTCCGTCGACCTGCCTGCCGTCCTCGCCGCCGAGCGCTGGGCGCGGGTGCGAGCCCGCCAGCTGCTCGACGAGGGCTGACCGGCGGAGCCGCAGGCAGAGGCTGTGCCGTCCGGTGCGCGTGTCAGCGCCCGAGAAGCGGACCCATCGCTGCGGCCAGCCGGCTCGGGTGACCCGTGCGGCGCTCGGTCTCGTCGGCCACCCCCATCGCCCACGTGGCAGCGCTGAGCTGCGCGCTGCGCAGTGGCTCGGGAGGCCAGGACGGTGAGCGGTGCCCCACCCACGGCAGACGAACGAGGGGGCTGTCCGCCTCCGTGATCAGGTCCGCGAGCGTCCGGCCGGCGAGGTTGGCCGTGGCGACGCCGTCAGCTGCGTAGCCGCCCGCCCAGCCGATGCCGGTGTCGGGGTCGAGGCCGACCGAGGCGTGCCCGTCCCGCGGGACGCCGAGCGGTCCGCCCCAACGGTGGGTGATCGCGGCGTCTGCAACCGCTGGGAACAGCTGCACGAGAGCGCGGTGCAGATGCCGGTGCGCGGCTGGCATCCGACCGGACGCCGGGTCGAGCATCAGGCCAGGGGGGTACGGCACACCCCGGCCGCCGAGGACGAGCCGGCCGTCCGCGCTGCGCCCGCCGTGCACGGGCCGGTGCCCCTCGTCGCCGAACGTCTCGGCACGGTCGAGGCCGATGGTCTCCCAGACCTCAGCGGGCAGCGGTTCCGTGGCGATCATCGGGGTGCGCACCGCCACCAGCTCACGGCCGGAGCCGGGCAGGGTGGCGGTCCAGGCCTCCGTCGCGCGCACCACCCACCGCGCGCGGACGGTGCCGTGCTCGGTGACCACCGCCCGCGGGGACAGCCGGACGGCCCTCGTCAGCTCCGCCAGCCGTGCGCCCCGCGAGACCACGAGGTCCGCGAGACCACGCACGAGCGCAGCGGGCTGCAGCCGCGCGCAGTCGGGGGTGTACGCGCCGCCCAGCACGTCCTGCGCACGCACGTGCTCCGCGACTCCGGCCCGGTCGAGCAGCTCCAGCTCGTCGCCCCACGTCGCGGCCTGCGCCGACTGGTCCGCCAGCCGCGCCAGCTGCGCCGCGCTGTAGGCCAGCGTGACCGTGCCGCCGTACGCGAAGTCGCACGCGAGGTGCTCGGCCGCCGCGACCCCGCCCACCTCGACCACCGCGTCGCGCATGGCGGCCCGCATCCGGACCGCCGCGTCGTACCCGTGGCGGCGGGCCAGCCCCGCCGCAGGGACGGGGAACCGGGCCGAGCACCAGCCTCCGCTGCGCCCGCTCGCGCCGAACCCGGCCACCGCACGCTCCACGACGACGACGTCGAGCCCCGGGTCGGCCTCCTGCAGGTAGTACGCGGTCCACAGGCCGGTGAGGCCGCCGCCGACGATCACCACGTCGGCCGTGGTGTCGCCGTCGAGCGGTGGCCGCGCCTCGGCCTCGGACGGTCGCTCGGCGACCAGCTGGTCCCACCACAGGGAGAGCCCGGTCACCGCCGCGGTGCTCATCGGCCTGCCCGTCCGTGGAACGGGTCGCACGAGCCCGTTCGGCACGAGCGCCGGCCGTCCTCGCGGAGCCGCTCGCCTCTCGCCGTGGCGACGTCGCCCAGCGGGTTCCTCCCGAGGGTGCTGGTGCGGCTCGGCATGCCGACGATCGTGACACACCATGTGAGCAGGCACGGGATCTCGTGGTCCCGAGCCGACCGGACGTCCGATCTCGACGCCGTGCACGAGGACCGTGGGTCCGTCACGACCGGCCTCCTGACGGGGGGTACCGCCGACGCCCAGCCGGTTGCCAGCGCGCACCCAGCGAGACGGCGGACAATGACGTCGCGCGGCATCCGCCGCGTACACGGACGGCCCTGACGGGCGGAAGGTCGGTCGCGGCTCATGGCATACGTGGTGGCGGTGGTGATCGTCGTCGTCGTCCTGCTCGCCTCGATCGGCCTGCACGAGCTCGGCCACATGATCCCGGCCAAGAGGTTCGGCGTCCGGGTGAGCCAGTACATGGTCGGCTTCGGACCCACGCTGTGGTCCCGGACCCGCGGCGAGACGGAGTACGGCCTGAAGGCCATCCCGTTGGGCGGCTACGTCCGGCTCGTCGGCATGTACCCGACCGCCGCCGCCGTGGACGCCAAGCAGCCCCGCAGCTGGGCCGGGCGGCTCGCCGCCGAGGCGCGCGAAGCCAGTGCCGAGGAGATCCACCCGGGGGAGGACCACCGGGCGTTCTACCGTCTGTCCACGCCGAAGAAGCTCGTGGTGATGATGGGCGGCCCGGCGATGAACCTCATCATCGCGGTGGTGCTGCTCGGCATCGCCTACGTCGGCATCGGCGTCCCGGGGACCACCACGACGATCGCCGACGTGTCCCAGTGCGTGCTGCCGGCCAGCTCCACCGCCCAGACCTGCCAGCCCGGCGACCCGGCCGCGCCGGCCGCAGCCGCGGGCCTCCAGCCGGGCGACCACGTCGTCTCCTACGACGGGCAGGCCATCACCTCCTGGACGCAGCTCACCACGCTGATCCGGGCATCCGGCGGCCGCACCGTCCCGCTGGTCGTCGAGCGGGGGGGCAGGTCCGTGACGCTGACCGTCACACCGGTGCTCACCCAGCGCCCCGTGATCGACGCGCAGGGCAACGTCCAGGTCAACGCGGACGGCACCCCCCAGACGCAGCAGGCCGGCTTCCTCGGGGCCACCCCGACCACCGCGACGCAGCGGATGTCGGTGCTGTCCCTGCCCGGTCAGGTGGCGGACCGGACCTGGCAGACCATGAAGGTGGTGGTCGCACTGCCGCAGCGGACGGCCCAGGTGGTGCGGGAGACGCTGAACGGCACGCCACGGAACTCCAGCAGCGTGATCGGCATCGTCGGGGTCGGTCGCCTCGCCGGGCAGATCGCCTCGGAGAAGGGCGCCGGCATCGATCTGGGCCTGCGGGCGGTCGGCCTGCTCGAGATGCTGGCCGCGCTGAACATCAGCCTGTTCGTGTTCAACCTGATCCCGCTGCCGCCCCTCGACGGCGGCCATGTCGCCGCGGCCCTGTGGGAGGGGGCGAAGCGGCAGGTGGCACGCGTGCGCGGGCTCGCGCGGCCGCGCCCCTTCGACACCGCGCGGCTCGTGCCGCTGTCCTACGCGATGTTCGTCGTCCTCGGCGGGATGGGGCTGGTGCTCGTCTGGGCGGACCTCGTCAACCCGGTGCGTCTCGGCTGAGGTGGGATGATGGGCCGGTGAGCCCCGCCATCAACCTCGGCATGCCTGCGTCGCCGGTGCCCGTCCTGGCGCCGCGGCGACCCACCCGCAAGATCCGCGTCGGCAAGGTCGAGGTCGGCGGCGACGCCCCGGTCAGCGTCCAGTCGATGACCACGACGCCGACCACCGACATCAACGCGACGCTGCAGCAGATCGCCGAGCTGACGGCCGCCGGCTGCGACATCGTCCGCGTGGCGGTGCCGAGCCAGGACGACGCCGACGCGTTGCCCGCCATCGCCCACAAGTCCCAGATCCCGGTGATCGCGGACATCCACTTCCAGCCGAAGTACGTGTTCGCCGCGATCGACGCCGGCTGCGCCGCCGTGCGGGTGAACCCGGGCAACATCCGCAAGTTCGACGACCAGGTGCGGCAGATCGCCAAGGCGGCCACGGACGCCGGCGTGTCCCTGCGGATCGGGGTCAACGCCGGTTCTCTGGACCCCCGCCTGCTCGCCAAGTACGGCTCGGCAACCCCCGAGGCGCTCGTCGAGTCGGCCGTCTGGGAGGCGTCGCTGTTCGAGGAGCACGACTTCCACGACTTCAAGATCTCGGTCAAGCACCACGACCCCGTCGTGATGGTCCGCGCCTACGAGCTGCTCTCGGAGCGCGGCGACTGGCCCCTGCACCTCGGGGTGACCGAAGCCGGCCCGACGTTCCAGGGCACGATCAAGTCCGCCACGGCGTTCGGCGCCCTGCTGAGCAAGGGCATCGGGGACACGATCCGCGTGTCCCTCTCGGCTCCTCCGGTCGAGGAGGTCAAGGTCGGCATCCAGATCCTGCAGTCGCTGAACCTGCGGCCCCGCAAGCTGGAGATCGTCTCCTGCCCGTCGTGCGGCCGGGCTCAGGTGGACGTCTACTCCCTCGCCGAGCGGGTCACCGCAGGACTCGAGGGCATGGAGGTGCCCCTGCGGGTCGCCGTCATGGGGTGCGTCGTCAACGGGCCGGGCGAGGCGCGCGAGGCCGACCTCGGTGTGGCCTCCGGCAACGGCAAGGGTCAGATCTTCGTCCGCGGCGAGGTCGTCAAGACCGTCCCGGAGTCGCAGATCGTCGAGACCCTGATCGAGGAGGCCCTGCGCCTCGCGGAGACGATGGACCCCGTCGAGACCGGTCAGGGCACCCCCACGGTCAGCGTCGGCTGAGCGCGCCGCGCTGGTTGCCGCGGAGGGTGGCGCAGGTCACGTGCCGGTACGGCACAATCGCGACATGACAGCCCTGCGGGCGGCCGTCCTCGACGGTCGCACCGGCGCGGCCGTCCTCGCCGACGAGGACGTGCCCGGCGCGTTGCAGCTGTGCGCCCTGGACCCCGTCGGCACCGTCCTGGCGACCACGCGTCTGGACCACGCGCGGGTCTCGGGCCTGAGGTCGGCCGGCGGGGAGCTGTGGGGGTACGCCGAGGACGGCGAGCTGCTGGCGGTCTGCTGGGTGGGCGCCAACCTCGTGCCGATCCTCCCGGGGCTGTCCACCGCCGTGCGTGGCCGCGCCCTGGACGCGTTCGCGCAGCTCGGCGCCCACCGGGGTCGGCGGTGCTCCTCCCTGGTCGGTCCGCGCGACGACGTGCTCGACCTGTGGCAGCGGCTGGAGCGCGTGTGGCCCGCGGCGCGGGACGTCCGGGCGGACCAGCCGTCGATGGTGATCGACACGGAGCCGACCCTCACGTCGGACCCGCTGGTGCGCCGGTCGCGGCCCGACGAGCTCGAGGCGGTGCTTCCCGCCTGCGTGGCGATGTTCACCGAGGAGGTCGGGTACTCGCCGCTGGCCGGATCGGGCGGCTTCTACGAGGCCCGGGTCCGGTCGCTGATCGCCCAGCGGCGCTCGTTCGTGCGGATGCAGGACGGCGAGGTGGTCTTCAAGGCCGAGGTGGCGGCCGTCGCGGGCGGCGTGGCGCAGGTGCAGGGCGTCTGGGTCCGGCCGGACCGGCGCGGTGAGCGGCTGTCCGAGGGTGGCATGGCAGCCGTGGTGCGGGCGACCCGCGACGAGATCGCGCCGGTCGTGTCTCTGTACGCCAACGCGCACAACGTCCGCGCCGTCGCGGCCTACCGGGCGGTCGGCTTCCGGCGGGTGGGCACGTACGCGACGGTGCTGTTCTGAGCGTGCAGTCCCCGCCCGAGCGGTCGGCGTGGGCGCGCGTGCCGGACGTCGTCAGCGCAGCAGCCGTGACAGGCGGCGGTCAGCGAGCGGCCTGCCCCCGGTCTGGCAGGTCGGGCAGTACTGCAGCGACGAGTCGGCGAACGACACCTCGTGGACGGTGTCGCCGCAGGCCACCCCGTCCCAGCCGGGGCACGGCAGACCGGTGCGACCGTGCACCCGCATCGACCGGCGCTTGGCGTCCTTGAGCTCGGCAGCCGGCTTGCCGGCTGCGGTGTCCACGGCCTCGGTCAGCACTCGGCGGATCGCCGCGTACAGCGTGCGGGTGCGCTCGTCGTCGAACGACCGCGTCGACGCGAACGGGCTGGTGCGGGCGGCGTGCAGGATCTCGTCGGAGTAGGCGTTGCCGATCCCCGCGATCGTGCCCTGGTCCCGCAGCAGCCCTTTGACCTGCTGGTTGCGGGCGGCCATGAGCCCGGCGAGCCGCTCGGGCGTGAACTCGTCGGAGAGCGGCTCCACGCCCAGCGTGGCGATCTGCGGGACCTCCGCCGGGTCCTCGACCACGTGAACGGCGAGCCGCTTGCGGGTGCCCGCCTCGGTCAGGTCGAAGCCGGACCCGTCGTCGAGCCGCAGCCGGAGGGCGATCGGTGACCGGCCCGGTCGCACGGGGGTGGCCGGCAGCGTCTCCGACCAGCGCACCCACCCGGCACGGGACAGGTGCCAGACGAGGTGCAGCGGCTCGCCAGCGGGCGTCGCGACCAGCAGGTCGAGCCACTTGCCGTGCCGCTGCACGTCCACCACGGTCCCGCCCACCAGCGCCTCGGGTGGTGGGGAGAAGGTCTTCAGGGCGCTGATCGCGCCCACCTGCACGCCCGTGACCGTGCGGCCCGCCGCCCGCCCGCGCAGGAACTGCGCGAGCGCCTCGACCTCGGGAAGCTCCGGCACGGGCTCATCGTCGCGCATGCCGCCCACGGCGCAGGCGGTGAGGTGCGCCGGCCCACGCCCGGGGGAGGGTGGGGCCGAGCCGCGGGTGCGCTGGCGGCCCTGCGCGGGCAACTAGCCTTGCGCCCATGCTCTTGCGCCTGTCCAGCCTGTTCGTCCGCACCCTGCGCGAGGACCCGGTCGATGCCGAGGTCGCCAGCCACAAGCTCCTGGTCCGCGCCGGCTACATCCGCCGCGCCGCGCCCGGCATCTACACGTGGTTGCCGTTGGGTCTGCGCGTGCTGGGCAAGGTGGAGGCCGTCGTCCGCGAGGAGATGGTCGCGGCGGGTGCGCAGGAGGTGCACTTCCCGGCGCTGCTGCCGAAGGACCCGTACGAGGCGACCGGGCGGTGGACGGAGTACGGCCCCAACATCTTCCGGCTGAAGGACCGCAAGGGCGGCGACTACCTGCTGGCCCCGACCCATGAGGAGATGTTCACGCTCCTGGTCAAGGACCTGTACTCCTCCTACAAGGACCTGCCGCTCACCCTCTTCCAGATCCAGACGAAGTACCGCGACGAGGCCCGCCCGCGCGCCGGCCTGATCCGCGGCCGCGAGTTCGTCATGAAGGACGCGTACACCTTCGACCTCGACGACGCCGGGCTCGAGGCCTCCTACCAGGTGCAGCGGGAGGCGTACGTGCGGATCTTCGACCGGCTCGGCCTCGAGCACGTGATCGTCGCGGCGACGTCCGGCGCGATGGGAGGGTCGCGCTCGGAGGAGTTCCTCACGCCGACGCCCATCGGTGAGGACACCTTCGTCCGCTCGCCCGGCGGGTACGCCGCGAACGTGGAAGCCGTGACCACCGTCGTCCCCCCGTCCGTGCCGTGGGACGACGCGCCGGCGCCGCACGTCGAGGACACCCCGGACACGCCCACGATCGAGTCGCTGGTGGCGCTCGCGAACGAGCGCTTCCCGCGTGCGGACCGGCGCTGGACGGCTGCGGACACGCTGAAGAACGTCGTCTTCGCCCTCGTGCACCCGGGTGGTGAGCGTGAGCTCCTGGTGGTCGGGCTTCCGGGCGACCGGGACGTCGATGCCAAGCGGCTCGAGGCATCGGTGGCACCCGCCGAGGTCGAGGCTGCGGGTGACGCCGACTTCGCAGCTCACCCCGAGCTGGTGCGCGGGTACATCGGTCCCGCGGTGATGGGGCCCAACGCGCCCGCCGGGACGGACGGCGAACGCACCGCGGTCCGCTACCTGCTCGACCCTCGCGTCGTGCCCGGCACCCGCTGGATCACGGGGGCCAACGAGGCCGGCCGGCACGTGTTCGACCTGGTCGCGGGCCGCGACTTCACGGCGGACGGGACCGTCGAGGCCGCGGAGGTGCGCGCCGGCGACCCGGCCCCGGACGGCTCGGGCCCGCTGGAGCTGGCCCGTGGCATCGAGATCGGCCACATCTTCGCCCTCGGGCGCAAGTACGCCCAGGCGCTGGGTCTGACCGTGCTCGACCACAACGGCAAGGCACAGGTCGTCACCATGGGGTCCTACGGCATCGGCGTGACGCGGGTGCTCGCGGCGCTCGCGGAGGCGAACCACGACGAGCGAGGGCTGGCTTGGCCCGCCGCGGTCGCCCCGGCCCACGTGCACGTGGTGGCGACGGGCAAGGACCAGGCGGTGTTCGAGGCGGCGGAGGCGCTGGCCGGCACGCTGGCCGGGCGCGGCGTCGAGGTGCTGTACGACGACCGCCCCAAGGTGTCGCCGGGGGTCAAGTTCGCCGACGCCGAGCTGTTCGGGGTGCCGCTCGTGGTGGTGGTCGGCCGTGGGCTGGCCGACGGCGTGGTCGAGGTGCGGCCACGTGCCGGCGGCGAGGCGCAGCAGGTGCCCGTGGCGCAGGTCGCGGACGTGGTCGCGGAGCTGGTAGCGGGGTTGCTGGCGGGCTGAACCAGATGCCGGCGGATGCCGGCGCCGCTCAGGACGTGGCTGCCGGCGCAGCGCCGGGGGTCGGCGAGCGCGTCGGCTGCGCTGCGTCGGGCAGGCCCGGGAGTGCCGATGGGGCTGCCCCCCACGCGACCGCTGCGTCGGCCGCCGTGCGCAGGTCCGTGAGCAGCGGCGCACGCGCACCGGGGAGCGCTGCGGCCACCATGGCGGCGTCCGCGACCGCGACCGCCGTCTCGAGGGTGCGGGCCAGCCCCGTCGCCGTGGCGGGGTCGTCCAGACCGCTCGGGAGCGCGTAGGCGGCGCGCCGGGGGTCCCGTGCGGTGGCGGCGGTCCCCGCCTGCACCGCCCAGGCCTCGGCTGCGGCCCGGTGCGCACGTGCGGCGGCCAGTGCGCGCGCCCGTGCGCCCCCGTCCAGCTTGGCGGCCACCACCTCGAGCCCGTAGCCGGCCTGGTCCTGCACGACGGTCAGCGCGTCGAGGTCGGCGGGGCTCAGCCCGGTCGTCCCGGCGGCCGACGCGGAGCTGCTCGCCCCCGGTGCGGAAGCGGCGCCGGCGGTCGCCGAGGCGGTGGGCGTCGCGGTCACCGGCGGGGCAGACGCGGCGGTCGGCGCGGGTATGCCGAGGGCGATCGCCAGACGGGTCGCGAGCTGCGCCCGTGAGGTGCCGATCGAGCCGAGCAGCCGCGCCATCCCGCCGTCGCCTGCGGTGTCGGCGCCCCCTAGCGCGTGAGCGGCGGCGGAGGTCAGCAGGGCGACCACGTCCGTGGGGGTGCTGGGCGGCGGGGTCGGGGCCGGGGACGTCGTGGCCGTCGGGCTCGGCTGCAGACCGGAGGAGTAGACACCGCCGAGCTCGGCCGCGTGCCGGGAGCTGAAGGCGATCACGTCGTCGCGCACGGGAGCGACCGCCGGGGCGGAGCCGGTCGCGCCCGCCCGTGCCGAGCGCGCGGCCGCGACCAGGGCGAGCGCGTCGTCCACGGCGCCGGCGCGCAGCACCTCGGTGGCGGACGGCGTGCGCTCGGTCGGTGCGGCCGTCTGCAGGCGCAGGTCGCAGGCGCCGAGGGTCAGGCCGAGGAGGGTCGTCAGCACCAGCGCGACCGCCGTGCGGCGCGAACGGCGGAAGATCAGGGCGCTCATCGCCGGTGATCCTCCCACGGGCCCCGTCCGGCGACCGGCGGCGCGCGCGGACTCGTTAGGCTGGTCCGGCACATCGCAGGGTGGGCGTACGGGACGGAGAGCGGAGGCGGAGATGGCGGCGGCAGCCCCGGAGCGGGTGCGTCAGCTGGTCGCACCCGCCGTGGCGCAGGCGGGCTTGGTGCTCGAGGACGTCGCCGTGGTCGGCAGCGGTCCGCGCACGGTGGTCCGGGTCACGGTCGACGTCGACGAGGACGACCCGGGCGAGCTCGACCTGGACCGGGTGGCGCTCGTGCACCAGGCGGTGTCCGCGGCGCTGGACGCCGCGGACGTGCCGTCCGGGCCGTACACGCTGGAGGTCACCAGCCCCGGTGTGTCCCGGCCGCTCACGCAGCGCCGGCACTACGTCCGCGCACTCGGGCGGACTGTGCGGCTCCGGCTCGACGACGGGTCGGAGGTGGTCGGCCGGCTCGACGGGGTGAAGGGGTCGGCGGAGGACCCCGTCGCGGTGGTGGTGCCGGTGACCTCGCCCGGCAAGGGTCGCCGGCCGGTGGTCGGTCCGCCGCAGCAGGTGGCGCTGCAGCGGGTGGTCGACGGTCGGGTCGAGGTGGACCTGCACGGGCTGGGGCCGGTGGAGGATGCGGAGCCCGGGCAGGAGCCAGGGGCTGGGGACGAGCTGCACGGGACGGGCCCGGACGACGGGGACGACGAGCGAGGGGAGGCGTGACGTGGACATCGACATGCAGGCGCTGCGACTGATCGAGCGGGAGCGGGACATCAGCCTCGACGTGCTCGTCGAGGCCATCGAGCAGGCATTGCTCTCGGCATACCACCGGACCCCGGGGGCGTACCCGCGGGCCCGGGTGGAGGTGGACCGCAAGAGCGGGCACGTGACCGTGTGGGCGCGCGAACCGCTGCCTGCGCCGACCCCCGATCCGACCGAGGACGAGGACGCGACCCCGGCCCCCGTCGAGCTCGGGCCGGAGTTCGAGCACACCCCGGCCGGATTCGGCCGCATCGCGACGTCGACGGCCCGGCAGGTGATCGTCCAGCGGCTGCGGGACGCCGAGGACGACGCCGTGCTCGGCGCCTTCCGGGGCAAGGAGGGCGAGGTCGTCGGCGGGGTGATCCAGCAGGGCCGCGACCCGCGCAACGTGCTGGTGGACATCGGCGGCACGGAGGCCGTGCTGCCGGCGCACGAGCAGGTGCCCACCGAGCAGTACGTGCACGGCGAGCGCATCCGCGGCTACGTGCTCGAGGTGGCCCGCGGCATGCGCGGCCCGCAGGTGACGTTGTCCCGTACCCACCCCGGCCTGGTGCGCAAGCTGTTCGCGCTCGAGGTGCCCGAGGTGGCCGACGGCACGGTCGAGATCACCGCGATCGCCCGCGAGGCGGGGCACCGCACCAAGATGGCGGTCCGCGCCACCGTGCCCGGCGTGAACGCCAAGGGCGCCTGCATCGGTCCGCTCGGCGGCCGAGTCCGCGCCGTCATGGCGGAGCTGCACGGGGAGAAGATCGACATCGTCGACCACTCCGACGACCCGGCGGAGATGGTGGCCAATGCGCTGTCCCCCGCGCGGGTCCTCTCGGTGACGATCGTCGACCCGGTGGCCCGCGCCGCGCGCGTCGTCGTGCCGGACTACCAGCTCTCGCTGGCGATCGGCAAGGAAGGCCAGAACGCCCGGCTCGCCGCCAAGCTGACGGGGTGGCGGATCGACATCCGCTCCGACTCGGAGCCTGCCGCGGGAGCTGCAGCGGGGCAGCCGGGTGCCGCCGACGAACGCTGACGACAGCCCCTCGCGGAGCGACCGTCCCGCCGGGCCCGCCGTTGCGGAGCCCGTCCGGGGTAGACTTGCCATGCCAGGGCGGCGCGCCCGGCATCCCTCGTCCTCCGGTGCGGGCTCAGGCCCGCTCCGGACGTGCGTCGGCTGTCGCGCGACGGCTCCCCGGTACACCCTGCTGAGGGTGGTCGCCCGCACCACCGGGACCGGAACGTCGGTCCTCGTGGTCGACAGCGGCCGCCGGATGCCGGGACGGGGTGCTTGGCTGCACCCCGATCCGCACTGTCTCGAGCTCGCCGAACGTCGGCGTGCGTTCGGGCGGGCCCTGCGAGTGCCGGGTCTGCTGGACGTCACCGTCGTCCGCCGTCATCTCGAGCGGTCGGAGCACGACTCCGCCGGGCCGGTCCCGGCGGGGTGAACCACCGTCGATGAGGAAAGCGGGTCAGGAAGCCGATGGCTGCCCGATGAGCGCGCACCGATGAGTGCCCAGCTATGAGTCCCCAGCACTAACGACGGTCCGACCTGTCCCGGGCGGACCGAGACAGGAGAGATGTGCCCAAGGTCCGCGTCTACGAGCTCGCCAAGGAGCTCGGGGTCGACAGCAAGGCCATCATGACCAAGCTCAACGAGCTGGGGGAGTTCGTTAGATCTCCCTCCTCGACCATCGAGCCCCCGGTCGTGCGCAAGCTGCGCGACACCTATCCCGCGCCGAGCGCGGCTTCTGCCGCACCTGCGGCACCGGCGCGCCCCGCCGCCCGTCCGGCCGCCCCCGCGCCGGCCCCGGTCGCGGCCCCTGTGCCCGTGGCACCCGAACCGAGCCCCGCTCCCGCCCCGGTCGCGGCCGCACCCGCCGCCCCCGTCGCGGTGGCGCCGACCGTTCCGGCTCCCGCTCGCCCGGCCTCTCCCACCCCGGGCGCACGCCCGGCGGCCCGGCCGTCCGCCCCGGCCCCGGCCCCGGCACAGTCCTCTGCCCGCCCCGGCGGTCCGGCGCGCCCGGGCTCGGCCGCACCGTCCGCGCGGCCGCAGGGCCGCCCCGGCAACAACCCCTTCGCGCCATCTCAGGGGATGCCGCGTCAGGGCGAGCGCTCCGGCGGCCCGCGCCCGGGCGGTCCCCGTCCCGGCAACAACCCGTTCGCGCCGTCCCAGGGCATGCCCCGGCCCGGTGAGCGGCGTGCCGAGGGTGCGCCCGCTGCTGCCGCCGCCGGCGATCGTCCGGGCGGTCCTCGTCCGGCCGGTCCGCGTCCCGGTGGTCCGCGCCCCAACCCGGGCATGATGCCCGGCCGCACGTCCAGCGGTGTGGGCCGCCCCGGTGAGCGTCCCGCGCCGGCCGGCCGTGGTGCCGGCCGTGGTGGGCCCGGGGCCCGTCCCGGTGCCCCGGGTGGTGCGCCCGGTGCCGGTGGTGGCTTCGGCGGCCGTCCGGGTGCCGGCGGCCGCGGTGGCGGTGCTGGTCGCGGCAGCACGCAGGGCGCCTTCGGGCGTGCCGGCGGGCGTCCCGTCCGCGGACGGAAGTCCAAGCGCGCGAAGCGCCAGGAGTTCGAGCAGATGCAGGCGCCGTCGCTGGGCGGCGTGTCCGTCCCGCGCGGCAACGGCACCACCGTGGTACGGCTGCGGCACGGCTCGTCGCTGAACGACTTCGCCGACAAGATCGACGCCAACCCCGCCTCGCTGGTCACCGTGCTGTTCCACCTCGGCGAGATGGCCACGGCGACGCAGTCGCTCGACGAGGACACCTTCGCCGCGCTGGGCACCGAGCTCGGCTACGTGGTGGAGATGGTCTCGGCCGAGGAGGAGGACCGCGAGCTGCTCGGGTCCTTCGACATCGACCTCGAGGCGGAGGAGGCTGCGGAGTCCGACGAGGACCTCGAGGCGCGTCCCCCGGTGGTCACCGTCATGGGTCACGTCGACCACGGCAAGACCAAGCTGCTGGACGCGATCCGCTCCACCGACGTGGTGGCGGGCGAGGCCGGCGGCATCACCCAGCACATCGGCGCCTACCAGGTGCGCACCGAGCACGAGGGTGTCGACCGGGCCATCACGTTCATCGACACCCCGGGCCACGAGGCGTTCACCGCCATGCGTGCCCGTGGCGCGCAGGTCACCGACATCGCGATCCTCGTGGTGGCGGCCGACGACGGCGTGATGCCCCAGACGATCGAGGCGCTGAACCACGCGCAGGCGGCAGGCGTGCCGATCGTCGTCGCGGTGAACAAGGTGGACAAGGAGGGGGCCAACCCCGCCAAGATCCGCCAGCAGCTCACGGAGTACAACCTCGTGGCCGAGGAGTACGGCGGCGACACGATGTTCGTCGACGTCTCCGCCAAGCAGCGGACCGGCATCGACGAGCTGCTCGAGGCGGTCCTGCTCACCGCGGACGCCGCACTCGACCTGCGGGCGAACCCGAACAAGGACGCCCGTGGCGTCGCGATCGAGGCCAACCTCGACCGTGGCCGCGGAGCCGTCGCCACCGTGCTGGTCCAGTCCGGCACGCTGCACGTCGGCGACGCGATCGTCGCAGGCACGGCCCACGGCCGCGTCCGGGCGATGTTCGACGAGCACGGCGACAACGTCACCGAGGCGGGCCCCGCCCGGCCGGTGATGGTGCTG
>DAIDJQ010000019.1 GCA_027451305.1 Cellulomonas sp.
GGCCGCTGCGCGATCGTCGCCGTGGAGTACACGCTGGCGGACGGCCGCGCCCAGCTGGTGGAGACGGTCGGCCGCCTCGACTGACCTGGACCGGCTCGCACAAATCGTGCGAGTTCACAGCTACTTTCCCGTTCATGTGCACCGATCCGTCCTGTCGCTGGCACATCAGGACTGGGAACGAGCACAGCCCCTCCACCCCCGGACGCCGCCACCGGGAGCTGGCCGGCGTGCACGCCTGGTCTCGAGGCCCGGAGGCCGGTGGCCGACCGGGTTGACGGTGCGGCCCGGCTGCTGACCAGCGCGCTCGACGGGCGACGTCCGCTCGGGCGGTCGTGACCAGCTGACCGACGGCAGCCGCTCGGCCACCGGGGATCCGCGCGACGCCGTCGTCCGCCACCTCGGCCTCCCGTGTGACCCGGACGTTGGTCCCGGGCTCGGCAAGGCCTGCGGCAAGATGAACCCATGACCTCCAGCACCGGCAGTGCCGCCGTGCCCGCGGACGCGGGCTTCCGCATCGAGCACGACACGATGGGCGAGGTGCGCGTCCCCGCGAACGCCCTCTACCGCGCTCAGACCCAGCGAGCGGTGGAGAACTTCCCGATCTCCGGGAGCCGGCTGGAGCGCGGCCACATCGAGGCCCTCGCCCGCATCAAGAAGGCGGCGGCGCGCGCCAACGCCGAGCTGGGCGTCCTGCCGGCCGACGTCGCGGACGCGATCGCCACGGCGGCCGACGAGGTGGCCTCCGGAGCGCACGACGAGCACTTCCCGGTGGACGTCTACCAGACCGGTTCCGGCACCAGCTCCAACATGAACACCAACGAGGTGATCGCCACGTTGGCCACCCGAGCGCTGGGCCGCGAGGTGCACCCGAACGACCACGTGAACGCCTCGCAGTCGTCCAACGACGTGTTCCCGACGTCGGTTCACGTCGCGGCTACGGCCGGGGTCGTGCGCGACCTGGTGCCGGCGCTGGAGCACCTGGCCGAGTCGTTCGAGGTCAAGGCGGCGGCCTGGGCGGACGTGGTGAAGTCCGGTCGGACCCACCTGATGGACGCGACCCCCGTCACGCTCGGCCAGGAGTTCAGCGGCTACGGCGCCGCGATCCGGTACGGGGTGGAGCGGCTGCAGGCCGCGCTCCCCCGGGTGGCTGAGGTGCCGCTCGGCGGCACGGCCGTCGGCACGGGGATCAACACCCCGGCGGGCTTCCCGCAGCGTGTGATCGCGCTGCTGTGCGAGGACACCGCCCTGCCGCTGACGGAGGCGCGCAACCATTTCGAGGCGCAGGGCGCCCGAGACGCCCTCGTGGAGCTGTCCGGCGTGCTGCGGACGATCGCGGTGAGCCTGACGAAGGTCTGCAACGACCTGCGCTGGATGGGCTCGGGCCCCAACACCGGCCTGGGTGAGATCGCGATCCCGGACCTGCAGCCGGGGTCGTCGATCATGCCGGGCAAGGTGAACCCGGTGGTGCCCGAGGCGATGCTGATGGTCGCGGCTCGGGTGGTCGGCAACGACGCCACCGTTGCGTGGGCCGGGGCCAGCGGCGCCTTCGAGCTGAACGTGCAGATGCCCGTCATGGCCTCGGCCGTGCTCGAGTCGATCCGGCTGCTGGCCAACGCGTCCCGGGTCCTCGCGGACCGGACTGTGGCCGGCATCACGCCGAACGTGGAGCGCGCCCGCGCCCTCGCCGAGTCGTCGCCCTCGATCGTGACGCCGCTCAACCGGGTGGTCGGCTACGAGGCCGCCGCGAAGATCGCCAAGCACGCCGTGAAGGCGGGCATCACCGTGCGCCAGTCGGTGATCGAGCTCGGCTTCGTCGAGCGCGGTGAGGTCACCGAGGAGCAGCTCGACAAGGCGCTCGACGTGCTGGCCATGACACGCCCGCCGCAGGCCGGCTGAGCACTGCGCGACGCGTGCCCGGAGCCGCACCCGGCTCCGGGCACGATGCCGTCAGGCCGTGGCGGCCACAGCTGCCGTGTCCTCGGCGGCGACGTGACGCTCGGGTCGCTGCCCGTGCATCGCCAGGGCCGCGACGAGTCCGAGCGCGAACACCGCCACCGCGAGCAGCATCGTCTCGGCGACCGCCGTGGCGAACCCCTGGTGCACCGCCTGCAACGCGGCAGCCTTCACCTGGTCCGCGACGGCGGGGGGCACCGAGGCCGGCAGCTGCGGCATCCCCGACGAGCCACCGGACGAGAAGGCCGACCCGGTCAGATGGGAGAAGCGGTCGAGGAACTGACCGCGGACCGCCTCGGGCAGGGATGCGGCGGCGTCCTTCGCCGCCGACGGCACCGTCCGGCCCAGCCGTGAGGTGAGCATCGCGACGATGGCTGCCGAACCGATCACCCCGCCGATCTGCCGGTTGGTGTTGAACGCGCCCGCACCGGCACCCGCCGTCCGGTGGTCCAGGCCGCTGGTGGCGAGGTTGGCGAGCGGTGAGAAGACGCACGACGTGCCGAGCCCGAAGAACGCCATCGGCAGCAGCAGCCGCCACGGCGACACGGCCGGGTCGATCCACCGGGAGACCCACGTGATCGAACCGATGAACATGACGAACCCGAAGGCCACCACCCACTTCGCGGGGACCCGGTCGGAGAGGCGCCCCGCGATCGGTGCCATCACGCCGGACACCAGCGAGCTCGGCAGGCTGATCAGGGCCGCGCGGAGCGGCGAGAGGCCGGCCACCTCCTGCAGGAAGAGGGTGAACGGGAAGAAGATGCCGATCATCGCGAAGCCGACGGCCCCGCCGGCCACGTTGGCGAGCAGGAAGTTGCGGTTCTGGAAGAGCCGCACCGGCACCAGGGCGTCCTCGCCGCGGCGCACCTGCAACCAGCCGAAGGCCACCATCACCAGCACTCCCAGCGCGATGACGCCCCAGATGGTGATCGGCCCCCGGATGGTGCCCCAGTCGTAGGACGACCCCTCCTCCAGGCCGAAGACCACCAGGAACATCCCGAGCACCGAGAGGACCATGCCGAGCAGGTCCATCCTGCGCTGGTGCCGCTCCAGCACCGGCAACCGGTAGAGGGCGAACCAGAGGGCCACCAGCCCCACCGGCACGTTGACGTAGAAGATCCACTCCCACCCGACCGACTCGACCAAGATCCCGCCGAGCAGCGGACCCGTGATGGTCGCGACGCCGGCGACCGAGCCCCAGACGCCGAGAGCCGCACCGCGCTGCCGCGGCGGGAACACCCGCGTGATCATCGACATCGTCTGCGGCGTCATCAGCGCGCCGCCGACCCCCTGCACGGCGCGGGCCGCGATCAGCAGGCCGATGGACCCCGACAGCCCGCAGGCGAGCGAGGCGAGCGTGAACACCACCAGACCGGCGATGAACACCGGCTTGGGACCGAACGTGTCCCCCAGCCGCCCGGTGACCAGGAGCAGGACGGCGAACGTCAGCAGGTAGGCGCTGTTCACCCAGCCGACCGTGGTCAAGTCGGCGCCGAACGACCTGACCAGCGTGGGCACGGCGATGTTCACGATGGTCGTGTCCACCATGATCATGAAGAAGCCGAGGGTGAGCGCCGGCAGGATGCTCCACGGGCTGCGGCCGTGCAGGTCCACCAGCGGACGGATCGGCTGGGAGGGGCGGGGCTCGGACACGGGGTCCCTCTCGTGGTGAGGCTCGTGCGGGGGTCGCGGCGCAGCCGACCACCTGGGCCGGGCGCGAGATCAGCACGATACGCGGCCCCACCGACACGCCCCGCCACGGCGGCCGGCGCACGGACATGGCCGGTCCCCGCGGGATGGCGGCGCGCTCGACGACGGGACGGCGGAGGGCAGGGCCGCGACCGACCCCGCCCTCCGCCGTCCGGCGCGAGACCGCCTACGCCTCGATCCCCTCCAGCATCTCGGTCACCAGCGCCGCCACCGGCGACCGCTCCGACCGGGTCAGCGTCACGTGCGCGAACAGCGGGTGGCCCTTCAGCGCCTCGATCACGGCGGCGACGCCGTCGTGCCGGCCCACCCGCAGGTTGTCCCGCTGGGCCACGTCGTGCGTGAGCACCACGCGCGAGCTCTGCCCGATCCGGGACAGCACGGTCAGCAGCACGTTGCGCTCGAGCGACTGGGCCTCGTCGACGATCACGAAGGCGTCGTGCAGCGAGCGGCCGCGGATGTGGGTCAGCGGCAGCACCTCGAGGATGTCGCGGTCGAGCACCTCCTCGACCACCTCCTTGCTGACCAGGGCCCCGAGGGTGTCGAACACGGCCTGCGCCCAGGGGTTCATCTTCTCGGCCTCGTTGCCGGGCAGGTAGCCGAGCTCCTGGCCACCCACCGCGTACAGGGGCCGGAAGACCATCACCTTGCGGTGCTGCCGACGCTCCAGCACCGCCTCGAGCCCCGCGCACAGCGCCAGCGCCGACTTGCCCGTGCCGGCCCGACCGCCGAGCGACACGATGCCGATCTCCTCGTCGAGCAGCAGGTCGATGGCGATCCGCTGCTCGGCGCTGCGGCCGTGCACCCCGAACACGTCCTGGTCGCCGCGGACCAGCTGCACCTGCTTGTCGGCCGTCACCCGGCCGAGCGCCGACCCGCGGGGGCTGTGCAGCACCAGGCCGGTGTGGCACGGCAGGTCACGCGCCCCGTCGCCGGGCTGCAGCCCGTAGGTGAGGTCGATGTCGGCCAGCGGAAGGCTCTCGTCCTCCCACAGCCGGCCGAGCTGCTCCTCCGACAGGTCGAGGGTGTCCATGCCGGTCCAGCCGGAGTCCACCGCGAGCTCGTGCCGGTACTCCTCGGCACGCAGCCCCATCGCGGCCGCCTTCACCCGCATCGGCAGGTCCTTGGACACGACGGTGACGTCGCACCCCTCGGCCGCGAGGTTGGCCGCGACCGCCAGGATGCGGGTGTCGTTGTCGCCCAGCCGGAACCCGGCGGGGAGCACGTCCGGGTCGACGTGGTTCAGCTCGACGCGCAACGTTCCGCCGGCGTCGTTGATCGGGACCGGCGCGTCCAGGCGTCCGTACGTGACACGCAGGTCGTCCAGAGCCCGCAGGGCGCTGCGGGCGAAGTAGCCGAGCTCGGCGTGGTGGCGCTTCGCCTCGAGCTCGGCGATCACGACGACGGGGAGGACCACGTCGTGCTCGGCGAAACGGGCGATGGCCTTGGGGTCGGACAGCAGGACCGAGGTGTCCAGCACGTGGGTGCGGCGTCCGTCCTCGCCGGTCGGTCCGGACGTCGTGCGGGGGGAGGTCGATCCGTTCTGCGCAGTGCTGACCACGGCAGGCTCCCTCCGGCGCATCAGCGCCGTGTCGGGCACCTCAGGCCGACGTCCCCGCAGGGACCGCCGACGAGCGGCGACGGGGTGCGGTCGGCCGGCCCTGATCGGGGCCGGACCGGCCCTCCTCCGCGGAGCGGATGCTCCATGGGCTGGCCTCCCGGGGACGGCGGGAGCCGTCCACTGAGCCGACGCTAGGTCCGTCCGTGGCCGAGCTCGCGCCGCGACACGCGCCACCGCGCGGTGTTCACCTGAGCCGGCGGCCAGTGTTCACGTGCCGGTCGTCCGACGGTCGCCGCCGCGTCGTCGAGGTCCCGCGGACCGCCCCGGGGCTCGTCGTGCCGGTACCTACAGGCCGAGCCGACGCTCCCGCGCGGCGTACGAGCGCACGGCGCGCAGGAAGTCCACCTTGCGGAAGCTCGGCCAGTACGCCTCGCAGAAGTAGAACTCCGACTGCGCGCTCTGCCACAGCAGGAACCCGCCCAGCCGTTGCTCCCCGGAGGTGCGGATCACCAGCTCGGGGTCCGGCTGGCCCTTGGTGTACAGGTGCGCGGCGATGTGCTGCACGTCGAAGTCGGCGGCGAGGTCGTCGAGGCTCGCGCCCTTGGCGGCGTTCTCCCGGAGGTAGGAGCGGACCGCGTCGGCGATCTCGTGCCGCCCGCCGTACCCGACCGCGACGTTCACGTGCAGGCCGACGACGTCCTGCGTGGCTGTCTCTGCGTCCTTCAGCGCCCGGGTGGTCTGCTCGGGCAGCAGGTCGAGGGCGCCCATCGGCTGCAGCCGCCAGCGCCGGGTCGCCGCGAGGTTGCGGACGGCGTCCTCGATGATCTCGAGCAGCGGGCCGAGCTCCTCGGGATCGCGCGACAGGTTGTCGGTGGAGAGCATCCAGAGCGTGACCACCTCGACGCCGATGTCCTCGCTCCACTGCAGGAGCTCGGCGATCTTGTCCGCACCGGCGCGGTGGCCCGTGGCGGACGACAGCCCGATGCTGCGGGCCCAGCGGCGGTTGCCGTCGAGGATCACGCCGACGTGCCGCGGCACCCGGTCGCGCGGCAGCGCAGCGGCCAGGTGACGCTCGTACAGCCCGTAGAGGGGGTGTGGCAGGCGCACGCCGACGACTCCTCCAGGTCGGGGGTGGGACGGCGGGACGACCCCGCACGGCACTGGCCCACGGTACTCCGCCCGGTTCGGCCGGAGCCGGGCCCCGGGACCTCCGGCCGTCGACACCTCACAGCCGCGTAACCTACGGTGTCGTAGGTTGTGATCCACCGCGAGGAGACTCCATGAGCTCGAGCCAGGTCCCCTCCCGCGGGCACGGCCTTCCCGACCCCGCGCGGGCCGCGCACGACGTGGCCGACGGGTTGTCCCGGGTGGGTCAGGCGATGGCCGACGGCGTCAAGCCTCGGCTGCGCGGCTGGATCCACGCCGGGGTGGCCCCGCTGGTGCTGGCCGCCGCGATCGTGCTGGTCGCACTGGCACCGACCAGCGCCGCCCGCTGGTCCACCGGGGTCTTCGGGGTGTCTGCGGTGCTGCTGTTCGGCACCAGCGCGGTGTACCACCGCGGCCGCTGGTCGCCCCGGACCACCGCGGTGCTGCGGCGCCTCGACCACACCAACATCTTCCTGATCATCGCCGGCACCTACACGCCGCTGGCCGTGCTGATGCTGAGCGCCCACACGGCCCGCATCCTGCTGATCGTGGTCTGGTGCGGCGCGCTGATCGGCGCGCTCGCCCGGATCTTCTGGCTGCACGCCCCCCGCTGGGTGTACGTGCCGACCTACGTGGCACTCGGCTCCGTGGCCGTCGGCTTCATCCCGTCCTTCTACCGCAGCGGCGGCCCGGCCGTCGCGTGGCTGGTGCTGGCCGGCGGTCTCGCCTACGTCGTCGGCGCAGTCGTCTACGGCACCAAGCGACCCAACCCGAGCCCGCGCTGGTTCGGGTTCCACGAGGTGTTCCACGCCCTCACCGTCGCCGCGTTCACCTGCCACTACATCGCGGTGTCGATCGCCGCCTACGCGCAGCACTGACGCCCGCCGGCTGACGGGTCCGCCCCGGGCGCCGCGCGCGTCGCGGGAGGTGCGTCAGCGCGGGACGACGGTGTAGCGCCGGTTCGCGAGCGACGGGTTCGCCTCCCGCACCAGGCCCAGCCGCTCGGCATCGAGGTCGACGGTGCGCAGCGCCGGCTGCTCGTCCATCTCCAGCCCCACCACGCCGTCCGGCCCGACGACGATCGACCGGCCCACCACCCCGCGACCGGCCTGACCGACGGCCACCACGGCCGCCGTGTTCTCGATCGCCCGCGCGATCGCCAGCGCCCGCCAGTGCATCGCCTTGAGCGGCCCCTCGGCCCACGCGGCGGGGACCACCAGCACCGTCGCTCCCGCATCCACCAGCCGCCGGGCCGACTCCGGGAACCGCAGGTCGTAGCAGGTCAGGATGCCGAACCGCAGCCCGTGCAGCGGGAGGACCACCGGTGGTGCGTCCGCCGGGCCGGGTTCCAGCACGTCCGACTCGCGGGAGCCGAACGCGTCGTACAGGTGCACCTTGCGGTACACGCCTGCGAGGCCACCGACGGCGTCGACGGCCACCACCGCGTTGACGGCGCGCGCGGGGTCGGCCGACGGCAGCAGCGTCCCGGCGATCACGGCGACCCCGGCACGCGCGGCCTGCTCCCGCAGCAGCGTGACGAACGGTCCGTCGAGCGGCTCCGCGAGGTCGACGGCCACGCCCCTCGGGTCGAAGGCGCTGGTGTACTCCGGCAGCACCAGCAGGTCGGCGCGCGCGAGGGCCGCCGTGCGGAACGCGTCGCGGACCGCCTCCCGGTTGGCCGCACGGTCGGACCCGGTGCTCAGCTGACCCAGGGTCACACGGACCGCGGGACGCTCCGGCGGTGCGGGACGGTCGACCATGCGGACCTCCTGGGACGGGACGGGCGACGGGCCTGGGAGCAGCAGCGGTGAGCCCGGGACCACCGGGACGGCCGGGGCCGACGGTCAGCCGGCGGGCGGCGCCACGGGGCGTATGGGATGGACGCCGGCGTCGACCCCGTCGGGCGCCCCGGGAAGGCGGTCGCCGCTGGCGTCGAGGCCGGTGGCACGATCGTCGCCCGCGCCGTCGTCCGGCGTCACCCCCGACTGGCCGGTGCCGCCGGCCTGCCGACCGCTGTTGTGCTCCATCCGACGCATGCCGCGCACGAACGACACCATCAGCCCGATCACCACGATCGCCAGCACGAAGGTGAACACGAACCCGACGAACCCCGGCGAGCCGCCGTTCGTCGGGTTGACGTCCTGGCTGCCGGGCGCCGGCGTCGCGGCCGTCAGCACCCCCGCCACGAGCCCCACGACCGTCAGCGCGCTCATCGGACCGCCTCGGCGCTGCGCACGCCGGCGAACAGGTCGTCCTCGGGCAGGTCCACCGGGACGCGCGTCTCGGCGAGCTCGAACTCCTCCCAGGGCCACACCCGCCGCTCGAGGTCCCGCGGCGCGGCGAAGAACCAGCCGTCCGGGTCGATCTGCGTGGCGTGCGCGCGCAGCGCGGCGTCCCGGCGGTCGAACCAGTCGGCGCACTCGATCCGGGTGGTGACGGGCCGCTCGGGGACCTCGCGCGCCGCGCGGGAGTCGATCCAGTCGCCGAACGGGCTGGCCACGCCCGCCACGGTCAGGGCGTCGTGCACCGCGCGCATCCGGGACAGGGAGAACCCGTGGTCGTAGTAGAGCTTGAGCGGCGCCCAGGGCTCGCCGGTGCCGCGGTAGCGCTCCGGGTCTGCCGCCGCCGCGAACGCCTCGACGCTGACGCGGTGGCACATCACGTGGTCCGGGTGCGGGTAGCCGCCGGTCTCGTCGTACGTCGTCATCACGTGCGGGCGGAACTCACGCACGAGTGCGACCAGCGGAGCGGCGGCCACCTCGAGCGGCTGGGCCGCGAAGCAGCCCTCCGGCAGCGGCGGCAGGGGGTCGCCCTCGGGCAGCCCCGAGTCGACGAAGCCGAGCCACGTCTGGCGCACGCGCAGCGCGGCGGCCGCGGCGGCCATCTCCTCGCGGCGCACCGCCCGCATGTCGTCCAGATCGGTGATCACCCGGCCGTAGCGCGTGTTGAGCACGTCGCCCCGCTCACCGCCGGTGCAGGTCACGACGAGCACGTCCACGCCCTCGTCGACGTACCGTGCCAGCGTCGCGGCGCCCTTGCTCGACTCGTCGTCGGGGTGCGCGTGCACCGCCATGAGCCGCAACCGGTCGTCGGCCACGGAACACCTCCTGCTCGCGGGTCGGACGCCGCCGAGCGGACGCCCGACGAGTGACAATGATCGCGCACCGCCGCCCACATCCTCGCGGGCGGCCACCCCCGTACCGCTGGAGCCGCCCCCGTGACCACCGTCCCGACCCGCCCGCCGGCGGGCCGCTACGGGCCCGAGCCGAGCGCGCGGCGCCGGTTGTGGGCCCGCCTGGGTCTGGCCGGGCTGATCCTGGCGGTGCTCGCCGTGGTCGCGTGGCTCGGCTCAGGGGTGCTGCGGGACCCGGTGCAGTGGCGCGACGTCGGTTTCCACGTGGACGGTGCGAGCTCGATCGAGGTGACCTTCGACGTCACCAAGGCCACCACGGCGACGGTCAGCTGCCGAGTGGTGGGGCTGTCGCAGTCCTTCGGTCAGGTCGGGGTACGGGACGTCACGGTGGGGCCGGGCAGCACCAAGACCCTGCGCGTCACGGTGACCGTGCCGACCTCCGAGACGGCCGTGAGCGGCACGGTCACCGGGTGCGACGTCGTCACACCCTGACGGAGCACCCGTCCGGGGGACGGACGACGTCCGGGCCGAACGGTCGTCAGAACGGCCGAGCCGCCACGATCTCCACGGCGATGTCGCGGCCGTTCGGGGCCGTGTAGGAGGTGGCATCGCCCACCTTGCGGCCGTTGATCGCGGCACCGAGCGGTGACGTCGGGGAGAACACGTCCACGTCGGCGGAGCCCGCGATCTCCCGGGAGCCGAGCAGGAAGGTCATCTCGTCGCCCGCGACGGTGGCGGTCACCAGCATGCCCGGCTCCACCACGCCGTCGTCCGAGGGCGTGCCGACGTGCACGTGCGCGAGCTTCGCCTTCAGCTCACGGATGCGGGCCTCCTGCTTGGCCTGCTCCTCGCGGGCCGCGTGGTAGCCGCCGTTCTCCTTGAGGTCGCCCTCGTCACGGGCCCTGGCGATCTTGTCGACGATCTCGCGACGTCCCTCGCCCTCGAGGTGGGCGAGCTCGGCCGTGAGCCGGTCGTAGGCCTCCTGCGTCAGCCATGTGGCCTCGGTCGTCTCGGTCACGATCGCTCCTTCCTTGCGGTTCACTCGCGTCCTTGCCGGACGTCCCTGCGGGGCGTCTGCCCACGTCAGGCACGGCGCGACGGGAGGCGCGACGGGCGGGTTGCCGGACCGGCGCTCGCAGGACGACGACGGCCGCGGCCGGAGGGCCGCGAGCCGCCGCTCCCCGCACCGGGGTCGGCGTAAACGGCCATTCTACCCGCCGGCCCACGGCGAACCCTCGAAGGGCACGTCGGCCGGCACCGCGCCCAGGCTGCCGACCGCCCGGGTCAGCCCGGCGTGCCGCTCCCTGCCGGTCGGGCCGACCCCGTGCTCACTCGGAGAGCCGGTAGCCCGTGTCGCGCAGCCGCCGCACCAGCTGCGAGCAGTGCTCCGGACCCTTGGTCTCCACGTGCACCTCGATCGCGACCTCGTCGAACGCGAGGTCGCCCCCCGTGCGCGTGTGGGCGACGTCCATCACGTTGCCGCCGAGCGCCGCGACGTCACGCAGCACGCCGGCGAGGGCGCCCGGGGTGTCCGAGATCCGGATGCGCAGCTGCAGGAACCGACCTGCCGACGCGAGCCCGTGCCGCACCACGCGCATCAGCACCAGCGGGTCGATGTTGCCGCCGGACAGCACGGCCACCACGGGCCCGTGCCCGGCGAAGTCCCCGGCGGCCGCCATCAGCGCGGCCACCCCCGCGGCGCCTGCCGGTTCGACGAGCAGCTTCGCCCGCTCGGCCACCAGCAGCAGGGCCCTGGAGAGGTCCTCCTCCGAGACGGTGCGCACCGGGACGTGCAGCGTGGAGAGCACCTCGAACGGCACGGCGCCCGGCATGCCGATGGCGATGCCGTCCGCCATCGTGCGCAGCTCCGGAGCCCTGAGCGGGTGGCCCGCCGCGAGGGACGCCGGGTAGGCCGCGGCACGTGCGGCCTGGACGCCGACCACGTGGACGCCCGGACGGTCCGACAGGCCGGCGGCGATCCCGGCTGCGAGCCCGCCGCCACCGACCGGCACCAGGACCGTGGCCACGTCCGGCACCTGCTCGAGGATCTCGAGCGCGATGGTGCCCTGACCCGCGTCGATGTCCGGGTGGTCGAACGGGTGGATCAGCACGGCGCCCGTGGTGCGGGCGTGCTCGGTCGCGGCCACCAGCGCCTCGTCGACGGTGGTGCCGATCAGCTCCACACGGGCGCCGTACTCACGGGTCGCAGCGATCTTGGGGAGGGCCGCGTCCACCGGCATGAAGACGACGGCACTGAGCCCCAGCAGGGAGGCGGCCAGCGCCACACCCTGGGCGTGGTTCCCGGCGCTGGCGGCGACGACCCCACGTGCCTTCTCGTCGTCGGACAGCCGGGCCATCCGGGTGTACGCGCCGCGGATCTTGAACGACCCCGTGCGCTGCAGGTTCTCGCACTTGAGCCAGACGTCGGTGCCGGCGATCTTGGTGAGCGCGCGGCTGTACTGCACGGGGGTCCGCTCGGCGACACCGTCCAGCAGCCGTGCGGCGGCGCGGACGTCGGCCGGCCCGATCACCGACCCACGCCCGCTGCGTCGAGGGCCCGCGCGAGGTCCGCCAGCAGGTCCGCGACGTCCTCGATGCCCACCGACAGGCGCACCAGGTCGTCGGGCACCTCCAGCGCGGTGCCGACCACCGAGCCGTGCGTCATCCGTGCCGGGTGCTCGATCAGCGACTCGACGCCGCCGAGCGACTCGGCCAGCGTGAACAGCGTCGTGGCGCCGCACACCGCGACGGCGGTCTCGGCGGACCCGGTGCGGAACGAGACCATGCCGCCGAACCCGCGCATCTGCCGGGCGGCGACCTCGTGGCCGGGGTGGCTCTCCAGCCCGGGGTAGAGGACGTGGGTCACACCGGCGCGCTCCGTGAGGTAGCGCGCCACTGCCGCCGCGTTGGCCAGGTGCCGGTCCATCCGGACCGCGAGGGTGCGCAGGCCGCGCAGCGTCAGCCACGCATCGAACGGTCCGGCGACCGCCCCGGACGCGTTCTGGTGGAAGGCGATCGCGTCCCGCACGTTCGTCGTCCCCGTCGGCCCCTCCAGGCCCACGGGCAGCTGGGCGCCGTCGGCCACCACCAGGGCACCGCCCACCACGTCCGAGTGCCCGCCGATGTACTTGGTGGTGGAGTGCACGACCACGTCCGCCCCGAGCGCGATCGGCTGCTGCAGGTACGGGGTGGCGAAGGTGTTGTCCACCGCGAGCAGGGCACCGGCGGCCCGGGCGTGCGCCGCGATCGCGGCGACGTCGGCGATGCCGAGCAGCGGGTTGGTGGGCGTCTCCACCCAGACCAGCTTGGTGCGGCCGGGCTGGATGGCGTCGAGCACCGCATCCGGGTTCGACAGGTCCACCGGGGTGTGCTCGACGCCCCACGGCCCGAACACCCGGGCGATCAGGCGGTACGTCCCGCCATAGGCGTCGTTCGGCACGACGACGTGGGCGCCGGGGCGCAGGACCGCCCGCAGCAGCGTGTCCTCCGCGGCGAGGCCCGACGAGAACGCGAAGCCTGCCGCACCGCCCTCGACGGCCGCGAGCGCCGCCTCGAGCGCCGCACGGGTCGGGTTGCCGGACCGGGAGTACTCCCAGCCGCCGCGCAGCCCGCCGACGCCGTCCTGCTTGTAGGTGGACACCTGGTAGATGGGCGGAACGACGGCCCCGGTGGCCGGGTCCGCCTCCTGCCCGGCATGGATGGCACGGGTGGCGAAACCCTGGTCGTCGGTCACGGGCCTCAGGCTAGGCGCTCCACGGAACAGGGACGCCAGGGGGTCGGTTGCACCCGGCGGAGAGGAGCGAGACATGAGCTGGCTGTTCGGTTCCGCGCTGCGCACGACGATGGTGGGAGCGCAGGACGCGCTGCCCGGCCGGGACGCCCCCGCGTTCACCGTGCCCACCACCCACACGGTCCTGGGCACACCGCTGGCCGGCCCGTGGCCGGACGGGACGCGGGTGCTGTACCTGGCCTCGGGCTGCTTCTGGGGCGCGGAGAAGGCCGCCTGGCAGCTGCCAGGCGTCGTCACCACGGCCGTCGGCTACATGGGCGGGCACACGCCCAACCCGACGTACGACGAGGTCTGCACCGGCCGTACCGGCCACGCCGAGACGGTGCTGGTCGCCTACGACCCCGCACGGCTGTCGGACGTGGACCTGCTGCGGCACTTCTGGGAGGAGCACGACCCGACCCAGGGCTTCCGGCAGGGCAACGACGCGGGCACCCAGTACCGGTCCGCGGTGTACACCACGACGCCCGAGCAGCAGACGGCGGCCCTGGCTACGCGCGACGAGTTCGCGCCGCGGTTGCGTGCCGCGGGGTACGGCGACATCACGACGGAGATCCGGCCGGCTGCGGACGCCGGGCCGTTCTTCTACGCCGAGGGGTACCACCAGCAGTACCTGGACAAGAACCCGGCCGGGTACTGCCCGGTCAACTCGACCGGGGTGGCGTGCCCGGCGCCGACGGGCGCCTGAGCACGGACCCGCCCGCCACCTGCCGATGCGGAGAGCGGGCGTGCCGTCGGTCGGTCGTGCCTCTCCCCGGCCCGGCGGGCGGTTCTCACCGCACCGGTGCCGGGCGGGCATGGCACCGCGTAGGCCCGACGCTGCCCCGATCCGACCGGGACGTCGGGCGGATGTCGGTGGGCGGCGGCACGATGACCGGCATGCGCCTGGTGGACGTCGCGGAGGCCTCGGCGGCCGTGGCCGCGACCCGCTCGCGGCTCGCCAAACGAGAGGTGCTCGCCGCGGCGCTCCGCAAGGCCGCAGCCGCAGGTCCCGACGAGGTCGCGCTGGCGACGCGTTACCTCTCCGGACAGCTGCGGCAGCGGCGGACCGGGCTCGGCTGGCGGTCGCTCGCCGGGCTCCCCGGGCCGGCCGACGAGCCGAGCCTCACGCTGACGGAGGTGGACGACGCCTTCGAGGAGATGGCCGGCGTCTCCGGGCCGGGTTCGGCGGGTGCCCGCGCCGTGTCCGCCGCACGACTGTTCGGCGCCGCGACGGCCACCGAGCAGCGGCTGCTGCGTGGGCTGGTGACGGGCGAGCTGCGCCAGGGCGCGCTGGACGCGCTGGTCCTCGATGCGGTCGCGGCCGCAGCCGGGGTGCCCGAGGCCGCGGTACGACGAGCCGCGATGCTGGCGGGTGACTCGGCACCCGTCGCCGCTGCGGCGCTCGGCGCCGTGGACCCGAGCGACGCGCTCGCCGCGCTGGAGACGTTCCGGCTGACCGTCGGTCGGGCGGTGCGCCCGATGCTGGCGCAGTCCGCACCGGACGTCGCGGCAGCGTTCACGTCGCTGGGTGTCGACGGCGCCGCGGACCGCCCGGCGGTCGTGGACGTCAAGCTCGACGGGATCCGCATCCAGGTGCACCGCGACGGTGCCGAGGTCCGGGTGTTCACCCGCAGCCTGGACGACATCACAGCGCGGGTGCCGGAGGTGGTGGCCGCAGTCCGTTCCATGCCGGCAGACCGGCTGGTGCTCGACGGCGAGGCGGTGTCCCTCGACGCGACGGGCCGTCCGCGGCCGTTCCAGGAGACCTCGTCGCGCACGGCGACCCGCGACGCCGACGTGGCTGCGGGAACGGCCTTGACCCCGTTCTTCTTCGACGTCCTGCACCTGGACGGTCGAGATCTGCTGGATGCGCCCCTGCGCGAGCGGCTGGCGGTGCTGGACTCGGTCGGTGCCGGCTACGTGGTGCGACGCGTGGTCACCGCGGATGCCGTCGCCGCAGCGGCCCGGTTCGACGAGTGGGTGGCCGCCGGCCAGGAAGGCGTCGTGGTCAAGGCCGTGGACGCGCCGTACGAGGCGGGCCGGCGCGGTGCCGCCTGGGTCAAGGTCAAGCCGCGGCACACCCTCGACCTGGTGGTGCTCGCCGTCGAGCGTGGGTCCGGTCGGCGCTCCGGGCTGCTGTCGAACATCCACCTCGGTGCGCGGGACGGCCACGGCGGCTTCGTCATGCTCGGCAAGACGTTCAAGGGCATGACGGACGAGATGCTCGCCTGGCAGACGCAGCGGTTCGCCGCACTCGCCGCGTCGGACGACGGCTGGGTGGTGCGCCTGCGGCCCGAGCAGGTGGTCGAGGTGGCGTTCGACGGGCTGCAGCGCTCGTCGCGGTACCCCGGCGGCGTGGCGCTGCGGTTCGCCCGGGTGCTGCGCTACCGCGAGGACAAGCCGGCCGACGAGGCCGACACCCTCCAGACCGTGCTCGCGCTGGCGGACCGGGACCGCCCGGTCGACGACCGGGCGACCAGCTGACACGCAGACGGCGCGGCTGCCCCGCCCACCGGGGCGCCGCGCCGTCGCGTGGGCTCAGTGCGTGCCGAGGATGTCCACGACGAACACCAGGGTGTCACCGCCGCGGATGCCTGCCTGCGGCACCCCGCGGTCGCCGTACCCGAGGTGCGACGGGATCGACAGCAGCACGCGCGAGCCGACCTGCTGGCCGACGAGACCGTCGTCCCAGCCTGCGATGACGGCCCCGACGCCGATCGGGAAGCTGATCGACTCCCCGCGGTCGTAGGAGCTGTCGAACACGCGGCCGCCCCAGCTCTGGCCGAGGTAGTTCACCTCGATGTCCTGACCGGCCTCGACGAGGTCGCCGTCGCCGCGGCTCAGCACCGCGACCTCGAGCTCGGTCGGCGCCGGGGTGCCGGGGAACGTCAGCGTGGGCTTGTCTCCGAACGAGCCCGAGACCTCGGGCAGCGCTGCGGCCATGGGGATGTCTCCTCACCGGTACGTGGTCCGGCCGCGCGCGCGGCCGGTGGCCCCGGCCGGCGGCCGGGTGCCTGGACATCCTGCCCTGCCGGCACGGCACCGCGCTCACCCGGGGTCTTGCACGATTTAGCTAATGGCATTAGCTTTCCCGTCATGACGAACCAGTTCGAGCGTCTCGACCGGCCCGAGGGCCGCATCGCCTACACGGTCGACGGCCCGGACGCCGGCCCTCTCGTCGTCCTGGTGCCAGGCATGGGAGACCTGCGCGGCACCTTCCGGGACCTCGTCGCACCGCTGGTCGCAGCCGGCTACCGGACGGCCGTCACCGACCTGCGCGGCCACGGCGACTCGGATACCACGTTCACCGTGCACGGCGACCCTGCGACCGGCGCCGACGTGATCGCCCTCGTCGAGCACCTCGGCGGCCCCGCGGTGCTCCTCGGCAGCTCGATGGGCGCCGCCTCGGTCGCCTGGGCGGCCGCCGAGCGTCCCGACCTCGTCGTCGGGCTGGTGCTGTCCGGGCCCTTGCTGCGCAACCCGTCGGCGAGCCCCCTGACGGAGTCGCTGCTGCGGCTGGCGTACCGGGTCCTCTTCGTGCTCCCGTGGGGTGCCGCCGTCTGGGCCCGCTACTACCGCGACCCGCTCAGCCGCGGCCGCCGTGCTCCGTGGCTGGACGAGCACATCGCCGCCGTCCGCGCCGCGATGGACGATCGGGCACACCTGCGCCAGTTCCGCCGGCTCACGGTCCGGCTGACCCACGCGCCGGTCGAGGCGCGCCTCGCCGACGTGCACGTGCCGGTGCTGGCGTTCGTCGGCCGCCGCGACCCCGACCTGCACGACCCCGCCGCCGAGGCCGCCTGGATCGAGCAGACGCTGGACGCGCGGTCGGTGCTCCTCGAGGACGTCGCCCACTACCCGCACCACCAGGCACCCGAGGTCATGGCGCCGGCCACGATCGACTGGCTCGCGCAGCGCTCGCGGGACGAGACCGGTCGGTTCGTCCATGCCGGCGAGCGCCGGCCCGGCTCGGCGGAGCGCTGACGTGCCGCGCGCGGGACTGGACCACGAGGCCGTCGTCGCCCTCGCCCTCGCGGTGGTGGACGACGGCGGACCCGCCGGCTTCGCCGACCTCACGCTGGCGGCCGTCGCCCAGCGGGCGCACGTCGCCGTGCCGAGCCTCTACAAGCACGTCGCGGGGCTGCCCGCGCTGCGCCGCGAGGTGGCGTGCCGGTGCGTGGACCAGCTGACCGGGGCGCTCGAGGGTGCGCTCATCGGCCTGCACGGCGCCGACGCGCTCACGGCCATCGCCTGGGCGGTCCGCCGGTTCGCCCACGACCACGCCGGTCGGTACGCCGCCACGCAGACGGACTTCGCCGCCGGTCGTCCGGACGCCGCCCTGCAGGCCGCAGCCGCGCGGACGGTGGCCGTCGTGGCCCGGGTCGTGGAGGAGATCGGCGTCCCGCCGGAGCGACACGTGGACGCCGTTCGCGCGGTGCGGTCGGCGGTGCACGGGTTCGTCGTGCTCGAGGCCGGCGGCGGCTTCGGGATGCCGGACGACCTCGAGGTCAGCTTCGACTACCTGGTGACCGGGCTCGTCGGGGCGCTGGCCAGGACGTCGGCGAACCAGCGCAGCTGACGGTCGAGCTGGTACCCCAGCCCGCCCTCGTGCTGGTTGAACTCGTAGACCTCGATGTCCCGCGCAGGGCGTGCACCGACCGCCAGGTCTCCGTAGCGGTTGTGGGCCGCGAAGACCGTGGACGGCGGGCACGTCTGGTCCCGGAGCGCGACGGAGAACAGCGCCGGGGCCGATGCCCGCCGGCCCAGGTGCACGCCGTCGACGTAGGACAGCGTGCGCAGCACCTGGTCCACCTGGTCGCGGTGCACGGCCAGGTACTGCACCACCTCGCCGTACGGGAAGGCGTCGGTGACGGCCAGGGCCCGAGGGAAGTGGCAGAGGAACGGCACGTCGGCCATGACGCCGACCAGGTCGTCGGCCAGCCCGGAAGCCGCCAGCGCGAGGCCACCGCCCTGGCTGGCTCCGAGCACGCCGACCCGGGTCGGGTCCACCCACGGCACTGCGCGTGCCGCGTCGACCGCCCGCACCGCGTCCGTGATCAGCCGCCGGTAGTAGTACCCCGCGGGGTCGAGGATGCCGCGGGTCATCACGCCGTTCGCGGCCGGGCCGCTGCCGCCCGGGTCCGGGGTGTGGCCACCGGTCCCCCAGGTGGATCCCTGTCCGCGGGTGTCCATCAGCAGGTGCACGTACCCGGCCGCAGCCCACGCGAGGTGCTCGTGCGCGAACCCTCGGCCGCCGCCGTACCCGAGGTACTCGACGACGGCCGGCAGCGGCGCCCGCGCACCTGCGGGACGGGTCACCCATGCCCGCACCGGGTCGCCGCCGAACCCGGCGAACGTCACGTCCAGGGTCTCGACCAGGGTCAGGCCCGTGTCCACCGGCTCGGCCACCAGCGCCAGGTCGTGGCTTCGCGCCTCGGCCAGCGTGCCCGCCCAGAAGTCGTCCAGGTCCGCGGGCTCGTCCAGCTCGGGCAGGTAGGTCGCCAGCTCCGGCAGGGACAGGTCGAAGATCGCCACGATGCTCCTCGTCTCGCGCGCGCCGCCCCGGCACGACGGGGACGAGGGTAGGGCACCGGTGGACGCAGCCGCCGGGCCGGTCAGCGCGCCAGGAACCCCAGCAGGTCGTGCCGGGTGACCACCCCGACGGGCTGCCCGTCCTGCACCACCATCAGGGCGTCCGCGCCCTGCAGCGCGGCCCGCGCCGTGTCCACCGGCTCCCCCGCGCCGATCAGCGGCAGCGGCGGCGACATGTGCCGGTCCACCCGGTCCGCGAGCGCCGCGGAGCCGCCGAACACGGCGTCGAGCAGCCCGCGCTCGCTCACGGACCCGGCCACCTCGCCGATCTTCACCGGCGGCTCAGCACCGACCACCGGCAGCTGCGACACCCCGTACTCGCGCATGATCTCGATCGCGTCCCGCACCGTCTCCGTCGGGTGGGTGTGCACCAGGTCCGGCATCGCGCCGGCCTTGGTCCGCAGCACGTCGGCCACGGTGGCACCCTCCCCCGCGGCGAGGAACCCGTACGAGCGCATCCAGGAGTCGTTGAAGATCTTCGACAGGTACCCGCGCCCGCCGTCGGGGAGCAGCACGACGACCACGGCGCGCGAGGCCGCCACCGGGTCCTCGTCCTGCAGCCGCCGCGCCACCCGCAGCGCCGCCTCGACGGCCATCCCGGACGAGCCGCCCACCAGCAGCGCCTCCTCGCGCGCCAGGCGGCGGGTCATCGCGAACGAGTCCGCATCGGACACGGGGACGATCTCGTCGGGCACCGACGGGTCGTAGGCGCGCGGCCAGAAGTCCTCGCCCACGCCTTCGACGAGGTAGGGGCGCCCGTCACCGCCGGAGTACACCGACCCGGCCGGGTCCGCCCCCACCACCACCACACGGCCCCCGCGCTCCGCCGGCCGGTCAGCCGAGACGTCGTGCAGGTAGCGCCCTGTACCGGTGATGGTCCCACCGGTGCCGACGCCGGCGACGAAGTGCGTGATCGCGTGCTCCGTGCCGTCCCAGATCTCCGGCCCGGTGCTCGCGTAGTGGCTCGCAGGGCCGTTCGGGTTGGAGTACTGGTCCGGCTTCCACGCACCCTCGATCTCGCGCACGAGGCGGTCGGAGACGGAGTAGTACGACTCCGGGTGGTCCGGCGGCACCGCGGTCGGGGTGACGACCACCTCGGCGCCGTACGCGCGCAGCACGTCGCGCTTGTCCTGGCTGACCTTGTCCGGGCAGACGAACACGCAGCGGTACCCCTTGCGCTGCGCGACCAGCGCCAGCCCCACCCCGGTGTTCCCGCTGGTCGGCTCGACGATCGTGCCGCCGGGACGCAGGGCCCCGGACTCCTCGGCCGCCGCGATCATCCGGGCCGCGATGCGGTCCTTCACCGAGCCGCCCGGGTTGAGGTACTCGACCTTGGCCAGGACGGTCGCGGACAGGCCGCGGGTCACGGCCGAGAGGCGGACCAGCGGGGTGCTGCCGACGAGCTCGGAGATGTGCTGGGCGTACGTCACCGGGTCACCTTCTCATCGCGACTCGTCGCGAGCGACGACCTCGGGCAGCCGGCCGGACCGCGGCCGCGCGCGGGCGGGCAACCCGACGAGGACCGCCCGACGATCTCGTCGGCCGAACCGCCCCCACGGCACCACGCCGTCCCCTACGGTCTTCTGGGGTCGTCGAGCGGTCGGCACGTTCCGCAGGTCTCCGACCCCGGTGACATCACACGGCGATGCGGACGGGACGGCGATGATCGAGGCGCAGGGCCTGACCAAGCGGTACGGGCACACCACCGCGGTGGACGGTGCGACGTTCACCGTCCGGCCCGGACGGGTCACCGGGTTCCTGGGTCCCAACGGGGCCGGGAAGTCCACCACGATGCGGCTGATCGTCGGGCTCGACAGCCCGACCGCCGGCGACGTGACCGTCAACGGCAAGCACTACGCCGAGCACCGGTCGCCGCTCACCGAGGTCGGCGCGCTGCTCGAGGCCCGTGCCGTGCACCCCGGCCGCACGGCACGCGGCCACCTGCGGGCGATGGCTGCGACGCACGGCATCGGCGACCGTCGCGTGGACGAGGTGATCGAGCTGACCGGCCTCGGCGCCGTCGCCGGCAAGCGGGTCGGCGGCTTCTCCCTCGGCATGAACCAACGGCTCGGCGTCGCTGTGGCCCTGCTCGGCGACCCGCACACCCTGATCCTCGACGAGCCGGTGAACGGCCTCGACCCCGAGGGCGTCATCTGGGTCCGCACCCTGGTGAAGTACCTCGCGTCGCAGGGCCGCACGGTGTTCCTGTCCTCGCACCTGATGAGCGAGATGGCGGTGACGGCCGACCACATCATCGTGATCGGCCGCGGCCGGATCATTGCGGACGCCCCCGTGGACCAGGTGGTCTCCGGCGCCACGCGCTCCACGGTCCGCGTGCGCAGCCCGCAGGCGACGGCACTGGCCGAGGCGCTGCGCAGCGCCGGCACCACCGTCGAGAGCTCCGAACCAGGGGTGCTCCAGGTGGTCGGTGCCACCTCGGAGGCGGTCGGTGAGCTCGCCGCCGCGCAGGGCATCGTGCTGCACGAGCTCACCCCGGTGAGCGGCTCCCTCGAGGACGCCTACCTGGCGTTGACCGCGGAGGAGGTCGAGTACCACTCCGGCGCCGCCGGCGCGGTGGCCGGGACCGACGCGCAGGAGGCACGGCGATGAGCACGACGACGACCACCCCGCAGACCGCACCGGCCGGGTTGCGGCTGACCCCCGGGCACGTCCTGCGGTCCGAGTGGCTGAAGTTCTGGACGGTGCGCTCGACGTACTGGACGCTGGCGTTGACGGCCGTCGTGTTCGTCGGTCTGGTGACCATCGTCTCGACGGCCCTGCGGAGCGCCGGCTCCTCCATGCAGGAGGCGACCGGCGGCTAC
Source organism: Cellulomonas sp. (assembly GCA_027451305.1). The sequence continues at coordinate 21,684 of DAIDJQ010000019.1, forward strand.
CCCGCGCTGATCCCGCTGACCGCCGGGACGCAGCTCGCCATGATCCCGCTGGCGGTGCTCGGCGTGCTGACCGTCACCTCGGAGTACAGCACCGGCATGATCCGGGCCAGCCTCACCGCGGTGCCCACCCGGCTGCCGGTCCTGTGGGCCAAGGCCCTCGTCGTCCTCGTCGTCACCCTCGTGCTCACCACGGCGACCGTGGTGACCAGCGCAGCACTCGCCTCCGCGATCCTGCACTCGAAGGGCGGCAGCCTGCACGCCGGTGACCCGCAGGTCCAGCGCATCGTCCTCGGAACCGCGCTCTACCTGACCGCGACCACCTTGTTCGCGTTCGCGCTCGGCGCGCTGCTGCGGCACTCGGCGGCGGCGCTCGGCGTGGTCCTCACGTTCCTGCTGGTGCTGGAGAACGTCATCAGCGCGCTGGGCCAGTTCGCCTGGAAGCCGCTGCAGCACGTCACGCCGTTCCTGCCGTCGTCCGCCGGCAGCCGGCTGACGATGACGGAGGAGCAGATCAGCGCCGCCAACCAGGCGAACATCTACCACGTGCACCTCACGGCCTGGCAGGGCTACGGGGTGCTGGTGGCGTGGGTGGTCGTGATCCTGGCGTTCGCCGCCATGCGGCTGCGCACCCGGGACGCCTGAACCGAGGTCGAGGCGGGGCTCACACCTCGCCGAGCGCCTCCTCCGGCGTCAGCTCCACGGCTCGGGCGCCGCGGTCCCAGCGGGACCAGAGCACTCGTTCGCCGACCGCCCGGGCCATCACGTGGCTGGTCAGCAGGAACACCACCACACCGGTGCCGAGCACCACCACGGCCACCCAGAACGGCGCCTTCAGCCCGACGTGCTCGGCGACCAGACCCGAGATCACCGGAGCCGGGGCTGCGAACCCCCAGCGCACCAGGTTGAACGCCCCGGTGGTGGACCGGCGGTCCGGGAGGCCGGTCGCCAGGGCCAGGTCGGTGAGGTTGGCGTTGCAGATGCCCATGCAGATGCCCGCCACCACCAGCACCACGATCGACACGAGGGTGCTGCCGGACACGGCGAGGCCCACCAGCGCACCGGTCAGCACCAGCACGGCCAGCCCGACGGTCGCCACGGCGCCGATGCGGTGCGCGAGCCGGTGGCCGACCACCAGGATGCCGAACGCCAGCCCGATGCCCCAGGCCGTGAACACCAGGCCGAGCGGCACCACCGAGAGGTGCAGCGCCACCGGCGTGTAGCCCAGCACCACGAAGAACGCGAAGTTGTACGTGGCGGTCAGGGCGCACAGCGCGATGAAGGCCGGCTTGCGGTAGGACGCGACGACGTCGGTCAGACGAAGCCGCGACGGCCGCTCGTCGGGATCCCGCAGCCGGGACACCGACATCGCGGCGGCGGCGACCATGAGCAGGCCGCAGGCCAGGAACGGCACCCGCCAGCTGATCTTGCCGAGCAGGCCGCCGATCAGCGGACCGACGGCGAACCCGAGCCCGACGCAGGTCTCGAACAGCTCCACCACCCACTCGCTGCGCCGCGCGAG
>DAIDJQ010000020.1 GCA_027451305.1 Cellulomonas sp.
GCGAGCACGTCCTGGTCGAGCGAGGCGAAGAAGTGCGCCTGGTCCGGACGGGCGAGGGGCTCAGGCATAACGGATCCTCGGGTCGAGTGCGGCGTACAGGAGGTCGACGACCAGGTTCGCCACGATGTAGACGATCACGAGGATCGTCGTGAAGGACACGATGGTGGGCGCACTGCCCTGCTTGATGGCCTGGTAGAGGGTGCCCCCGACGCCGGAGATGTTGAAGATCCCCTCCGTGACGATCGCCCCGCCCATGAGGTTCCCGAGGTCGGAGCCGAGGAACGTCACCACGGGGATCAGCGAGTTGCGCAGGACGTGCACCGTGACGACCCGCGGTCTCGACAGGCCCTTGGCCGTCGCCGTGCGCACGAAGTCGGCCGTGAGGTTCTCGAAGACCGACGTCCTCGTCAGCCTGAGCACGTAGGCGAGCGAGACCGCTCCCAGCACGATCGCCGGCATCAGGAGGGTTCGGAACGACACGTCGGCGCCGACGGACACCGGCAGCAGGTGCCACTTGACGCCGACGAAGAACTGCAGCACGAAGCCGATCACGAACGTCGGTACGGCGATCACGACGAGGCTGACCACGAGGACGGTCGCGTCGAAGATCTTGCCCTTGCGCAGGCCGGCGAACAGTCCGGCCGCGATCCCGAAGACGCCTTCGAACACCAGTGCCATGACGGCGAGCTTGAAGGTGATCGGGTAGGCGTGGGCGAGCAGGTCACCCACGGGCCGGCCCGAGAAGGTCATCCCGAAGTTCCCGCTGAAGATGCCCTTGAGGTAGAGCAGGTACTGGACCAGGAACGGCTTGTCCAGGTTGTACTTCGAGCGGATCTGCGCCGCGATGGCCGGGGTCACGCCCTTGTCGCCGCCGAGCGCCAGCACCGGGTCGCCGGGCAGCGAGAACACCATGAAGTAGATCAACAGCGTGGCCCCGAAGAACACGGGGATCGCCTGCAGCAGGCGGCGGCCGAGATAGCGGGCCATCAGCCTTCCTTCGAGTCAGGGGTCGCAGCCACGAGGGGGCCACGACAGGGGGGTCCGCTCCTCGCGGAAGCGGAGCGCCAACCGGTGCACTGTAGTCCATCGGTGCCCGGCGGCCCTCCGCACGCGAGTGGGGGCGGGGCCCACGCGGGCCCCGCCCCCACTGCCGGAGCGATCGGTCAGGACTTGGTGACCAGGTAGTACAGCGGGACGCTGTCCCACCCGAACTGGACGTTGTTGACGGTCTTCGCAGAGCCGCCCGTCTCGTTCGAGTACCACAGCGGGATGGACGGCAGGTCCTGGAACAGGATCGTCTGGGCCTGCGTGAAGTCCTTGTTCGCCTCGTCGATCGACGACGCCTGGGCACCCTTGGCGAGCAGGGCGTCGAAGGCCGGGTTGCTGTAGTTGCCGTCGTTCGAGCTGGCTCCCGTGGCCCACATGGCGCCGAGGAAGTCGAGCATGCCCGGGTAGTCACCCTGCCAGCCGCTGCGGAACGCACCGGTGAGGCCCGTCTTGGCGCCCTTCTTGCTGGCGTTGACGTCGGTGCGCAGGCTCTTGAAGTCCGGGTACGGCTGACCAGCGGCCTGGATGCCCAGGGCGTTCTTGATGCTGTTGGTCACCGCGTCGACCCAGGCCTGGTGGCCGCCGTCGGAGTTGTACGCCAGCGTGAACGTGCCGGACCACGGCGAGATCGCGTCGGCCTGCGCCCACAGCGACTTGGCCAGGGTGGGGTCGTACTTGAGCACGTCGGAGCCGGGGATCGAGTCGGACCAGCCCGGGATCACCGGCGAGGTGAAGTCGGTCGCCGGGGTACGGGTGCCCTGGAAGATCGTCTTCGTGATGGTCTGACGGTCGATGGCGTGCGAGATGGCCGCACGGCGGAGCTTGCCCTCGGCGCCGGTGAAGTGCGCCTGGTTGCTCGGGATCGTGAAGCCCTGCCAGATGGCCGCGGGCTGGTTCACGGCACGGTTGCCCAGGTCGGTCTGGAAGGTGCCGAACGCCGAGGACGGGATGGCGTCGAGGACGTCGAGCTGGCCGGCGAGCAGGTCGTTGTAGGCCGTGTCCTGGGACGTGTAGAACTTCAGGTCCAGCCCGCCGTTCTTGGGCATCCGGGGACCGTTGTAGTCCGTGTTCGGGACCAGCTTGATGTCGACGTTGTGGTTCCAGCCGTTCGGCGCGATCTTGTACGGACCGTTGCCGATCGGGTTCTCACCGAAGGCCTTCATGTCCTTGAACGCGACCTCGGGCAGCGGGAAGAACGCCGAGTAGCCGATCCGGACCGGGAAGTCCGACAGGGGCGTCGTCAGCTGGACCGTGAAGGTCAGGTCGTCGACGACCTTGAGGCCGGACATCGTGGTCGACTTCGGCTGGCTCGTCGCGTCGGCGGCCTGCGTGTCGGCGTAGCCGACGATCGGGATGCCGAAGCTCGGGTCCCCGAACCAGGAGCTGTTCAGCTGGGCGTTGGTCGAGACCGCGCCGTAGTTCCAGGCGTCCACGAAGTTCTTCGCCGTGACGGGCTCACCGTTGGTGAACTTCCAGCCCGGCTTGAGCTTGATGGTCCAGTTGACGTTGTCCGTCGAGGTGATCGAGTCGGCGACCTCGTTGTGGATGGCGCCCTTGGCGTCGTAGTAGTCGAGGCCCGCGAAGATCTGGGTGAGGATCTTGCCGCCACCGACCTCGTTGGTGTTGGTCGGGATCAGCGGGTTCTCGGGCTCGGAGCTGTTGGCCGAGACGATCCCGGTGGTGGTGCCGCCGCCCGCGGCCGTGGTCGTGGTGGTGCTCGACGAGCCGCCGCTGGAGCAGGCCGCGAGGACCAGGGCGCCGGCCGTGATCGTCGCGAACAGGCCTGAGATTCGCCTGATCTTCAATGTTCCTCCTGGGATGGGAGTGGGCGAGCGACGTGCAGGCGCCGCCGACCGCTGCCGGGGACGCATGCGGACACGCTCGACCGCCACACGTTGGAAGTCACCGTAGGGCGGTGCCAACGGACATTCGAGACAGGCCGGACACGGGTTTCGAATCGTTACGTGATCGATACTGCCCAGTACGAACCGCGCTGGGACGATGCCCGCCCGGTTACGCGGACGAAACACGTTGGTAACACGACGCGCCCCGTCAGCGCCTTCCCTGAACGGGCGCGTCCGCGTGGTGGCATGCCACGTCCCGCCCCTCGGTACGTCGGGACGGCGGGTCGACCTGTGTGCAGAGGGCCGCAAGCTCGGCCGGCAGGCCGGCGTGCATCGAGCACCGGTGACGGAAGGGGCAGCCGCCCACGGGGACCGCCTCGTCGTCCAGCAGCGGCACCGGAGCGGGACGGACCCGGGGGTCTGGGACGGGGACCGCAGCCAGCAGCGCGCGGGTGTAGGGGTGCCGCGGGTCGTCCAGCACCACCCCGGCGGGACCCTGCTCGACGACGCGCCCGCGGTACATCACGGCGACCAGCTCCGCGTGGGCGCGCACCACGCCGAGGTCGTGAGCGACCAGCACGCACGTGAGCCCGAGGCGGGTGCGCAGGTCGTCGACGAGGCCGAGCAGCGTGGCCCGCACCGGCGCGTCCAGGGCCGAGACGGGCTCGTCGAGCACCAGCACCTGCGGCCGGACCGCGAGCGCGCGGGCCAGCGCGACTCGCTGACGCTGCCCCCCGGACAGCTCGTGGGGGTAGCGGTCGGCCAGCGACGCGTCGAGCCGGACGAGGCCGAGGAGCGCGTGCACCCGCGCACCCGTGGGCGACCGCCCGTCGCCCGGCGCCGCTCCGCCGTCGGCCCCCACGTCCGCGTCGTGGCCCGCCACCGCCTCGAGCGCCTCGGCGAGCGACTGCCGGACCGTCATCCGCGGGTCCAGCGACCCCCCGGCGTCCTGGAACACCAGCTGGACGCGACGACGCAGGGCCGCCCGCGCGGTGGGGTCCCTGGCAGCGGCAAGCTCCGCGAGGTCGGTCCCCAGCACCCGGACGGTGCCTGCCTCGGGCGCGTGCAGCGACGCGATCGCCAGGGCCGTGGTCGTCTTGCCGCTGCCGCTCTCCCCCACCAGCGCGAGCGTGGCGCCACGGGGTACGACGAACGAGACGCCGTCCATCGCCACCACCGGCACGCCGGTCGACCGCGAGCCGCCCGGGAGCCGCCGACGCGGCGGCCCGAACGTGCGCCGGACGCCGACCAGCTCGACCGCCGGCGGTGCCGTGAGGTCCGGCGCCGTTGCCGGCGACGGCCGGTGGTCCTCCGCGCGGAGCAGCGCCGCCGTGTACGGCTCGCGGGGTGCGTCGAACAGTGCCGTGACGTCCCCCTGCTCCACCACCCGACCGTCCCGCAGCACCACGACGCGGTCGGCGTGGCCGGCCACCACGCCGGGGTCGTGCGTGATCAGCAGCAGCGCGGCACCGCTAGCCTCCCGGGCCCCGTGCAGCACCTCGAGCACCTGGGCCTGCACGGTGACGTCGAGCGCGGAGGTGGGCTCGTCGGCGATCAGCAGCCGGGGGGCGTCCGCGACGGCGAGGGCGACGAGCACCCGCTGTCGCTGGCCGCCGGAGAGCTGGTGCGGGTAGGCGTCGAGGGCCCGCACCGGCAGCCGGACCAGGGAGCACAGCTCGGCCGCACGGGCCAGCGCGGCCTGCCTCGACAGGGCGCGGTCGTGCAGCCGGAGGGTCTCCACGACGAGCGCCCCGACGCGGTGCACGGGCGGGAGCGCCGACGCGGCGTCCTGGAACACCATCGCGAGGTCACGACCACGGATCGCGGAGAACGCCCGGTCGGACAGGCCCAGGAGCGACGTGCCACCGAAGCGGACCGAGCCGGACACGCGCGCCGTCGAGGGCAGCAGGCCGAGCACCGCGAGCGCGGTGGTCGTCTTCCCCGCGCCGGACTCGCCGACGAGGGCGACGACCTCGCCGGCGTGGACCCGGAAGGAGACGTCCACGACCGCCCGGACCCCCGCTCCACCGGCGCGCCGGGGGTCGAACGAGACGGTCAGCCCGTCGACCTCGAGCAGGGCCTCAGCCACGGGCCGCCCCCGCCGCGGGGTCCAGCGCGTCCCGCAGCGCGTCGCCGAGCAGGCTGGTGGCGAGGACCGTCACGACGAGCAGGCCGGCCGGGAACCAGAACAGCCACGGCCGCGTCACCGCGGACGCGCTGCCGGCCGCGAGCAGGGTGCCGAGCGACACCGCCGGCGGTCCCACCCCCAGCCCCACCCAGCCGAGCGTCGCCTCCGTCAGCACCGCGGCCGCGACGCCGAGGGTCGCGTCCACCACGAGGAGGGACGCCAGGTGCGGGAGCACGTGGCGACGGAGCACGAGGCCCGTCGGGACCCCGAGGAACCGGGCGGCGCGCACGAAGTCCTGCTCCCGCAGCGAACGGGTCTGCCCCCGCACCACGCGGGCCATCACCATCCAGCCCAGCACGGCGACGGCCAGCGCCACCGCGACCCAGCCGGCGTGCCCGGCGGCTGGTGCGATCAGCACGAGCAGGTAGAACGACGGGAGCACGAGCGCCAGGTCGATGCCCCAGACGACGGCGCGGTCCACCCGGCCGCCGAGGTAGCCCCCGAGGGCTCCGACGACCGCGGCGATCGCCGTGGACAACGGTCCCGCCACGAAGCCGACGGCCAGGGACGTCCGCAGCCCGACGAGCGTGCGCACGTACAGGTCCCGGCCGGCCGCGTCGGTGCCGAACCAGTGCGCCGCACCGGGCGGCCGGCCGAACGCCGTCACGTCGGAGGTGAACGGGTCCCAGCGGCAGACCAGCGGCCCCACGACGGCCCACAGGACCACCACGAGCAGCACGGCGACGCCCGCCCGCGCCCGCGGGGCGTGCATCGTGCGCCGCAGCACACCGGCGCGGGCAGGGCCCGGGACGGCGGCGGCGCCGAGGTCGGTGACGGCCACGTCAGGTCCGCACCCGCGGGTCGAGCGCCGCGTGCAGCACGTCGGCCAGCAGCCCGGCGACCAGCACCAGGACGGCGGTGAACAGGACCGTGCCCGCGGCGGCGTTCACGTCGTCGTCGGCCACCGAGCGCACCAGGTACTCCCCCATGCCGTGCCAGCTGAACGCCAGCTCGGTGATGGCGGCACCCGTCAGCATCAGGCCGAACGAGTAGGCGAAGAACGTGGACATGGGGATCAGGGCCACCCGCACGCCGTGCCGCCACAGCGCGGACCGGCGCGTGTGTCCCAGGGACCGGGCGGTGCGCACGTAGTCGGCCGCGAGCACGTCCAGCATCGCCGCGCGCTGGTAGCGGGACCAGGTCGCCGAGGTGCCCAGGGCGAGGACCAGGGTGGGCAGCAGCAGGTGCGCCGCACGGTCGGCGAGCACGGCCGGCCAGCCGCCCGCAAGGCCGGGGGTGTACTCACCGGTGAACGGCACGAGCGTCCGTCCGGCCGCCTCGTCGAGCCGCACCGCGACCGTCATCAGCACCACGGCCACGACGAACGGCGGCGTCGCCACCAGCACGAACGAGCCGACGGTGCCCACCCGGTCCGGCCAGCGGTGCTGCCGGGCCGCGCCCCACGTGCCGACCGCCACCCCGAGCAGCGCGCCGAGGACGCTCCCGAGCAGCAGGAGCCGCAGGCTGGTCCCCGCCCGTGCCGCGATCTCGGCCGTCACCGGCTGCCCGCGGACGCTGAGCCCCAGCGACCCCTGCGTCACCAGCGCACCGAGCCAGTGCCACAGGCGCACGGCGAGCGGCACCTGCGGGTCGACACCGAGGGCGCCGAGCTCCGCGTGCACCACCGACGGGGGCACCGGCGGGGTGCGGCCCGCGTACCGCGCCGCCGGGTGCAGGGTCAGGCTGGCGAGCACGTAGCCCAACGCCGTCGCGACGGTCGTGAGCACCCCGTAGCCCACCGCCCGGCGCGCGAGGAAGCGGAGCATCGGGCCGACGCTAACACCGGGCCCCCGTCGTCGACCGTGGCTCGCCCGGCTCTGTCCCGGCCACCCTGGCGCCCCTGCGACCAGCAGCAGCGCACGACTGCGAGTCGCGGTCAAGGTGTTGGCGTGACGCGCCGCAAACGCGATGATGACCGGGCAGGGGTGCACGTACGCCGCGTCTCGGCGGACCAGATGATGTGAGGACCATGCCCTCCACCATGACGGCAGTCCGTGTGTGCGCCGGCCTGCTCGCGACGCTGCTCGGGCTTGCGGCGTGCACCGCCGGCTCGCCGGCCCCCGGAACCAGCGGCGCGTCCGGCACCGGCACGACCGCCACCGCGAGCACGGCGCTGCCCGCCACCGCGTGGCGGACGGTGCCGCGGGACCAGGTGCGGGACGGCGGGACCCTGACGCTCAGCGTCGACTCGCTGCCGGCCACGTACCAGCTGAACGACCCGAGCTCCGACCTGGACGTCCAGCGCGTCTCCAACCTGTACCTGCCGTCGTTCGTCCGCATCGGGGCCGACGGCGGCTGGGCACCGGACCCGGACTACACGGCCTCGCTGACCGTGCGCTCGCAGGACCCGCAGGTGGTGGAGCTGAAGATCGCGCCCGCAGCCGTCTGGTCCGACGGGACGCCGCTGAGCTGGCGGGACCTCGCCGCGAGCTGGCGGGCGTTCAACGGGACCGACTCGGCGTACAGCCCGGCGTCGACGGCGATCTGGCAGGACGTGAAGTCGGTCGTCCGGGGCGACGACGACCGCGACGTGCTGATCACGTTCGCGCGGGCGGACGCGGACTGGCCCGCGATGCTGACGAGCGTGCTCCCGTCCTGGGCCGTCGACACCCCTGCGCACTTCGCGTCGGCCTGGAAGGACGGGCCGATGGCGGCGGACGGGAAGACCTACGTCTCGGCCGGCCCCTTCGTCGTGCGCTCGATCGACACGAACGCCGGGGTGCTGACCCTGCAGCGCAACCCGCGGTGGTGGGGCGACCGGGCGCGGCTGGACACGGTCGCGTTCCGCACGGTGTCGCGGGACAGCCTCGGGCAGTCGTTCGCCAACGGCGAGCTCGACGCGGTGGACGTGATGGGGATGCCCGACGTGCTCGCCGCCGCGGCCGCGCGGCCGGGCACCACGGTCGAGCGGTCCGCCGGGACCGTGGTGCGCCAGCTGACGCTGAACGGCACC
>DAIDJQ010000021.1 GCA_027451305.1 Cellulomonas sp.
CCGAAGTACGTGCTGCGGTTGCCGAAGTAGTCCACGTGCTGCTCGGTGTCCGCCGGTGCCGGGTCCACCTCCAGCGTCGTGGCCAGGCAGTGCTGGTCGGGCAGGTCCCGCGGGGTCAGCGTGGTGCAGCCGTACGAGTCCGTCACCGGGGCGTCGTAGCTGTAGGTGGTGCGGTGCACCAGGTCGTACGTGCGGCCGCTCATGGCGCCACCGCCGCACCGGCGGCCAGCGCGTCGCTGCCCCAGATGCCCTCCTGCGCCCGGCTCGGCGCAGGCCGGACGAAGTGCACGCGCTCGATCTCGTCGCCCGCCGCTCGCAGCCGCCACCGCATCGACTCCAGCGCCTCGGCGAGGCGCTCGCGGCGACCGTCGGGCGAGACCACGGTGCCGACGGTGACCGTGTCCAGCTCCGTCACCAGGTCCGCCACGTCCCGCAGCAGGTGGTCGCGCTGGTCGGGGGCCCGCCACGAGACCGGCACCGCCTCGAGGTCCTCCCGCAGCCGGTCCAGCTGGAAGGCCAGCGACCGCGGGTTGCGGACGTCGTGCACCAGCAGGTCCAGCGCCGCCGCCACGCCGTCGCCGCCCTGCTGCCGGCGCCGGTAGGTGATCGCCGACTCGTGGATCAGCAGCACCGACTCCAGCACCAGCTCGTCCACATCCGGTCGGCGCCGGTCCACCAGCGTCGCGGCGAGGGTGTCCACCAGGTGCTGCGCGCGCTCGATCCGGCGGCCCGCGTCCAGGAAGTGCCAGCCGACGTCCCTGGTCAGCCCCTCGGCGGCCACCCCCGAGACGGCCAGCAGCCCCTCGAGCACCCGGTCCAAGGTGGGACGCAGGCCCGACGAGCGGCCCGCCGACCCCGCCGCGGCGTCGGTGCCGAAGCGCGGGCCGAGGTCCAGGGCGCCGGCGGCGGCGGACGGCACGCGCGTGCGGGCCGCCTCGTCGCGCAGCGCCCGCTCGATGCGGGCGATCGGCCCGAACGTGTCGGTGGACAGCTGGTCACGGACGGTGTCGGCCGCCCGCCGCAGGCTGCGCACCGACCGCGCGACCGTGCCGGTGGCGGTGCGGTCCAGCAGCAGGTCGCGCAGGCCCGGCACGGCGCCCGCGGCACCGGCCGCGGAGGCTCGTGCGGCGTCGCTCCGGAGCTGACCGCCCTCGGGCAGCGCCTCCGGCGTGAGCACCTCGAGCAGCACGCCGAGCGCGCGGCCGCCGGCGGACCGCGGCCGGTTGTGGTAGTCGTCCCAGCGGTCGGCCACCGCGCGCAGCACGCGCGTGGTGTGCTCGGCACGCTCCGCGTACCGGCCCAGCCAGAACAGGTTCTCGGCGGTGCGGGGCGAGATGGCGGGGCCGCGCAGCGGCGCCCCGCTCTCGGCGAGCTCGGGTGGCAGCGGCAGGTCGGCCGGCGCCGTCTCGGGGGCGGAGGCCAGCACCCACACGTCCTTGGCGGCGGCGCCGAGCGCGGAGGAGACGATGGGCGCCTCGCCGATGCGCGCCAGTCCGCCGGCCATGACGGTGTAGGTGCCGTCGTGCGCGACGGCGTAGGTGCGCAGCACGGCGGAGCGCGAGGTCTCGTCGGGCGGTCGCACCCGCTCCTGGGCCACCCAGCGCCACGGGTCGGCGGCGATCCGGGCGGCCAGCGTGGTGCGCTCCTCGTCGGAGAGCGTCCAGCCGAGCCGGGAGGTGGAGGTGCCGGGGCCGCGCACGGTCTGCTTGACGATCAGGCTGTCCAGGTGGCGCAGCACGTGCTCGCGGTCGTCCTCGAGCCCGCACCACCACGTCGGCGCCGACGGCAGCGCCAGGTCCTGGTCCAGCACCGCCCGCGCCAGCCGCGGCAGGAATGCCAGCAGCGCGGGGCTCTCCAGCACCGAGCTGCCGAGGGGGTTCACCACGCTGACCGACCCGGCGCGCACGGCCCGGACCAGGCCGGCCACGCCCAGCCGGGAGTCGGACCGCAGCTCCAGCGGGTCGCACCACTCGGCGTCCACCCGGCGCAGCACCACGTCCACGGGTTCGGGCGCGTCCACGCCGCGCACCCACAGCCGGCCCCGGCGCACCAGCAGGTCGGAGCCCTCCACCAGCGGCAGCCCCAGCATCGACGCGAGATAGGCCTGGTCGAAGGCGGTCTCGCTGCCCGGCCCGCTGGTGAGCAGCACCACGCGCGGGTCCGACGAGGAGTCGCGCGGCGCCACCTCACGCAAGGCGGACCGCAGCGCGTGGAAGAACGGTCCGAGCCGTGCGATGGACGCCTGCCGGTACACGCCGGACAGGACGGTCGCCACGACGCGCCGGTCCTCCATCGCGTACCCGGCGCCCGACGGCGCCTGCGTCCGGTCGGCCACCGCGCACCAGCCGCCGTCGGCGTCCCGCACCAGGTCGGTGGCCGTCAGCACCAGCTCGCGGCCTCCCGGCAGGCGCAGCCCGTCCACCTGCCGCAGGAAACCGGGGTGCGAGAGCACCACCGTGGGCGGCAGCAGCTGGTCGGTCAGCAGCCGGCGTGCGCCGTACACGTCCTGCAGCACGGCGTCCAGCAGTTCGGCGCGCTGCCGCAGGGCTGCGTCGAGGCCGGCCCATTCGGCCTCGTCGACGATCACCGGCAGCGGGTCGAGGTCCCACCGGCGGTCCGCCTCGGGGTGGTCGGAGCCGTAGGACACCCCGTGGTCGGCCAGCAGCCGGCCGGCCTGGTCGCGGGCGCGCTCGAGGTCGGACGCGGTGGGTGCGTCGGCGGGGTCGGGCAGCCACGACCAGTCGGCGTGGTGGCCGCCGACGCCGTCCGCGGCCGCCCGCGGCGTGGAGAGCAGGTCGGCGGTCACGCCGCAGTCTCGCCTACTCGCCGGCCTCGGGGGCGGCAGGGTCCGCCGGCACGTCCGGCGGAACGTCCACCGGGCCCGCCTCGGGCGGCCGCGGCGCGTCCTGCGGGTGCAGCCGCACGGCGACCAGCGCCACGTCGTCCTCCCGCCGGCCGGGCAGCACGCGCGCCAGCAGCTCGTCGCACAGCGCCGAGAGCTCCAGCTGCTGCGGTGCGAGCTCGGCCAGCAGCTCCTGCAGCCGGGCCATCCCCTCGCGCACCGGCATGTCCCGGCGCTCCACCAGGCCGTCCGTGTACAGCAGCAGCGTGCTGTCCCGCTCCAGCACCACCACCGACTCGTGCCGCGGCTCGTCCGGCATCACGCCCAGCAGCGGGTCGGTCTGGCCGGAGCTCAGCGCCTCCACCGTCCCGTCCGCGCGCAGCAGCATCGGCAGCGGGTGCCCGGCGTTGGACCACCGGACACGGGTGCGGTGCCGGGCGAGATCGTCTTCGGTCTGCTCGAGCCGGGCCACCACCCCGGTGGCGATCGAGGCGGTCTGCAGCGTGCGCATCGCGCGGTCCACGGTGCGGAGCAGCTCTGCCGGGCCCTCCCCGGTGGCCACCGCGATGCCCCGCAGGATCGACCGCACCTGGCCCATCTCGGCGGCGGCCGAGACGTCGTGCCCCACCACGTCCCCGATCACCAGGACCGTCGCGCCGTCCGGCTGGAGGAACGCGTCGTACCAGTCGCCGCCCACCCGGGCCGCCTCGGCTGCCGGCTCGTACCGCACCTCGATCTGCAGGTGGTCCGGGGAGGGCGGCTCGGTCAGCAGGGACCGCTGCAGCCCCTCGGCCAGCGTCAGCTGCTCGCGGTACAGGCGGGTGTTGTCCAGGGCGAGCCCCGCGCGTCCGGCCACGTCGACCGCCAGCTGCAGCTCCTCCTGGCTGAAGGGGCCGCGCACCCGCTCGTTGAACAGCGAGAGCACGCCCACCGTCCGCCCGCGGCCGCGCAGCGGGAGCACCACCGAGAACCCGGGGTCCAGCTGGCGCAGCAGCTCGCGGGCGTCGCCGGGCACCAGCACCTCGAGCATCGAGACGGTGGCGTCGCCCGGGACCACCACGGGCTCGCCCGTGCGGGCCGCCCGGTTCAGGAACGCCTGCGGGGTCAGCGACGCCAGCCGTCGCGCGGCGTACCGCTCCACCAGCTCGCGGCGCGACGGGTCCGTGTGCCACCAGCCGACGTCCCGCAGCCGCGGGCCGCGACGCGGCTCCCCGGGCTCGATCAGGGTGACGATGCTCCAGTCGGCCAGCACGGGCACGGCGAGCCGGGCCAGCCGGCCCACGGCCTCCTCGGCCTCGAGTGTCTCGGAGAGCTCCCCGGCCACCGTGGCGGCCAGGGCGGCACGTCGGGCGGCCGCTGCCACGAGCGCGGCGTCCCGCCGCCGGCCGGTGACGTCGAGGAAGTACACCGACAGCCCGTCCGGGGTGGGCCACGCGTGCACCTCGTACCAGGCGTCCAACGGCTGCGGGTAGTACGCGTCGAAGCTCACCGGCTCGCCGCTCGCGACGGCCTCCCGGTACCTCGTCTCGAAGTCGGAGCCCACCGCCTCGGGGAACAGCTGCCACAGGTCGTGCCCCAGCAGGGCGCCGCGGTCGTGCTGCAGCAGGTGCTCGGCGGAGGTGTTGACGTAGGTGAAGCGCCACTGGCGGTCCACCGAGAAGAAGGCCGTGGGCATGGTCTCCAGCACGCGGGCGACCCGGACCTCCTGGTCGCGCTCCGCGGTGGAGTCGAGCGCCGCTCCGACGAGCCGGACGGCGATCCCGTCGGGCCCGGGCAGCGCCAGCCCCCGCGCGGTGACCCAGCGGGTGATCCCGTCGGTGCGGACCACCCGGTACTCGGCGGCGTACTCGCCGACGGACTCGATCGCCTCCTGGATGGCCCGGTGCACGTTCGGCAGGTCGTCCGGGTGCAGCGCGGCGTCGAACGCCTCGATGGTGCCGCCGAACGTCCGGCGGTCGTAGCCGAACATCTCGAGCAGCCGCTCGTCCCACGCGAGGACGCCGGTGCGCAGGTCCCAGTCGAAGAGGCCGATCCCGGCGGCCGCGATGGCGAGCCGGCCGAGGGCCCGTGCGGGGTCGAGGTGGTCGGGGACGCCGTCGGTCCGCGCCCCGAGGTGCTCCAGCGCCACGGCCAGGGCTTCGACCTCGATCCGGCCAGGAGGCGAGGCCGCAGCCGGCTGGTCGTCGCCCTGCGTGGTCATGGCGCCCCCGGTGCTCTGGGCGACGCGGTCATCGCTCGCTGAGATCATGCCCCGCTCATGCCCTGGGGTCGAGAAGCGCTGCACGCGGTGACGGGCGGTGGCTCGGCATCGGACAACGGTGCCATCCGGCCCCGGCGGTCGCACCCGGTGCCGCCCGGTGCGGCCCGGCCCAGCCCCGCTCGGCCCGGTCGCCGCGGCGACGCACGCCCGCGCCCGCCGGTCGCACGCGCCCGCCGGTCGCGCGAGCCGCCGCCGCAGCCCTTGCACCGCGACTGGTCACGTGTATAGCGTTCTGGTCGTGCGTACAGCAGCCGCCACGGACCCCCGTCCGTCGTCGGACCTCACCGCCCGCGCCCGCATCCGTGACGCGGCGATCGAGTGCTTCGCGGAGGAGGGCTTCACCGCCTCGTTCCGCACCATCGCGAGACGGGCGGGCGTCTC
>DAIDJQ010000022.1 GCA_027451305.1 Cellulomonas sp.
GAGCTCGCGGGACGCACCGCGACCGGCACCCCGATGTCGTGGGGCGCCCGCCAGGAGGTGGACTTCACGCACCCGGCGTTCCGCTGGCACGCCGAACGGGTGGTGCGGGCCGTCGTCGGCCGGTACCTGGACCACCCGGCGGTCGCGGGCTACCAGGTGGACAACGAGCCCGGCATCCGGCTGCTGCTCAACGAGGGCGTGTTCCAGCGGTTCGTCGACGAGCTGCGCGAGCGGTACGGCACCGTCGACGCGCTGAACGAGGCGTGGGGGCTGACGTACTGGTCCCACCGGCTGTCCACCTGGGCGGACCTGTGGCGGCCGGACGGCAACCTGCAGCCCGAGTACGACCTGGCCTGGCGGCGGTTCCAGGCGTCGCTGGTCACCGAGCTGATCGGCTGGCAGGCGGACCTGGTGCGGTCGCTGGTGGCGCCGGCGCACCCGCAGCGGTGGGTCACCACCTGCCTGTCGGTGGACCAGGTCGGGGTGGCGGACGTCCCGCTGACGTCCCGGCTCGACGTGACGGCGGGCAACGCCTACTACCGGATGGGCGACCACCTGGCGCACCCCGGTGCCGCACGGATGTCGCCGGACTGGGTCCTGGACGGGACGTGGGCGTTGTACGGCCTGGCCGACCTGCTGTGGTCCTCCCGGCAGGAGCCGTTCCTGGTCACCGAGACGAACGCGGGCTCGATCGGGCACGGCTCCACCAACCCTCTCGTGTTCGACGGGCAGTGGCGGCAGGCCGCGTGGGCCCTCGTCTCGCGCGGGGCACGCGGCATCGAGTACTGGCACTGGCGCACGCTCCACCACGGCACCGAGACGTTCTGGGGCGGGGTTCTCCCGCACGACGGTCAGCCCGGCCGGGTGTACCGCGAGCTGTCCCGCCTCGGCGCCGAGCTGGCCGTCGCCGGTGACCGGGTGGTGGGCAGCGTGCCGGACGCCGACGTGGCCTTCTGCTACTCGTCGGACGCCAAGCTCTCCCTCGGTTTCGGCACGCAGGCGCCGCTGCCTGCGGCCAACGGCTGGGGCGACCCGGACTCCTACCGTCGGCTGGCGATGCCGTTCTACCGAGGCGCGTTCGACGCCGGCCTGCAGGTGAACACCGTGCGGCCCGAGCAGCTGTGGGGCGACGTGACCGGCGACGGACCCGCGCCGGAGGACCCCGCGCGGTTCGCCGCGCGGCGGCCCGTGCTCGTCGTCGTCGGTCAGGCCCCGATGCGCGACGCGGACCTCGCCTGGCTGCGCGACTACGCGGCCGCCGGCGGTCACCTGGTCGTGGGGCCGCGCACCGGGTACGCCGACGCGAGGGGCAGCGCCCGCACCGACGTCAAGCCGTCCGGCCTGGTCGAGGCGGCCGGCGTCCGGTACCAGGAGTTCGCGAACCTCGAGGCACCGGTGCCGGTGCTGGCAGAGGCGCTGGGGGCCGGACCGTTCCGGGCGACGGGCTGGACCGAGTACCTCGAGCCGGCCGACGCACGGGTGCTGGCCACCTACGACGACCCGCACCTGGGCCGCTGGCCCGCGGTCACGACCCGCGAGCACGGCGCCGGCCGGGTCACCGTGGTCGGCACCGTGCCGGACCAGGACCTCGCCCGCGCACTGCTGGCCTGGGCCGTCCCGGCACCCGTGCACGGGTGGGCCGGCCTGCCGCCCTCCGTGCGGGTGACCACCAGCACGCACCCCGACGGCTCGCGCGTGGCCTACGTGCACCACTGGGGCTGGGGCGACGTCACCGTGCCGGTGCCGACCGCCGTCACCGACGTGCTCGATCCCGCCGTCCGGCTCGCGGCGGGCGACCTGCTGCCGCTGGGGCCGT
This sequence comes from Cellulomonas sp., assembly GCA_027451305.1. The sequence goes on from DAIDJQ010000022.1 coordinate 1,817, forward strand.
GGGACGTGCGCGTCCTCGAGCTCACGCCCGACCCGACCTCCGTCCCCTCCCCTCACCCGATCTCCGAACAGGAGCAACGATGACCACCGCCACCCCGCCGAACCCCCTCGCGTCGGGCTTCCACCCCGACCCCAGCGTGCTGCGCGTGGGCGACGACTACTACCTGGCCAACTCCACGTTCGAGTACCTGCCCGGCATCCCGGTGCAGCACAGCCGTGACCTGGTGACCTGGACGCCGATCGGCAACGTGGTGGTGCGGGAGGACCAGCTGGCCGTGGCCGACGTGCCGACGCTCGGGGGTGCCTGGGCGCCGACCATCCGGCACCACGACGGCCGGTTCTGGATCGCCGTGACCGACGCGATGGGCCGCGGCACGCTCGTCTTCCACGCGCAGGACGCCGCCGGCCCGTGGAGCGAGGGCACCGTGCTGCAGGGGTTCGACGGCATCGACCCCGACCTGGCGTGGGACGAGGACGGCACCTGCTACGTCACCTACTCGGCACTGCACCTCGGCTCGGGCACGCACGGCGGCATCGAGCAGGTCCGCGTGGACCTGGAGACCGGCACGCTGCTCGAGGAGCCGCGCAGCCTGTGGTCCGGCACGGGACGGATGTTCCCGGAGGGGCCGCACCTGTACCGGATCGGTGACTGGTGGTACCTGCTGATCGCCGAGGGGGGCACCGAGCGGGGTCACTCGGTCAGCATCGCCCGCGGCACCCGCCCGGACGGCCCGTTCGAGGGCGGACCCGCGAACCCGCTGCTGACGGCCGCCGGCACCGACCGGCCCGTGCAGAACACCGGCCACGGCGACCTGGTGCAGGCGCCCGACGGCTCCTGGTACCTGGTGCTGCTCGGCATGCGCACCCTCGGCGGCACCCGGGCGTTCTCCCCGCTGGGCCGCGAGACCTTCATCACGCGGGTGACCTGGGACGAGGACGGCTGGCCGGCGCTCGAGCCGGTGCTGCTGACGCCCCCCGCGGCGCCGGTCGAGTGGGAGGACACGTTCGACGCGCCCGTGCTGGACGACCGCTGGCTGGCCGTGCGCCGGCTGCCGGCGTCGGTGTCCACCCTGGAGCCGGGGCGACTCGTGGTGCACGGCACCGGGACCGACCTGACGGACCTGCGCCCCGCATTCGTCGGCGTGCGGCAGGCGCAGCTGCGCAGCCGGTTCACCGCGGTCGTCGACCCTCGCGACGGCGTCGGAGGCGTGGCGATGCGGTACGACGAGCGGCACGTCGTGTCGCTCACGGTGTCCGCGACCGCGATCGTCGCCACCGCGCGCGTCTCGTCCATCGCCCAGTCGTGGGCGGCACCCCGGCCCGCCGGTCCCGTGACCGTCTGGGTGGCCACCGAGCCGATCGGCACGGGCGGCGACTTCATGGACCACCTGGCGTGCGACCACGTGCTGCTCGGCTACGACGGCCCGGACGGGCCCGTCGAGCTCGCCCGGATCGACGGCCGCTACTACAGCGCCGAGACCGCTGCATCCTTCGCCGGCCGTGTGGTCGGCGTGTTCGCCGTCGAGGGCGACCTCCTCGTCGAGTCCGCCCGTTACTCGGGCTCGGACGCCTGAGCCCCCACCCGGAGGAGATCACCATGACCCCCGCGTCCCGCGCCCTGCACGAGCAGGTCGAGCGCCTGCTCGGCACGCTCACCCTCGAGGAGAAGGCGTCCCTGACGTCCGGCGCCGACTTCTGGAACACCCAGGCCCTGCCCGCCAAGCACGTCCCCGCCGTGATGGTCACCGACGGCCCGCACGGCCTGCGCAAGCAGCGCGAGGGTGCCGACCACCTCGGCATCGGCAACTCGGTGCCCGCCACCTGCTTCCCGCCGGCGGCGTCCCTCGGCTCGTCGTGGGACCCCGACCTGGTGCGTCGGGTGGGCGAGGCGCTGGGCCGCGAGACCCGCGCCCACGAGGTGGCCGTGCTGCTCGGCCCGGGGGTCAACATCAAGCGCAGCCCGTTGTGCGGCCGCAACTTCGAGTACTTCTCGGAGGACCCGGCGCTGGCCGGTGAGCTCGGCGCCGCGATCGTCACGGGCATCCAGAGCCAGGGCGTCGGCACCTCGCTCAAGCACTTCGCCGCGAACAACCAGGAGGCGGACCGCATGCGCGTCTCCGCCGACGTCGACGAGCGGACGCTGCGGGAGATCTACCTGCCGGCGTTCGAGCGGGTGGTCACGCAGGCCCAGCCGTGGACGGTGATGTGCTCGTACAACCGGATCAACGGGGTGCACGCGTCGCAGAACCCGTGGCTGCTGACGCAGGTGCTGCGCGACGAGTGGGGCTTCGACGGCCTGGTCGTCTCGGACTGGGGTGCGGTGGTGCAGCGCGTCCCCGCGCTGGCCGCGGGCCTCGACCTGGAGATGCCGTCGAGCGGCGGGCGGACCGACGCCGAGGTGGTCGCCGCCGTCCAGGCCGGCACGCTGGACGAGAAGGTGCTCGACGAGGCCGTGCGCCGGGTCCTGCACCTGGCGCTGCGTGCCCGGCCGGCGCTGTCCGAGCCCGGCGAGGTGGATGTGGACGCGCACCACGCACTGGCCCGCGAGGCGGCCGCCGCCGGGTCCGTGCTGCTGAAGAACGAGCCGGTGGACGGCACCCCGCTGCTGCCGCTCGCCGGTGCGCAGGGTCTGCTGGTGGTCGGCGAGCTCGCCCGCACCCCGCGCTACCAGGGTGCCGGCTCGTCGCTGGTGAACCCGACCCGGCTGGACGACGCCTTGGGCGCACTGCGCTCCGCGACCGGTGCCGACGTGCCGTTCGAGGCCGGGTTCACCATCCCGGACGGTCCGGCGGGCGACGACGAGACGCTGCGGGAGGCCGCCGTCGCGGCGGCCCGCACTGCCCGCACCGTGGTGCTGTTCCTCGGGCTGCCGGCGGCCGAGGAGTCGGAGGGGTTCGACCGCTCCCGCCTCGACCTGCCGGAGGCCCAGGTGCAGCTGCTGCGCGCCGTGGCCGCGGTGAACCCGCGCCTCGTGGTGGTGCTGGCCAACGGCGGTGCCGTGACGGTGACGGGGTGGGACGCGCAGGCTCCCGCGATCCTCGAGACCTGGCTCCCCGGCCAGGCGGGCGGCTCCGCGGTGGCCGACGTGCTGCTCGGCGTCGTCGAGCCCGGCGGCCGGCTGGCCGAGACCATCCCGCACCGGATCGAGGACACCCCGGCGTTCGGCAACTTCCCGGGCGAGGCGAAGCACGTGCGCTACGGCGAGGGCGTGCTGGTCGGCTACCGCTGGTACGACACCCGGGACCTCGACGTCGCGTACCCGTTCGGCCACGGCCTGTCGTACACGACGTTCGCGTACGGCTCCCTGACGGCCTCGGTCGACGAGTCGCCGGACGGCACCGCGACCGTGCACGTCACCGTGCCGGTGACCAACACCGGCTCCCGTCCGGGCGCCGAGGTGGTCCAGCTGTACGTGGCCGACCCGCAGGCCGCGGTGCTGCGGCCGACCCGCGAGCTGCGCGCGTTCCGCAAGGTGGTGCTGCAGCCCGGCGAGACCGTCCAGGTGGAGCTGGAGCTCGGTGCGCGGGACCTGTCCTACTGGCACCCGGCGCTGAGCCGCTGGGTGGTCGAGGGCGGCGAGTTCCTGCTCGAGGTCGGCTCGTCGTCCCGCGACCTGAGGGCGCGCACGTCCGTGCGGGTGGCCGGCGAGCCGGTGTGGCCCGACCTGGACGAGGAGTCGACGTTCGCCGAGTGGCTCGACCACCCGGTGGGCGGCCCGCTGCTGCAGGCGGCCCTGGCCCCGGACGGCGCCGAGCCGGTCCAGGTGGACGAGGCCCTCGCCGTGATGATGGGCGACATGCCGCTGCGCACCCTGGCGGGGTTCGGGCTCACCGCGCTCGACCTGGCCGGGTACCAGCAGCTGCTGCAGAAGGTGGAGTCGGCGGGCGTCGCGGTCTGACGCGACCGGGACCGCCCTGGAAGGAGGCTCGCGGGTGCGACGGTGAGCACCGCCGCACCCGCGAGGCCGTCACATGTCGCGGTAGCGCTTCGCCGCGGCCAGGTCGGCGCGCAGCTCGTCCGCCGTGCGCCGGACCCCGTAGGCGGGGGTGTCCCGCTGGATCCGCCAGCCCTCGGCCAGGGAGTCGAGCTCCACCGAGTCGAAGCCGAGCTCGTCGACCAGGTAGATCACCGCTCGACGCGCGGACGCGTCGTCGCCGGCGACCACGAGCGCGCGCCGACCCGGCGTCCCCGGCGCGGAGCCGTCGGTCGTCAGGTCCGCGGCGACGATGTGGTTGAAGGCCTTCACCACGTGCGAGGTCGGCAGGAGCCGGGCGAGCAGCTCGGAGACCGTGGTCGACTCGTCGTCCAGCTCGGCGATCTGGCCGTCGCGCTGCGGGTAGTAGTTGTTGGTGTCGATCACCACCTTGCCCGCCAGCGGCTCCACCGGGACGGTGTCGATGGCGTGCAGCGGGATGGTGACCACGACGAGGTCGCCTGCGGCGGCGGCCTCCGCCGGGCCGGCGGCGCGCGCCTGCGGGCCGAGCTCCTGGACGAGGCCCGCGAGGGACGCGGGTCCGCGGGAGTTGCTGAGCACCACGTCGTGGCCGTGCTGCACGGCCAGACGGGCGAGCTGGGAGCCGATGTGGCCGGAACCGATGAGACCGAGTGTTGTCACGGAGGGCGGCAACCGCGGCGTGACGGCTCGCATTCCCCGGCCCGTCGGGGACGGCGGGGGCACGCGACGATCCCGGCGGGCCCGGTTGCGGAACACTGGCCCTGCACCGCTGCGCCTCCCGGAAGAAGGAACCCGCATGACCGCACCACGCGTCCTGTTCATCGGAGGCACCGGAGTGATCAGCTCGGCCAGCGCCGAGCTCGCCGTGCAGCGCGGCATGGAGCTGACCGTGCTCAACCGGGGCACCGGTCGTCGCCCGCTGCCGGACGGCGCCGAGCAGCTCGTCGCGGACGTGCGCGACCCGCAGGCTGTGCGCACGGCCCTCGGCGGGCGGCAGTTCGACGCCGTCGTCGACTGGGTCGCCTTCACCCCGGACCACGTGCGCGCCGACGTGGAGCTGTTCGAGGGGCGCACCGGCCAGTACGTGTTCATCAGCTCGGCCTCGGCGTACCAGACCCCGGCGGCCCGGCTGCCGATCCGGGAGTCGACGCCGCTGCGCAACCCGCACTGGCAGTACAGCCGCGACAAGATCGCCTGCGAGGACGTGCTCAACGCCGCCTACCGGGAGCGCGGCTTCCCCGTGACGGTGATCCGCCCCTCGCACACCTACGACCGCACCCTGGTCCCGTTCGACGGCGGGTGGACCGTCGTCGAGCGGATGCGCCAGGGCAAGGAGATCGTGGTGCACGGCGACGGGTCGTCGCTCTGGACCCTCACCCACCACACCGACTTCGCTCGCGGGTTCGTGCCGCTGCTGGGGCACCCGCGCACCCTCGGCGAGGCGTTCACCATCACGTCCGACGACGTGCTGACGTGGGACCAGATCGCGAACGCCCTCGCCGCAGCGGCGGGCACGACGGCACGGATCGTGCACGTCCCCTCCGACCAGATCGCGGCCGTCGACCCGCAGTGGGGTGCCTCCCTGCTGGGCGACAAGACCTGGTCGGCCGTGTTCGACACCTCCAAGCTGCGCAGCGTGGTGCCGGACTTCGTCGCAACGGTCCCCTTCGAGCAGGGCGCCCGCGAGATCGTGGCCTGGCACGACGAGGACCCGGCCCGCCGCACGGTCGACGCGCGGACGGACCGCCTGCTGGACCAGCTGGTGGAGCGGTTCCGGGTCGGCTGACCGCGGACGGCCACGTGCGCCGTCCTGGCTGAGGGCGGCCGGACGGGGACGGTGCGGCCCCCTGCCGCCGCACCGTCCTCGTCGTGACCGGCGCTCGGGCGCTCAGAGCGTGCGGGACTGCTCGCCCGCCTTGACCGCATAGGCCAGCGCGCCGTCGTGCACGGCCGTGACCCCGCGCTCCGCCGGCAGGTCCGACCAGATGTGCGCCGAGAACTCGAGCCCGAGGGCGAGCCCGAGGTTGTAGAGCAGCCACGGGTGCGGGTCCGGGTCCACCGTGACCGGCGTGTGCGGCCACGGGATCGGGACGTGGGGCGGCGTGCCGCACCAGTCGTCGACGTCGACCTCGAGGCTCACCCGCAGCTGCTGGGCGGTGGACGCCAGGCGCACCAGCTCGGCGGCGGCGCGCACGCCCGTCAGCAGCGCCTCCGGCGCGCCGGGAGGCAGTGGCTGCGGGTTCAGGGCCGCGAGGTCGAACCGGGAGCGGAACCGGCCGACGGTGGCGGTCGGGGTGCCGAGGATGTCGAAGATCTCGGGGTGGAGGCGACCGATGATGCTGATCGCCTGCATGGACAGGGGCATGGGAACCGTCCTCCGCGACGGTGCCGGCCTGGCCGGCACACCTCCTGGCAGCGGATGTCCAGGTGACCTGAAGGAGGCCGTCGCGCGCGGCGGGATACGCCGGCCTGGCCACGACCTGGTCGCGGTGCGTCCGCGATGTCCTGGCATTACTTGAAGAAGCGTTCATCTGCTAATGTCCCCCAGTCGTCAAGTGCGAGGGGGTCGGTGGTGAGCGAGCTCTACAAGGTCAAGGCGGAGCTGTTCCGCACGCTCGGGCACCCCGCGCGGATCCGGATCCTGGAGCTGCTCTCGGAGCAGGACCGGCCCGTCCACGAGCTGCTGGCCAGCATCGACATCGAGCAGTCCAACCTCTCCCAACAGCTGGCCGTGCTGCGCCGCGCCGGGCTCGTCAGCCAGCGACGCGAGGGCGGCGAGGTGCTGTACGCCGCGAGCGTCCCGGCCGTCGCCGAGCTGCTGCGGACCGCCCGGCGGCTGCTCGTCGACCTCCTGCAGGGGCAGCAGAACCTCAAGGCCGAGCTCGAGGACTCCGGCACCGGGCCCGGGGCGCAGCTCCCGACGGTCAGCGCATGAGCCTCGCGGACCTCGCCCGCCTGATCCGCCGCACCGGCCGGATCGCGGAGCCGGCGCCCCCGGCACCGGGCGCGCCGACGGCGGGCGGCACGTCCGACGGGCGGCCAGGGCAGTCGGACGACGGCGACGAGACCGCCTCGGCCCTCCCCCGCGCGCTGCGCGGCAGCGCCCAGGTGCGCCATGTCGACGCCGGGTCCTGCAACGGCTGCGAGATCGAGCTGGCGGCCGCGTTCGGCCCGGTCCACGACGCCGAGCGGTACGGCGCCCGCCTCGTCGCCTCGCCCCGCCACGCCGACGTGGTGCTGGTCACCGGGGTGGTCACCCGCAACATGGCGGAGCCGCTGCGGCTGACCGTCGCCGCCACCCCGGAGCCGCGGGTGGTGCTGGCGGTCGGCGACTGCGCCCGGGACTGCGGGATGTTCCGCGGCGCCTACGGCGTGGTGGGCGCGGTGCACGACGTGGTCCCGGTGGACCTCTCGGTCCCCGGCTGCCCGCCGGCACCGGCGGACATCGTGGCCGCCCTGCGGCGGGTCACGGGCCGATGACCGCACTGGCAGGCGGGCTCCTGGCGCAGGGGGTCCTGGCCCTCGTCGCCGTGCTGCTGGCGGTCACCACCGACGGGCGCACCCGCAACGTGCTGACCGGCGCCGCCTGCGCCGGGCTCTCCGCCGCCGGCGTCGTCACCGGCGCCCTCGCGCTGGCCGGCGGCACCCTGACCCTCCGGGTCACCACCGCCCTGCCCGGCCCGTCCCTGGTGCTGGCGCCGGACCGGCTCGGCGGCCTGCTGATGCTGCTGGTGGGCGCCGTGGGCGTGCTCGCCTCGGTGTACGCGATCGGCTACGTGCACGGCACCTCCGCGTCCCGCACGCAGTGGGCTGCGCTCGCGCTGTTCCTGCTCGGCATGCAGCTGGTACCGGCGGCGGGCGACGTGGTCTCGTTCCTGCTCGCCTGGGAGCTGATGGCGGCCGCGTCCACCGTGCTCGTGCTGGCCGAGCACGCCCACCGGCGCACCGCGCGCGAGGCGGCCGTCTGGTACGCCGTCATGACCCACCTCAGCTTCGTGCTGATCCTCGCGGGGTTCGCGGCGCTGTCCGCCACCGGTGGCTCCACGAGCTTCGCAGCGCTCGCCGGCACCGACCCGACGCGCTCCGGCGCCACCGTCGCCTTCGTGCTGCTCGTCGTCGGCTTCGCGGCCAAGGCGGGCGTCGCACCGCTGCACGTGTGGCTGCCGCG
>DAIDJQ010000023.1 GCA_027451305.1 Cellulomonas sp.
CGCCCTCGCCACGGGCAGCCGCGCCTGCATCGAGGCGATGACCGACAAGGCCCAGGCGCTCGGCATCGAGCCCGAGAAGCTCCTCGAGACGTTCAAGATCGCACGGTTCGCCGAGGCGACACGAGTGCTGGGAAACGCCGAGCCCCTCCTCGCGAGGCTCGACGAGCCGCGGGCCTGAGGGACCCACGCCAGGCGAGGCTGGTGGCGTGGCCGCCGTCCTCGGCCGGTCGCGCTCCTGCCCGACGATCCTGGGACACGTCGCTCACGGCATCCCTCCGGGGCGGGGCCCGGCCGTCGTGCCGTCCTGTCGAGCACGGTCCGGTTCAGGAAGCCAGCCCGGCGAGGATCTCGCGGACCTGCGCGGCGCGCGGGACCCGGCCGGAGAAGAGCACTCGCTCGTCGACGACGAGTGCCGGGGTCGACATCACGCCGTAACCGAGGATCGTCGGGTAGTCCTCGACCTTCTCCACGCTCGCGTCCAGGCCGAGCGCCGCGACGGCGTCACGTGTCACGCGTTCGAGGGCCACGCAGCCGGTGCAGCCCGGACCGAGGACCTTGATGATCACGCGGTACCCGGGACCGCGCGGCGGGCGCCGGCACCGGGCAGCGCCGCGGCGAGTCGGTCCAACGCGTCGTCGGCCAGGGCGTAGTCGATCCACCGACCACGACGTGACGTCGTGACGAGACCCGCGTCCCGCAGCACCTTGAGGTGGTAGCTGAGCAGGTTCGACGCGATCGGGATGTGCTCCTGGAGGTTGCACACGCAGGACTGGCTGTCCGCCAGCCGCTGCAGCACCGACCAGCGGATCGGATCGGCTACCGCCGTCAGCAGGGCCACGGCGTCGGCCGACGTGTCCCGAGGGCCGTCGGTCCGCACGACCGGGTCGTTGAGAGCCACTGTCGAGTCAGTCACATTTGAAGTATAGGCACGCGGTCGCGGGGCACGGTCGGAGCGCTCGTGGACCTACGTCCCGACCTGCGGTCGGCACCGTGGTGCTACTTTCCAACCGTGACTGATACAACCTGGCTTGAATCGACCCGGCCTGAGATGGACGCGCCACTGCTCGTGATGCAGGCGGTCGCCGACCCGGTCCGCTGGACCGTCCTCACCGTGCTGACCCAGGGCCCTCGGTGCGTCTGCGACCTGCAGAGCCAGGTTCCGGTCGCGGCGAACCTGCTCAGCTACCACCTCAAGGTGCTGCGCGACGCTGCGTTGATCACCTCCTCCCGACGCGGCCGGTGGGTCGACTACGCCCTGGCCGAGGACGCGAGCGCCCGGATGGCCTCAGCGCTGCCGGTCGCGCGCACCCTGGTGTCGGCGTGAGCCTCGCCGAGCGGGTGCGCGCCCGCACACCGGTGCGTCGCTGGATGGGTCTTGGTGCGGCGACGGTCGTCTGGTTCGCCCTGTACGAGGTCAACCAGCCGTTCTGGACCTGGCTGGTCCGCGACGTGGCCGGGCTCGACCTGAGCAGCCGGCTCGGGTCCGGCGTGCTGTTCTTCGTCTACGACTCGGTCAAGATCGTGCTCCTGCTGGTGGGGATCATCTTCGCCGTGACGGTGCTGCGCTCCTTCATGAGCGTGGAGCGGACCAGGGCACTGCTCGGCGGTCGCCGCGAGGGGATCGGCAACGTCATGGCGGCGGGCCTGGGCGTGGTCACCCCGTTCTGCTCCTGCTCGGCCGTGCCCGCGTTCATCGGCTTCGTCGCCGCCGGGGTCCCCCTGGGCGTCACGCTGTCGTTCCTGATCGCCTCACCCCTGGTCAACGAGGTGGCCATCGCCCTGCTGTTCGGGATGTTCGGCATCGGCCCCACCGCGCTGTACATCAGCGCCGGGCTGGTCATCGCCATCGTCGCGGGCTTCACACTCGGGCGGCTGAAGCTCGAACGATGGGTCGAACCGTTCGTGTTCGAGACCCGCCTCGGCGGTCAGGTCGTCGACTCCACCGCCGGCCTGAGCTGGGACGACCGGATCCAGATGGGCGTCGAAGAGGTCGGCACGATCCTGCGTCGGATCTGGCCCTACCTGCTGGTCGGCATCGGCCTGGGCGCCGTGATCCACGGCTGGGCACCCGCAGACTTCTTCGTCCGGTACGCCGGCGCCGGCAACCCGTTCGCCGTGCTGATCGCCGTCGGCATCGGCATCCCGCTGTACTCCAACGCGGCCGGTGTGATGCCGCTGGTCCAGGCGCTGCACGACAAGGGCCTGCCGATGGGCAC
>DAIDJQ010000024.1 GCA_027451305.1 Cellulomonas sp.
GAACGGCCCGGCGGTCGGCCCGACGATCGTCAGCGTCCGCTCCGCGTGGAAGATGTTCGGCTGGAACTCGATCGGGAAGTACGGGGCCCGCAGGTGCACGTCCACCGCGACCTGGTGCACCCCCGCCGACAGCCCGCCCTCGTGGGGCACCACCACCGTGGCGGTCTCGTCGAGGTGCCAGCGGGCACCGGTGGAGCGGCGCAGCTCGTCGAGAGTGAACCGCCGCCCCTGCAGCTCGACCAGCGTCTGGTCGTGGGTCCACGTGCGGCCGTCGACCGTGACGTCGACGCCGTCGACCAGGCTGGACGACAGCCCGCGGTAGTTGGGGTTGCGCAGCCGCAGGGCGAAGCCGGTGACCCGGCCGTCCTCCACGACGTCGGTGAATCCCCGGTTCTGGATGATGTCGCGGTCGAGCATGGTGTTCCTCCTGGTCGGACGGGTTCAGGCCTGGTTGGCGAAGGCGGAGTCGAAGGACGACGACGGCTGCGGCCACAGCAGCGCGCGAATGGCCTGCACGGCCTCGGCGGCGCCGTGCAGCCGGTCCATGCCGGCGTCCTCCCACTCGATCGAGATGGGTCCGCGGTAGCCGATCGCCTCCAGCGCGCGGAACGCGTCCTCCCACGGCACGTCGCCGTGGCCCGTGGACACGAAGTCCCACCCGCGACGGGGGTCGCCCCACGGCAGGTGGGAACCGAGCACGCCGGCGCGGCCGTTGGCCGGGCGCAGGCGGGTGTCCTTGCAGTCGACGTGGTAGATCCGGTCGGCGAAGTCCCAGACGAACCCGACCGGGTCGATGCCCTGCCACATCATGTGCGACGGGTCCCAGTTGAACCCGAAGGCCTCACGGTGGTCGATCGCCTCGAGCGTGCGCACGCTGGTCCAGTAGTCGTAGGCGATCTCGGACGGGTGCACCTCGTGGGCGAACCGCACCCCCTCGGCGTCGAACACGTCGAGGATCGGGTTCCAGCGGCGGGCGAAGTCGTCGTACCCCGCCTCGATCACCGACGCCGGGACCGGCGGGAACATCGCGACGTACGGCCAGATCGAGGACCCGGTGAACCCGACGACGGTGTCCACCCCGAGCTTGCGCGCCACCCGCGCCGCCCGCTTCATGTCCTCGGCGGCCCGCTGCCGCACCCCCTCGGGCTCCCCGTCGCCCCACGTGTAGGGCCGCACGATCGCCTGGTGCCGGAAGTCGATGGGGTCGTCGCACACCGCCTGGCCGGTCAGGTGGTTGGAGATCGCGTGGACGCTCAGCCCGTACCGGTCGAGCACCTCCAGCCGCGAGCGCAGGTAGGCCTCGTCCTCGTCGGCCCGCAGCAGGTCCAGGTGGTCGCCGGACGCCGCGATCTCCAGGCCGTCGTACCCCCACTCGGCGGCGAGCCTGGCCACCTCCTCGAACGGCAGGTCGGCCCACTGGCCGGTGAACAGGGTGACGGGGTGCGTGCTCATCGATGCTCCAGGTGCTCCGGGGTGTTGAGGGTGCGCTGACGGCAGGCGTGGCGGTGGCGCCACGGCCACCGCGGACGAGTGAGGGTGGGGATGGACGACGAGGTCAGGGCGCCGCTGCCGCGCCGTCCGGTGTCAGGCGGCCGCCGCCTGCGCGGGTCGGGTGAGGCCGCCGTCGGCGTGCTGCCGGGCGACGAAGGCACCGGCCCGGGCGGCCAGCGCCATGATCGTCAGCGCCGGCCCGACGGTGCTGCCGCTGACGAACGAGGAGGCGTCGGGGACGAGGACGTTGGGCGCGTCCCACAGCTGGTTCGCGCCGTTCATCACCGAGGTCCGGGGGTCGTCACCCATGCGGGCCCCACCGCACTCGTGGATGGCCGCGCCGAGCACGATCGACAGCTTGATCCCCTGCTTGAAGATCGCCCGCTGCAGCGGGTTGAAGTCCGGCCACACCGTCGCCGACTCCAGCCCCGCAGCGGAGCCGATGAAGTTGACCCGGTACCCGGCCTCGTCGGCCATCTGCCTCAGCGCCGTCATGGTGCGCGTCAGCAGGATCCGGTCGTTCTCACCCATGCTGACGTCGATCCGCGGGATGGGCACGCCCCACCGGTCGGTGCGGCGCGGGTGCACCCCGACGGTGTTGTCGAACCGGGCCAGCATCTCCCCCGACCCGCCGAGGCCGAACGCCGCCGGGTGCCCCTCCGGTACCGGGAACCGTCCGCCCAGCCCCTGGAACGAGACGCCCCGCAGGAAGCCCTTCGCAAGCTCGGGCCCCAGGTTCTCGTACCGCGGGATGAGGATGCCGCCGGGCGTGCCGTAGAACGGGTCGGCCGGCAGGTTGTCCGCGGCGTCCCACTGACCGGCGTGCTTCGGCGAGTCGAAGAACCCGACGCTGATCGTCTGGTCCATGAAGTAGTGGCCGAGCAGCCCCGACGAGTTGCCGAGCCCGTCGGGGTGCCGGGACGAGCCGGAGTTCAGCAGCAGCCGGATCGACTCGATGGTGGACGCGCACACCATCACCACGTCGGCGAACACCCGGTGCTCACGCCTCGTGGTCCGGTCGACGTAGACCACCCCGGTAGCCAGGCCCGTGCGCGGGTCCGTGGTGATCCGGCTGACCACCGCCTCGGTCCGGACGGTCAGCCGTCCGGTGGCCAGGCCTGCCGCGATGCCGGGCGGCGTCCGGTCGAGGAACGGCGCCTGCACCCGCCAGGAGATGACCTTCCGCTCCGGCCAGCGCGCCTCGACCTTCTCCTTGAAGTCCTGCTCCACGCGGGTCAGGAACCCGGGCCCGACGTGGTGCCCGTCCGGGGGGTGCACCAGCCCGTCGGCATCGCCGTACACGCCGAGCCGGTCCTCCACGCGGTCGTACCAGGGCTCGAGGTCGGCGTAGCTGATCGGCCAGTCGTCCCCGTACCCGTCACGGCTGGCGGCGTGGAAGTCGACGTCGGACATGCGCTGCAGCACACGCCCGTAGCTGTTCATCCGGCCGCCGAGCATCTTGCTGCGGATCCACAGGTACGGGTGCGCCAGCGGGGTGGAGTAGGGCTCCTCGAGGTCGTTGACCAGGAACCGGTTCGACATCTCGCTGAAGTACGGCCGGCAGGCCTGGACGTACTGCCCGGCGGCCATCGCGCGCGCCCGCGCCAGCAGGTCCATGCCCATGGCGCCGGGCTTCTTGCGCTCGGGCGGGAGGAAGTCCTCCTCCCGGAGGTCGCGGCCCGCCTCGAGCAGCAGCACCTCGAGCCCGCGCTCGGTGAGCTCCTGCACCGCGGTGCTCCCGGCAGGGCCGGACCCGACGACGACGACGTCGAACCGGCGGTCGGTGGTGGGCATGTCGGCCTCCTCGCGGGTCACGCCGGCACCGGCACGGCGGCCGGTGTCCGGGCGGAGTCGGCGGCGCCGACGACCCCGGCGTCGTTGGACAGGGCGGCGGTCACGATGCGCAGCTCGCCCCGGAAGCCGCGGCCGGACAGCTTGGACAGGAAGGCGTCCCGCGCGGCCGGCAGGATCAGGTCGCCGGCAGCGGCCGCGATGCCGCCGCCCACGACGACGACCTCGGGGTCCACCACCGCGACGAGGGTGGCGATGCCCAGGCCGAGGTAGAAGCCGAAACGCTGCAGCAGCCGCGTCGCCAGGGGGTCACCCTGCCGGGCCGCCGCGGTGACGTGGGCGCCGGACAGCGGCTCGCCGTCGGCGACGGCCAGCATGGCCCGAGCACCCTGGGGGTCGGTGACGGCGGTCGAGACCGCAAGCCTGGCCAGCGCGGTGCCGGACGCGTAGGCCTCCCAGCAGCCCTCCTGACCGCAGCCGCAGTAGTGCCCGTCCGGGACCACCTTCATGTGGCCCAGCTCCGCGGCCGCGCCGAAGGCACCCCGGACCAGCCGTCCATCGGTGATCACCGCGCCGCCGAGGCCGGTGCCGAGGGTGAGCATCACCATGTCCTGCGTGCCGCGGCCGTTGCCGAACCGGTACTCCGCCCAGGCGGCGGCGTTGGCGTCGTTCTCGACGACGACGGGCAGGCTGATCCGTTCGGCCAGCCGGGTGCCCAGCGGGTGGTTCCGCCAGGCGATGTTCGGCGCGAACAGCATCGTGTCCCGGTCCGGGCCCACGAACCCGGCGGCCGCGACGCCGACCGCGGCGACGTCCGGGTGCTGCGCCGCGAGCTCCGCGACCGCGTCGACCACGGCGTCCTCGATCTGGTCCGGGTCGCGGGGGTCGGTGGCGCGCAGCGACCGGGCCCAGATGCGCCCCGATGCGTCGACCGCGCCGGCGGAGATCTTGGTGCCGCCGATGTCCACACCGACGGTGAGCGCGCTGGTCCGCTCCATGGCCTGGTACTCCTCGCTGAGCCGAACGGCGGCAGGCGCCGGGACGCCATCCACCCTTGAGCGCGCGAGAGCCATATCTACGAGCGCTTGCGCACACAGTATGCGCAAGTCACGGAATCACGCAAGCAAGTCCGCGTGCTTGGCCAGCAGGACCTCCACATCGATGGGGAAGCCCGCAGGCGCCCATTCGGCCATGTACTCGGCGGACAGGAGCACCTCCAGCACCATGGCGGCCGCGCCCTGGAGCTCTTCCGGCCGGTCGGACGTGGAGTACCGGACCTCGAGGTGCTGCACGGAGGCGGCGAGCGCATGCATGTGCAACGTCCGCCCCACGGCACTCTGGAACAGCGAGCTCTCGGCCAGGACGTTCCCGCCGATCACCACGCGCCGCGGGTTGAACCAGGTGACCAGGGCAGCGAGCGCGCGACCCATCGCGTCCGCCGCCCGCAGCACCAGGCGGGCGCAGCCCAGGTCGCCCGCCTCGGCACCGGCGACCACCACGTCGAGATCGGTGCCGTGCTCGGTCAGGTACGCGCTCGCCCCGGTGGCGGCCAGCGCGACCGCCTCCGCCTCGATGGCCCAGCGGGACGCGTAGGCATCCAGGCACCCGACCCGACCGCAGAGGCAGATCGGCTCGCCCTCCCCCTGCACCGTCACGTGCGTGATCTCACCGGCGATCCAGTCCGCGCCGCGGTGCAGCCGCCCGTCGGAGACGATGCCGCTGCCCACGCCGCGTTCCATCCGCACGACGATGAGGTCCTCCGGCGCGTCGGCAGCCGCCGCGGCGCCCAGCGCCGACAGGTTCGAGTTGGAGTCGACCCAGACGGGCGCCTGCATCCGGCGGGTGAACCAGCGCCGGATGTCGAAGTCGCTCGGCCACGTCGCCCCCGGCGGCCCTGCCGTCACGGGGCTCGTGCTCCGGCCGGTGAGGAAGTCGACCGGCGTCGGCAGGCCGATGCCGACCCCCCACGCGGGGCCGTCCGGGTGGTGCCGGCTCATCAGCGCCTCCATGGCGACCGCCATGCGCTCGGAGGTCTCGACGGGGTCGGCGGTCAGCTCGCCGGGCAGCCAGGTCTCCTCGACGACCCTTCCGTCCAGGTCGGTCAGCGCCACCCGCAGCCCGAACGACCCCACGACCCCGGTGAGGATCCGGCCCTCGTCGCCGTGGAACTCCCACACGTCGGCGGCGCGCCCACCACGCGAACGCTGCTGGCCGGACGGACGCACGAGGCCCAGCTCGGCGGCCGCCTGGATGCGCTGCGTGATGATGTTGCGCCCCAGCCGGGTCGCGTCCGCGAGCTCGGGCCTGGTCTGCGCCTCGCCGCTCCGGACGAGCCGGACGATCTCCGAGACCTGGACCCACGGGTCCTGCGGTGAGACGGATGACACGAGCGATCTGCCCCCTACCTGCGGTTCTCGGTGATCACATCGTATGCGGGTTGACTTGTGCACGGTGCGGGCTTAACGTTCCCGCGTTGTGACTGGAGCGATCGAAACTCCTCAAGGCGGAGGACCTCAATGACGAAGCATCGGATCGGCATCATCGGACTCGGGTTCATCGGGACCCAGAAGCATCTCGTCGGGCTGTCGCAGCACGCCGACAAGGCGGAGATCGTCGGCTTCTGCGACCTGGACCTCGACCGTGCCAAGGCCGCCCAGGCGACCCACGGCTCGCCGGACTCGTACGTGACCGACGACTACCGCGAGCTGCTCGCGGACGACAGCATCGACGTCGTCCACGTCTGCACCTGGAACGTGAGCCACTGCGAGCTCACCTGCGCGGCCCTCGAGGCCGGCAAGCACGTGCTGGTCGAGAAGCCCATGGCGGTCACCGGCGCCGAGGCGCGCCTGATGGTCGAGACCGCGAAGCGCACCGGCAAGAAGCTGTCGGTGGGCTTCCAGTACCGGTTCCGCACCGAGTCGCAGTTCCTGCGCAGGTGCGTCGACGAGGGCCGCCTCGGCGAGATCTACGCGGCCAAGGCGCACGCGGTGCGCCGCAAGGGCGTCCCGATCTGGGGCGTGTTCACCGACAAGTCCAAGCAGGGCGGCGGCCCGCTGATCGACCTCGGCGGCCACGCGATCGACCTCGCCCTCTGGTACATGGACAACTACGAGGTCGAGTCCGTCACCGGCGTGGTCAACCACAAGCTCGGTGACAAGCCCGAGGGCAACATGGCCGGCCCGTGGGACCCGGCGACCTACACGGTCGAGGACTCCGCGTTCGGGTTCGTCCGCTTCACCAACGGGGCGTCCCTGTTCGTCGAGGCGGCGTGGGCGCTCAACGTCCAGGACTCCCGCGAGGGCTGCGTCACGCTCATGGGCACCGAGGGCGGGGCGGACACCGTCCAGGCCAAGCAGGGCGCCGACCTCGTCGTCACGCTCAACAACGTCCAGGGCGGCCAGCTGGTCAAGACCGCTCCGGAGACGGGCGCGGCGTACTTCGGCGCACCCGGCGACGCGATGAACGGGTTCGCCTACATGGGCGGGCTCGAGGCCGAGTCCTGGCTCGACGCGATCACCAACGACACCGACCCGTACGTCACCGCGGAGCAGGCGTGCGTGGTCACCGAGATCCTCGACGCGATCTACACCTCCGCGCAGACCGGTCAGCCGGTGGTGTTCGCCAAGGCCTGACGGCTGCGGAACCTCCCACGCCCGTTGGCCCGGGCGTGGGAGGTGTACCACCCTCGGACCCGGCGCCGCCAGGTCCGGCCGGCACAGCGCCGGCAAACACAATGTCGTGTTCACGGAGAAGAGAACTCTCGAGATGGCCGATCAGCAAACCGCGACCGCCACCATCGCCGTCGCCTCGGAGAAGAAGCTGTCCTTCGGTACCAAGCTGGCCTACGGCCTCGGCGACTTCGCCAGCCAGCTCATGTGGACGCTCGCGTCCAGCTACCTCGTCCTGTTCTACACGGACAACGTGGGCCTGGCGGCGGGCGCCGTCGGCGTCCTCATGCTCGTCGCACGGGTCGCCGACGCGTTGTTCGACCCGATGCTGGGCGCCTACGCCGAGCGCCATCAGACCCGGTACGGGCGGTTCCGCCCGTGGCTGCTGCGCGGTGCTCCGATCCTCGCCGTCACCGTGGTCCTCACGTTCATGACCGTGCCCGGCGGGCACACCGTCAAGTTCATCTGGGCCGGCGTGACCTACCTGCTCATGGGCTTCATGTACTCCGCGGTGAACCTGCCCTACGGCGCCCTGTCGACCGTGATGACGCGCGACCCCCAGGAGCGCGTCTCACTCAACTCGTTCCGCATGATCGGCACCAACCTCGGCGCCGTCGCGCTGTCCGCGTTCACGATGCCGCTGATCCTGCGGTTCAGCGGGGTCGGTGACGGTCACACCACCAACGTCAAGGGCTTCACGATCACGGCCGCGATCATGGCGATCGTCGCCGTCCCGATGTTCTGGACCGTCTTCGCCAGGTGCAAGGAGGTCATCCAGCCGGACGTGTCGACGACGAAGGTGCCGCTGCGCACCACCCTGCGCGTGGTGCTCGGCAACAAGCCGCTGATGCTGGTGGCCGCGACCCTGTTCTTCGTGCTGACCGCCCTCTTCGGGCGCCTCGCGGTGGCCGTCTACTACTACATCTACCTGATGCACCGGTTCGACCTGATCGCCTACCTGATGATGCTGCCCTCGGTGGCCGGCGCGATCGGCATCGCACTGTTCGCCCGGATGGCCAAGCGCATCGGCAAGAAGAACACCGTCGTCATCTCCATGGTCGTCACCGCGGTGCCGACGCTGATCCTCTACTTCGTCTCGCCGTCCAACGTGCCGATGGTCGTCCTGCTCACGGGCCTGTACGGGCTGGGCAACTTCGCGGCGCCGGTCATCATGTCGATGGTCCCCGACTCGATCGACTACGCCGAGGACAGGACCGGCGTCCGCAGCGACGGCACCGCGTACGCGGCCGTCAGCCTCGCCACGAAGATCGCCTCCGCCGTCGGGGCCGCGCTGGGTGCCGTGCTGCTGGGCGCCTACGGCTACGTCGCCAACGCCCACGAGCAGACCGCGGCCGCCGCGAACGGCATCAACTTCACGGTCAACGTCGTCCCCGCAGTCCTGGCGCTGATCGCCATCGTCCCGGTGCTGCTCTACCCGCTCAGCGAGGCGAAGTTCGAGCTGGTCCGGGCACGGCTCGAGGCCAAGCGCACAGAGCTCGGCTGATCCGCGAGGTGGTGGGCCGACGACCCGCCGGCCCACCACCTTGCTGCCCGATCGACCACCCTGACCCCGAGAGACGCGTGACGATGGACACCCACCAGCCGGGCAGTGCCGGGCAGATCCTGGAGATCTTGCGCGACGGCCAGCCCCGCACCAAGCGCGACCTGTCCCTCATGACCGGTCAGGCGCGTACCACCGTGTCCCAACGCCTCACCGTGCTCGCGGAGGCCGGCCTGGTCCGCGAGGCCGACGAGGCCGCAGCCACGGGCGGCCGGCCCTCGGCCGCGTTCGCCTTCGACGGCGACGACCGGATCGCGCTCGGCATCGACCTGGGAGCCAACCACGCCACCTACGGGGCGACGAACCTGCGCGGAGAGGTCCTGGCCCACGCGACCGACCCGATCTCGATCGGCGAAGGACCGGCCGCCGTGATGGGCCTGGTCCTCGATCGCCTCGACCAGCTCTGCGGCGGGCCCGACCTCCGCGACCGGCGTGTCCTGGCTCTCGGCATCGGGCTGCCAGGGCCTGTCGACCACGAGTCCGGGCGCCCGACGAGCCCGCCGATCATGCCCGGATGGGACGGGTACGACGTGCGTCGTGTGCTGTCCGAGCGCTACGGCTGCCCCGCGTTCGTCGACAACGACGCCAACGTCCTGGCCATCGGTGAGCGCGCCGTCGCCTGGCCCGACGTCGAGGACCTCGTCTTCGTCAAGGTCGCGACCGGCATCGGCGCGGGCATCATCAGCGGGGGGCACCTGTTGCACGGGGCGGAAGGAGCCGCCGGCGACCTCGGGCACGTCTTCTCCGCCGCAGCCGGCGGCCGTGACTGCCGGTGCGGCAACCGGGGCTGCCTCGAGTCCCTCGCCGGCGGGATGAGCATCGCAGCCACTCTCACCGAACGAGGCGTGCCGGCGAGCTCCCCACGGGACATCGTCGACCTGGTCCGGGCCGGGAACCTCGAGAGCGTCCAGGCGCTGCGTCAGGCCGGGCGGGCGCTCGGCGACGTGCTCGCCGCGTGCACCGCCCTGTTCAACCCCCGCGTGATCGTCATCGGCGGGGAGATCGTCGAGGCCGGTGAACCGCTGCTCGCCGGCGTCCGTGAGTCCGTGTACTCGCGAGCGCTGCCCCTGGCCAGCCGCAACCTGAGGGTCACCGTCGCCGAGTCCGGCGCCCTCGGGGGGCTCATCGGTGCCGCGCACCTGGCGATCGACGGCGCCTTCTCGCCACGGTTCCTCGACACGACCTTGGCAAGAGAGCCGGCGGTAGTCGGCTGACGTTCGCCGGACCCTCGTCCAGCTGCGGCCCGCAGCCGTCACGAACCACCCACGAAGAGGAGAAGCCACAGTGCCCACGCTGTTCATGAAGCTCCCGCACGAGGACAAGGTGCTGCGCACCGACGCCCTGCGCGAGCTCACGCTGAACGAGGAGGTCATCGGGTTCACGCTCGACGTCGGCCTCAACTACTACCGCGGCCTGCCCCTCTCGGCGGTCGAGAAGCTCGAGATCAGCGTCGACGGCGAGCCGGTGCCGGCGCACCTGATGCTGGTCGAGCTGAACGAGAAGCTGTTCATGCCCGAGCAGCTGGCGCTCGCCTGGACCGAGTTCTGGGGCATCAAGCGGGACCTGCACGTGAAGGTGTTCAACGGCGGCCTGGCCGACGGCGAGCACGAGGTGGCCGTCCGGCTCGACCTGCGCAACGTGTACATGCAGTTCGGCCCGGGCGCCTACGGCATGGTCGACGGCTCCGCCACCCGCACCCTGACGCTCCGGAAGGAGGCCTGAGATGAAGATCGGCGGCATCGAGCAGGCCGTGTCGCTCTACGGGTTCGAGCAGCGTCTCGTCGACCTGCCGGAGTACGGCACCGAGGACATGTTCACCGAGCTCGTCGAGCTGGGCGTGCGCAAGTACGAGCTGATCGGGTCGATGACCTTCGACCAGTACCCGCGGCCCAAGGCGGCGGAGATCGCCGAGGTGCTGCGCCTCAACGAGAAGTACGGCGTGACGCCGAACAGCTACGGCGGCTACCTGGACAAGGGCAAGATCACCGGCCACGACGCGACGGACGCCGACATCATGCTCGACGTCACCGCGGACCTGATGACCGCGCGGGACCTCGGTGCGCCGTACCTGCGGGCCGGCGACATCCCCCTGCACCTGCTCGGCCCGGCGGCGGACATGGCCGCCCGGTACGACGTGCGGATCGGCATCGAGATCCACGCACCCTCGCGGCCCAGCGACGAGCGGATCCAGAAGATGCTCGCCACGATGGACGAGATCGACAGCCCGTACCTGGGGATGGTCCCCGACTTCGGGTGCTTCATCGAGCGTCCGGCCCAGCCCGCCCTCGACCGGCACACCGCCAACGGCGCGCGCCCCGAGCTTCTGGACTACGTGATCGCGCACCGGCACGACGGCCTCGACGAGGCCGGCATGCAGGCGACGATCGCCGGGATGGGCGGCGGCGAGGCGGAGAAGCTCGCGATCAGCGAGTTCTTCGGCTTCCTGTCGTTCGGCCCTGCCGACATCGAGGGCTTCCGCACGTTGCTGCACCGTGCGCAGTACTTCCACTCGAAGTTCTACCACGTGACCTCCGACCTCCAGGACCCGCAGATCCCGGTGGGCAAGCTGCTCACGGCGATCGTCGAGTCCGGGTTCGAGGGTGTGCTGCTCTCGGAGTACGAGGGCCACGCGTTCCACCTGGACGACGCCCACGAGCAGCTCGAGCGGCACCTGCGCCTCGAGCAGAAGATCCTCACCGGTCTCGTCTGACCGGCGCCCGCGTCACGGAACGGCGGCATCGCGCCGACCGGCCGTGACGCGGGCGGAACCAACGGCGAGGCGCCCGTGCGCCCGCCCACCACCCGGTGGCACGCCGGGTGCATCGACGTCGTGGCCGGGTCGCACCCGGAGCTGGTCGGGCTAGTCGTAGCCGATCGAGGGCTGGAACCCCTCGTGACGTGAACGCACGATCTCGTCCGGAGGACCGCCATGCCCCCACGTCGACCGACCACGTCCCACCGGTGGTGGACGCTCGCCGCCGTCTCCCTCACCCAGCTGCTCCTGGTGCTGGACGGCACCATCGTCAACGTCGCCCTCCCACGGGCCCAGGCCGAGCTCCACCTGAGCGACGCCGGTCGGCAGTGGGTCGTCACCGGCTACGCCCTCGCGTTCGGCTCGTTCCTGCTGCTCGGCGGCCGCGTCGCCGACTTCTGGGGCCGCAAGCGCACCTACCTGCTGGGGCTGGCGGTCTTCGGCCTGGCCTCGGTGTCGGGGGGGCTCGCCGGCACCGGTGCCGTGCTGGTGGCGGCGCGCGCCGTGCAGGGGATCGCCGCCGCCTTCCTCGCTCCGGCCGCGCTGGCGTTCGTCACGCTCGCCTTCCCCGGCGGACCCGAGCGCAACCGCGCGTTCGCGATCTTCGGCTCGCTCGCCGGGGTGGGCTCGGCGGCCGGCATGGTGCTGGGCGGGGTTCTCACCGAGCGCGTTTCCTGGCGCTGGTGCCTGCTGGTCAACGTGCCGGTCGTCGTTCTCGGCCTGGTCGCCGG
>DAIDJQ010000025.1 GCA_027451305.1 Cellulomonas sp.
GGGAACATGTTGCCCCGCAGCTGGGCGAGGTACAGCCCGAGCAGGTACACCGCGGTGATCTGGGCGAGGAAGGCCTTCGTGGAGGCGACGGCGATCTCGGGACCGGCGTGCGTGTACAGCACCGCATCCGACTCGCGCGGGATCGTCGACCCGTGGGTGTTCACCACCGCCAGGACGCGGGAGCCCTGCTCGCGCGCGTGCCGCACGGCCATCAGCGTGTCCATCGTCTCCCCCGACTGGGAGATCGCGACGACCAGCGTGCGCTCGTCCACCACCGGGTCGCGGTAGCGGAACTCGTGTGCCAGCTCCACCTCGACCGGGATCCGGCACCAGTGCTCGACGGCGTACTTGGCCACGTGCCCCGCGTACGCGGCGGTGCCGCACGCGATGACGACGATCTTGTCCACCTGCCGCAGCACCGACTCGTCGATGTGCATCTCGTCCAGCACCAGCCGGCCGTGCACGTCGGTGCGACCCAGCAGCGTGTCCGCCACAGCGTGCGGCTGGTCGTGGATCTCCTTGTCCATGAAGGAGCGGAAGCCGCCCTTCTCGGCCGCGGCGGCGTCCCAGTCGACGACGAAGCGGCGGCCCTGCGCCGGCGCGCCGGCGAAGTCGCTCACCTCGACGCTCTCGGGCGTGATGGTGACCACCTGGTCCTGACCGAGCTCCAGCGCGTCACGGGTGTGCGCGATGAACGCCGCGACGTCGGACCCGAGGAAGTTCTCCCCCTCGCCGAGCCCCACCACGAGAGGAGAGTCGTGCCGAGCCCCGACGACGAGGTCGGGCCGGTCGGCGTGCACCGCCAGCAGCGTGAACGTCCCCTCGAGCCGCAGCGCCACCGACTGCATCGCGGTGGTCAGGTCGCCCGTCCGGTCGAACGCGCCCGCGAGCAGGTGGGCCACCACCTCGGTGTCGGTCTGGGACGCGAACTCCACGCCCTGCTCCACGAGCTCGGCCTTCAGGGTGGCGAAGTTCTCCACGATCCCGTTGTGGATCACCGCGAGCCGGCCCGAGACGTGCGGGTGGGCGTTCACGTCCGTCGGGCCGCCGTGCGTCGCCCAGCGCGTGTGACCGATGGCCGCGGTCGCGGCGGGAAGCGGGTTCTCGTCGAGCTCCTCGACGAGGTTGGCCAGCTTCCCGGCCTTCTTCCGCGTGTCCAGGTTCCCGTCGCCGCTCACCACGGCCACCCCGGCCGAGTCGTAGCCGCGGTACTCCAGACGCCGCAGGCCTTCGATCACCACCTCGAGGGGAAGCCCGCTGGGAGTCCGGCTGCCGACGTAACCGACGATTCCACACACGACGTCGATGGTAACGGTCGGGCCTCGACGAGCCGCCGCCCCGGATCCCGGCACCGTGCGAGGATCGGGGCCGTGCCGACCACCGCCACGTCGTCCACCCCCTACGTCGACCTGGACCGGTCGGCATGGGTGCGGCTCTCGGCATCCACCCCGCTGCCCCTCACCGGTGCGGACGTGCAGCGACTGCGCGGGCTCGGCGACCCCATCGACCTGGCCGAGGTCGACGCCATCTACCGGCCGATCTCGCGACTGCTGGACCTGCACATCGAGGCGACCCGGCACCTGCACCGGGCCACGAGCACGTTCCTGCACGAGGACGCCGGGCTGACACCGTTCGTCATCGGCGTGGCGGGCTCCGTGGCGGTCGGCAAGTCCACCACCGCCCGGCTGCTGCGCGAGCTGATGGCCCGCTGGCCGGCCACGCCGAGGGTCGAGCTGATCACCACCGACGGCTTCCTGTACCCGAACGCCGAGCTCGAGCGCCGGCGGCTGCTGGACCGCAAGGGCTTCCCGGAGTCCTACGACCGGCGGGCGCTGCTGCGGTTCGTCGCCGCGGTCAAGGCGGGCAGGCCCGAGGTCAGCGCGCCTGTGTACGACCACCTGACCTACGACATCGTCCCCGGCGCTCGCACGGTCGTGCGGCGGCCCGACGTCCTCATCGTCGAAGGCCTGAACGTGCTGCAACCCGCCCGTTCGCCGCTCGGCGGCCGGTCGAACCTGGCGGTGAGCGACTTCTTCGACTTCTCGATCTACGTGGACGCGCGCACCACCGACGTGCGCAAGTGGTACATCGACCGCTTCCTGCGGCTGCGCGAGACCTCCTTCACGCAGCCGATGTCGTACTTCCACCGTTTCGCCGCCCTGTCCGACGACGAGGCGACCGAGATGGCCCAGGGCATCTGGGACGCGATCAACGCCCCCAACCTGGAGGAGAACATCCTGCCGACCCGCAGCCGCGCCACGCTCGTGCTGACCAAGGGTTCCGACCACAGCGTGCAGCGGGTGCGGCTGCGCAAGCTGTAGCCCGGGTCAGCCGGCCGCGGCCGTGGGCGTCGTGGTGGCCGGCGTCAGCAGGCTGACCGGGGCGTCCACCTGGTCGGTGATCGCCAGTGCCTCCAGTGCGCGCTGCACCTCGACGGTCGGCCGCCCGCAACCGTCCAACGGCATCGACGGACGGACGGCGCGGCCGATCGAGTCGACCAGCCACAGCTCCATCCGTTCGGCCCCGGCCGTGACGCACGGGGAGGGGCGGACGGTGGCCGTCGCCGGCGCCGGTGCGCCTTCGAGCGCGGCGAGCAGGGTGGCGATCTGGGGCGCGGTGCCGTCCCGGGTCGTCGCCGTGACCACGGCCCACGTGCCCGAGCCGTCCCGCATCCGCCCGCCGGACTTGCAGACGAGCACACCGGCGGGACTGAACGAGCTCGGGACCCGGCCGGCCGCGGGTGCGTCCGCGTGCGCACCGGCGGTGGCCAGCCCCGGGTCCAGGTGCAGACCGAGGGCGTCCAGCACCTCGGGTGCCAGGCAGTCGGCCGCGGCCGCCACCTCGGCGATCGACGAGGCCCCGGAGCCCTCGTCACCGGCGCGTCGACCCAGGACGAGGACCAGGAGGAGGGTGCCGACGGCGAGCACGGCGCCGATGACGGCCACCGGGCGCGCAGCGCCGCGCTGTCCTCGTCTTCGTCC
Organism: Cellulomonas sp.; assembly: GCA_027451305.1. The sequence goes on from DAIDJQ010000025.1 coordinate 2,982, forward strand.
TCGGTCCACGTCCTGCCCCTCGACTGCTCCCGCCGGCCGGCAGAGGCCACCGCGAAGGCCGACGGTGCCGGAGGCCTAGCCGCGGCGCCGACCCTGTTCGAGGGTAGGGGGGTCATCCGGTCGAGTGACGCGGTGAGACCGGATCGTTAGCCGACGCCGCCTGATCGTGACCTCGACCGGCCTCCCGCCCAGCGGCTGAGCACCCAGTCGACGACCACGCCGATCACCAGTCCCCCCGCCACGCCCACCAGCAGGCCGATCACGGGGTGGGCCTTCAGGACGGCGCCGGAGACGATGCCGATCGCCGACGAGTAGAGGGCCCAGGTGATCGCGGCGAGGGCCGTGATGCCGACGAAGCGACGCCGCCGGTAGCGCAGCGCGCCGGCCGTCATGTTGACCGCCACCCGACCCACGGGGATGTACCGAGCCGCGATGATGAAGGACGCGCCGCGGGTCGCCAAGGACCGCTCGGCCCAGTCGAGCGCCTGCTGCGCCCTCGGGCGGGCGAAGATCCGCAGGCTGCGGACCTTGACGCGCGTGCCGATCGCGTACGCGACCTGGTCACCGGTGAAGGCGCCGGCGGCGGCGAGCACGATCACCGGCAGCAGCGGCGGGCTGCCGCGAGATGCCCACAACGAAGCGAGTGCGATGACGACGGTCTCGCTGGGGATCGGCGGGAAGAACCCGTCCACGACGGCGAACGCGTAGAGGACCGCGAACACCCAGGGCGACCCGACCAGCGCCAACGCCCACTGCTGCACGCCCTGGCCCCCTCGTCGACCGGTCGGCACTCCCGGTGCCGCGGGGCGGACGTGCCGCCGCGACCACGCTACAGGGGCCCCCGCCGGGTCGTGGGGCCGGGGCAGAGGCCGGGGCCGGCGCCGGGGCTCAGCCGAGCGGGAAGCCGAGGGTCCGGGCGGCCGTCGTGGGCGTGGGCTCCGCCGCCCACCGCGCCCCGAGCTCGTCCGTCGCCGACAGCGAGCGCATCTCGGCGCGGTCGAGGTAGAGCGTGCCGCCCAGGTGGTCGGTCTCGTGCTGGACGATGCGAGCCGTCCAGCCGGTGACCAGCTCGTCGAGCGGGGTGCCGTGCTCGTCGAACCCCGTCAGGCGCACGCGGCGGTGGCGCGGCACGACGGCCTGGAAGCCGACCACGGACAGGCAGCCCTCGTAGAACGCGGCACGCTCGTCGTCGACCGCCGCGTAGCGCGGGTTGACCAGGACGCGGGGGGCCAGCGGCGCCCGCTCGCGCACCGCGGCCACGGCCGGGTCCGGCACACCGGGGTCCTCCAGGACCGCCAGCGCCAACGGCAGCCCCACCTGCGGGGCGGCGAGCCCGACCCCCGGGGCGGCCCGCATCGTGCGCCGCATCAAGGAGAGCAGCGCCGCGAGCTCCGCACCGGACAGCTGCCCGTCGAACGGCACCGCGACGGCACGGAGGGCCGGATGACCGGCACGGACGATCGGCGCCAAGCCGTCGGGACGGGCGGCTGCCGCCTCGACCAGGCGCAGCGCGTGGTCGCGCAGGACGACGTCCGAGGAGCTCACAGCGCGAGCCGCTCCCGGACGACGTCGGCGAGGTCACGGGCGACCCGGTCCGCCTCGTCCTGGCTCGCGGCCTCGACCATGACCCGCACGAGCGGCTCGGTGCCGGACGGTCGCAGCAGCACGCGTCCGGTGCTCCCGAGCACCGCCTCCGCACGGGCGACGGCGTCGGTCAGCGGCTCGTCCGCCGTCACCCGCGCGCGGTCGACGCCGGAGACGTTCACCAGCGTCTGCGGCAGGCGGTGCACCACGGCGGCGAGCTCGGCGAGCGACCGTCCCGTGGCGGCCACCCGGGACGCGAGCTGCAGCGCCGTCAGGATCCCGTCCCCGGTGGTGGCGTGCTCGGCCAGGATGATGTGCCCCGACTGCTCGCCGCCGAGACTGAAGCCACCGGCCCGCATCGCCTCCAGCACGTACCGGTCGCCGACTGCTGTGTCGACCGTGGTGATGCCGGCCTCGGTCATCGCCAGCCGCAGCCCCAGGTTGCTCATCACCGTGATGACCAGGGTGTCCTGCGCGAGGGCGCCACGGTCGCGCAGCGCGAGCGCGACCACCGCCATGATCTGGTCGCCGTCGACGAGCGTCCCCGTCGCGTCGACCGCGAGGCACCGGTCGGCGTCCCCGTCGAAGGCGACGCCGAGGTCCGCCCCGGAGGCCACGACGAACGCCTGCAGCTGCTCGGGGTGCGTGGACCCGCACCTGTCGTTGATGTTGAGGCCGTCCGGTGCCGCGTTGATCACCAGCACCTCGGCGCCCGCGGCGCGCAGCGCCGCCGGCCCGACCTCGCTCGCCGCGCCGTTGGCGCAGTCGACCGCGATCCGCAGGCCGGTCAGCGGTGCGGGGACCGTGCTGACCAGGTGCTCCACGTAGAGCTCACCGGCGTGCCCGTTGTCGACCCGGATGCGACCCACCCCGGCTCCGACCGGCCGCTCCCACGGCTCGCCGAGCCGTGTCTCGATGGCAGCCTCGAGCTCGTCGTCCAGCTTCAGGCCGCCGCGGGCCAGGAACTTGATCCCGTTGTCGGGCATCGGGTTGTGCGAGGCCGAGAGCACGACGCCGAGGTCCACCCCCGTCGCCGCGGTGAGGAACGCCACGGCAGGCGTGGGCAGCAGGCCGACGTCGTCGACGTCCACCCCGGCCGACGCCAGCCCGGCAGACACGGCCGCCGCGAGGAACTCCCCCGAGGCCCGCGAGTCGCGGCCCACCACCGCCCGCGGCCGGTGCCCGGCGAACGCCCCCTGCGTGCCCAGCACGTGCGCGGCAGCCACCGAGACGTCCAGCGCCACCTCGGCGGTCACGTCGCGGTTGGCCAACCCACGCACCCCGTCGGTCCCGAACAGTCGGCCCATCAGCGGACTCCCTCGTCATCTCGCATCGTGCGCCGGTACCTGACGGCGACCCGGCCGGTTCCTTGCTCCAGGACCGTAGCGGCGACGGATTCGCCGCGCGCCGCCCGGCCTGGGACCGTGCCACGGACCGTCACGGCCCCGGCACGCCGACGGCCCCGCGCACCGAGGTGCAGCGGGGCCGTCGTGACGGAGCGCCCGATCAGCGCTTCGAGTACTGCGGTGCCTTGCGGGCCTTCTTCAGACCAGCCTTCTTCCGCTCCACCACGCGCGCGTCACGGGTGAGGAAGCCGGCCTTCTTGAGCGCCGGACGGTTGTGCTCGGCGTCGATCGCGTTCAGCGCGCGAGCGATGCCGAGGCGCAGCGCGCCGGCCTGGCCCGTCACGCCGCCGCCGGTCACGCGGACGATGATGTCGAAGCGACCCTCGACGTCCACCACCTTGAGCGGCGAGCTGACGAGCTGCTGGTGCAGCTTGTTCGGGAAGTAGTCCTCGAGCGATCGGCCGTTGATCGTCCAGGTGCCGGTGCCGGGCACCAGGCGGACACGGGCGATCGCCTCCTTGCGTCGGCCGAGCGCCTGAGCCGGTGCCGTCAGCGACTGGCCGCGGCCGGTCGGTGCGGTGGTCTCAGAGGTGTAGCTGGTGGGCGTGTCTTCGCCCTCGGTGTCGTAGTCGACTGTGGTCTCCGCCACGGGGATCCTCGCGTTCCGTCGTTCGTCGCAGCCGGCCTCAGCCCTGCTGCGCCACCTGGATGAGCTCGAAGGGCTTCGGCTGCTGCGCGGCGTGCGGGTGCTCCGGACCCGTGTACACCTTGAGCTTGCCGAGCTGCTGGCGGCCGAGCGTGGTCTTGGGCAGCATGCCCCGCACGGCCTTCTCGATCGCGCGCTCCGGGTGCGTGGCCAGGAGCTCGGTGTAACCGGTGGCCGTCAGACCGCCCGGGAAACCGGAGTGCCGGTAGGCGACCTTGGTCTCCCGCTTGGTGCCGGTGAGGGCAACCTTCTCGGCGTTGACGATGATGACGAAGTCACCACCGTCGACATGGGGGGCGAACGTGGGCTTGTGCTTGCCACGCAGCAGCGTGGCCACGTGGGTGGCCAGGCGGCCCAGGACGACATCGGTCGCGTCGATGACGTACCAGGTCCGCTCGACGTCGCCGGGCTTCGGGGTGTACGTGCGCACGGGTGTGAGCCTTCTGGTCAGTGATGCATGTCGAGGCCGCGTGCAGCTCGCGCATGACGCGGGCAGCCCGTGGCGGGTACGTCGGGGCATCCCGATCCGGCGAGTGGGATCACCGGGTGCAGCCGTCGGCGCCTGATGGTGAGAAGCCACCGGCGCACGACAGGGGACGCGCAACGACACACCAGGGTAACTGCGGACCGGCACCAGGGCAAAACCCGTCACCCCGGGAGCCGGCGCGACACCGGCGGAGCCGGCTGCAGCGCAGCCCGGGCGACGGTCACGACGCGTTCCGTGAGCTCGTCGAGCGGTCTCGTCCGGATGGCCCACCGCTGCCACCACAGGGGCACGTCCAGCCACCTGCCGGGAGCCAGGTCGACCAGGGCTCCGGTCGGTGCGAGCTGTGCGGCCTCCTGCTCCGACACCATCCCCCACCCCAGGCCGGCCGCGATCACCGCGACGTACGCCGAGCTCGACGGCACGTGGTGCACCCGGGCCAGCTCGACCGGCGGGCCGCCGAGCATCGCGACGAACCGCCGCTGCAGCGCGTCCTCGGCTGTGAACGCCACCACGGGAGCCGCGGCGAGTGCGGCGGCCAGCCGCTCCGGGCGCCCCGCCGCCGATCCGTGGCCCGCGTCGGCTCCGGCCGCCGGCAGGTCGCCGACATGCTGCGCGGCGAACGCCGGAGCCGCCATCGCCCGGTATCGCGCCGCACCCAGCGCGACGGACCGGCAGCCCTGAACAGCGCGGCCGTCTCCGGTGACGGCCGCCATCACCGTTCCGTCCCGGAGCAGCTGTGCGGTGCGGTCCTGGTCCTCCCGGTGCACGTCGACCGTCACCTCGGCGCTCAGCCCGGTCAGCACCGCGACGAACCAGGTCGCCAGCGAGTCCGCGTTCACCGCCACCGGCAGACGTCGGGCCGGTCCGTGCCGGCCGCCGACCGCGTCGCGCGCATCCGCGTCGAGCGCGGCGACCTGCCCCGCCAGCCGTACCAGCACCTCCCCCGCAGGCGTCGGGCGGCAGGGCCGGGTCCGCAGCACCAGCACCTGGCCGGCCTCCCGCTCGAGCGCGCGGACCCGCTGGCTCACCGCCGACGGAGTGAGCCGGAGCGCCTGCGCCGCGGCGTCGAACGTGCCGCCCGCCACGACCGCCGCGAGCGTGGCGAGCTGGTCCGGGTCGAACGCCATGTGAAGCGATGCTACAGATACTCAGCTTTCCTGAACTGGTGCTGCCGCACCGCGGCGCCCTACCGTCGGCTGGTGATCGCGCTCCGCGGCCTGCTCAGCGGCCTGTCCCTCATCGTCGCGATCGGGGCGCAGAACGCCTTCGTGCTGCGGCAGGGCCTGCGCCGGGAGCACATCGGCCCCGTGGTCGCGCTCTGCGTGGTGGCGGACGCGCTGCTCATCGCCGCGGGGACGGCAGGCCTCGGCGCACTCGTCGAGGCCCACCCGGCCGCGCTGACGGCGGCACGCGTCGGGGGTGCCTGCTTCCTGTTCTGGCTCGCGGTCGGAGCCCTGCGCCGCGCCCTGCGGCCCGGGACGCTCGACCCCGCCGCGGCGGGGCCCTCGGGCGCGCGAGCCGTGCTGGCGACCGCCGCCGGACTGACCTTCCTGAACCCGCACGTCTACCTGGACACGGTGCTGCTGCTCGGCGCGCTGGCCCAGCAGAACGGCGCCGCCCGGTGGCAGTTCGCCGCGGGCGCCGCCGTCGCGAGCGCCTCCTGGTTCAGCGCGCTGGGCTTCGGTGCCGCCCACCTGCGTCCGCTGTTCGCCCGGCCCGCGGCCTGGCGAACGCTCGACGTGGGTGTCGCTGCCGTGATGACGACCATCGGGCTCCGGCTGGTGCTCGGCTGGGCGCCGGGCGGCCGTCACGGCTGCTCGGCGCCCGGTTGCGGAGCAGCCGGGCCGCTGCCGTGGCGCAGGTGGACGACGGATGCCACGGTGGGGACATGACCGAGGAGACGCCAGCGACCAGCACCGATCCCGCACTCGGCTCGGAGGGCGACGCGGACCAGCTGCCGCGCGAGGACATGCTCCTCGAGCGCGGCGTCGAGGACCTGCTCGACGAGGGCTACTCCCCCCCGGAGCGCGCCCGCAGCAACCGCTACGGCGAGACGCCCTGGGAGGAGGAGCACCGGGAGACGATCGACCAGCGGATCGGGCAGGAGGAGCCCGAGGTCTGGGAGGTCCCCGAGGGGCCGCGCGGTGACCGGGAAGAGTTCCGCGCCGGGCGGCTCGAGGCGGACGACGACGCCGTGGACGCCCGGGTGACGGACACCTTCGCGCACGACGTCGGCGTCGCGGGCGGGGCCGCGAGCGCCGAGGAGGCGGCTGTGCACGTGATCCCGGACCCCGACCAGGACGAGCCGCTCTACCGGGCGGACGACGAGCGCGGCTGATCCGGAAGCGACGGCACCCGCCGCGCTCAGGGCGACGGCGCTGCGCGGTCGCCCGAGCCGACGCGGTCGCCCGAGCCGACCCCGAGCCGACGAGGACGCGGTGCCAGGGCTCAGTCGCAGCCGCAGTCGAGCGCGCCGACGGCCTCGTCCGGCTGTCGGCGAGCCCGGGTCCGCACCGCTCGTACGGCGAGCTCGTCGTCCGGTGGGTAGACGACCTCCTCGAGCGTGAGGCCGTGGGCCGGCACGACGGCCGCCGCGCCGTCCCGCCGCCGCCCGGCCAGCAGCTCCGCGGGCCACTGCGGGGTGCGGCGGCCCTCGCCGACCACGAGGCTCGCCCCGACCAGCGCCCGCACCATCGAGTGGCAGAAGGCATCGGCCTGCAGGTGCGCGACCACCAGCCCCGCGTCGGCACCGGCGCTCATCCGGGTCCACTCGAAGCGCTCCAGCGTCCGGATGGTGGTGGCCTCGGGACGCGGCTTGCAGAAGGCCGCGAAGTCGTGCCGCCCGACGAGGGGACGGACGGCGTCGGCCATGGCGTCGGCGTCGAGCGGGCGGCGGTGCCACAGCACATGACCCCGGCGCAAGGGGTCGCGCAGCGCCGGGTCGTCGCACACCCGGTACACGTAACGGCGCCGCAGAGCCGAGAAGCGGGCGTCGAAACCGGTCGGCGCCACGGTCACGCGGTGCACGACGAGGTCGCCGGGCAGCACGCCCCCAAGGCGCGCGACGAGCGCGGCAGGTGCGTCCCGGTCGGACCTGCCCTGCGCCGCCAGCAGGCCGGCGACGCTCACGTCGACGTGCGCCACCTGGCCCCGCGCGTGCACACCGGCATCCGTGCGACCGGCGACGGTGACGTGCGGTGGCGTCTCGTCCCGCGGAGCGGTGCGCAGCACGGTGGCGAGCGCCTCCTCCAGGACCCCCTGGACCGTGCGCAGGCCCGGCTGCCGGGCCCAGCCCGCGAAGCCGGCACCGTCGTACGCCAGGTCGAGGCGCAGGCGGACGGTGGGGTCCGGGGCGGTGGTCACGGCGCACACGGTAGCCGCCGCGCCGCCCGCTACCGTGGGTCGATGGGCAGCCGATCCGACCCGTTCACGCTCGCCGTCGACTGCGGCGGCGGCGGGATCAAGGCGTCCGTGCTCGACGCGGCCGGGACCCTGCACGCGCCGCCGGTCAGGGTGCCCACCCCGTACCCGTTGCCTCCGCAGCGACTCGTGCAGACCGTCGCCGAGCTCGGTGCCGCACTGCCCCCGTTCGACCGCGCCACCGTCGGCATGCCCGGCATGATCCGGCACGGCGTCGTCGTCGCCACCCC
>DAIDJQ010000026.1 GCA_027451305.1 Cellulomonas sp.
GAAAAGGGGAAGGCCGGGGTGCCGGCGGGGTAGGTTCGGCACCGATGACCGCCGTCGACTCCGCTGAGCTCGCCGTCGAGGGCCCCTGGCAGCACCGCTTCGTCGCGGCGAACGGCGCGCGCTTCCACGTCGCCGTGTCCGGGCCCGAGGACCGCGACGCGCCTCTCGTCGTGCTGCTGCACGACGTGCTGCAGTACTGGTGGGCCTGGCGCCACCAGCTGCCGGCGCTCGCCGAGGCCGGCTACCGGGTCGCCGCGATGGACCTGCGCGGCACCGGAGGCTCCGACAAGCCGCCGCACGGCTACGACACCCCGACGATGGCGACCGATGTCGCCCGTGTCATCCGCTCGTTGGGGGCGGACCGCTGCGTGCTCGTCGGCTCCGGCACGGGCGCGCAGGTGGCGTGGGCCACCGCGGCGCTGCACGACGACGTGGTGCGCGGCGTCGGCGCGCTCGCCGCCGCCCATCCGCTCGACTCCGTGCTCGCGCCGGTCCACCCCGCCGCCGCTCGGCGCATCGCGCTGGCGCTGGTGCCGTCCGTCCCCGAGCGGCGGCTGACCGACGCGCTCGTCGTGCGCCGCCTGCTCGCCATCGGCGCCGGGGCGCGCGGCTGGCCGGACCGCGAGACCTCCGAGCGCTACGCCCGGGCCCTGCGCGTGCCGTTCGCCGCGCACAGCCAGCTTGAGCAGCTGCGATGGCTCGTCCGCTCCCGGCCGCGCCCCGACGGGCGGCGTTACCTCGCGGCGTACGAGGACGCCCGTCCGGTCCCCACGCTGCAGGTGCACGGCGACCGCGACGGCGTCCGCTCCCCCACTGCCGCGGCCCTGCACCACCGCACGCGCCGGCTGGCCGACCCGTACCGCTGGGAGCTGCTGACCGGCGTCGGCCGCTACCCGGCCGAGGAGGCTCCGGAGGCGGTCAACCGGCTGCTGCTGGACTGGCTGGCGCAGACCGTCACGGCTTGACGAGCGCCGCCGCCTGCACCGGGTCCATCTCGCCGATGCCGGCCGACGGGCACAGCGCGGCCACCGGGCAGGCGCCGCACGCGGGCCGCCGCGCGAAGCAGGTGCGCCGCCCGTGGAAGATGAGCCGGTGGCTGGCCATCACCCAGTCCGCCTTCGGCAGCAGCGCCGTGACGTCCTTCTCCACCTGCACGGGGTCGTCGCTGACGGTGTAGCCCAGCCGCCGCGACAGCCGCAGCACGTGCGTGTCGACGGGCAGGCCGGGGATCCCGAAGGCGTTGCCGAGCACCACGTTGGCGGTCTTGCGGCCGACCCCCGGCAGCGTGACGAGGTCCGCCATCCGCCGGGGCACCTCCCCCCCGAACCGGGCGACGAGCTCGGCCGACAGCCCCTGGACCGCCCGCGCCTTGGTGCGGAAGAACCCCAACGGCTGCAGGATCGCCTCGAGCTCGTCGGGCGAGGCCGTCGCCATCGCCGCCGCGTCGGGGAACCGCGCGAACAGGGCCGGCGTCGTGAGGTTGACCCGCACGTCCGTCGTCTGGGCCGACAGCACCGTGGCGACCAGCAGCTGGAACGGGTCGGCGAAGTCGAGCTCGATCCGGGCGTCCGGGTAGCGCTCGGCGAGCAGCCGGTCGATGCGACGGGCCCGGCGCGTGCGGGCCAGCGAGGTCTCCGCCGTGGGGCCGGCGATCCGGGCAAGACGTCCTGGCACGCGGGCAGCGTACGGGGCCGATGCTCCCGACGAGTGATTGTCGGAGCAGCGGCTCAAGGTGGTCGACCGCGGGGTCGATCTCCGCTCAGTGCCCGCGTCCGCGGGCGAGAACCCGGGGGGGTTCATGCCGGCACCGACGGAGCAGGAGATCCGGAGCCTCCGCCTCGACCATCGCGCGTTGCGGGCGGAGAAGGCTCGAGTCACCTGGTGGCGACGCCTGGTACGTGCACGGCTCGACCTCCTCGTCGCGCGGGCCGTCGGCCCGCAGGCGCTCGGCGAGGAGCTGGCGTTCGCCCTGCCTATCGAGATCGGCCTCGAGGTGCCCCGACCTGCCGAGCTGGCCGACGTGCTGGGCCGGCGGGACGCGTCCGACGTCACGCAGCTGGAGGCGTTGCGCGAGCTCGACCAGCGGCTCGCCCGGTACCAGGCCGGGGTGGAAGACGCACTCGTCCGGGCGACCGACGCACTCATCGACCGCCTCGCGTCCGACCCGGACATCCCGCTCCGTTCCAGGGCGGAACACGACGAAAGCCTCTGACCAGCGCGCCCGAGTGGGGCAGACTGGGATGCCGAGAACCCGCGGCAGGAGGTGTCATGGTCGAGCCGGTGGTCGACTCCCCGTTGTTCGCGGGGCTTGACCCCGCGGAGGCGCGGTCCGTGCTGGACTCGCTCGTCCGGGTCGAGGTGCCGCGTGGGGACGTGCTGTTCCACGAGGGGGAGTCGGGCGACACCCTCTACGTCATCCAGTCCGGCACGGTGAAGCTCGGCCGTCGCTCCAGCGACGGCCGGGAGAACCTGCTGGCGATCCTCGGCCCCGGGGAGCTCATCGGCGAGCTGTCGCTCTTCGACCCCGGCATGCGCACCGCCACGGCGACCGCGCTCACCGACGCCGTGGTGCTCCAGATGGGCCATGCGGAGCTGGCGAGGTGGCTGGCGACGACGCCCTCCGTCGCCGAGCACCTGCTCCGGACGTTGGCGCGCCGTCTCCGGCGCACCAACGAGGCGCTCGCCGACCTGGTGTTCACCGACGTCCCGGGACGGGTGGCCAAGGCGCTGCTCGACCTGGCGGCGCGCTTCGGGCAGCCGGTCCCGGACGGTCTGCGGGTGTCGCACGGCCTGACCCAGGAGGAGCTGGCCCAGCTCGTCGGCGCCTCCCGGGAGACCGTGAACAAGGCCCTCGCCGACTTCGCCACCCGCGGCTGGATCCGCCGCGAGGGCCGTGCGGTGACCCTGCTCGACGTCGAGCGGCTGGAGCGGCGCGCGCGCTGACACGCGCACGACGACGCGTCAGCGGGTCTCGACGACGATCTCCACCTCGACGGGGGCACCGAGCGGCAGCACCGCGACACCCACCGCCGAGCGGGCGTGCCGGCCGGCGTCACCGAACAGGTCGCCCAACAGCTGGCTCGCCCCGTTGACGACACCGGGTTGACCGGTGAACGACGGGTCGCTCGCGACGAAGCCGACGACCTTGACGACCCTGGTGACGCGCTCGAGCGCCGCCGCGGGCTCCTCACCGGTCTCCTCGGCGAGCAGCGCGGCCACCGCTGCCACCGCGTTCAGCGCGGCGGTCGCGGCCAGCTGCTGCGCGGTCTGCGGTGTCACGGCGCCGCCGACGAGGCCGGTGGCCGGCAGCTCGCCGGCGACGAACGGCAGCTGGCCCGAGGTGTGGACGAGCGCTCCGGACCGCACCGCGGGCAGGTAGGCGCCGACGGGCGCGGCCACCACGGGCAGCACCAAGCCGCGTTCGGCCAACCGGTCGGCGACGGTCATCACGCCTCCTTGGCCCGCTTGAGGTAGGCCACCAGGCCCCCGTCCGGGCCGGGGATGACGGTCACGAGCTCCCAGCCGTCCTCGCCCCACTGGTCGAGGATCGCCTTGGTGGCGTGGACGAGCAGCGGGATGGTGGCGTACTCCCAGCGTGTGGCCATGACCCACACCCTAGGCGACGCCTCAGCAGACGCCCAGCGAGGCGTCGGGCCCGGCGACGAGCTCGGCCCGCCACGAGCGGACGTCCGGGCGGCGGCGCAGCAGCGCACGGCGCTCCCGCTCCGTCATGCCGCCCCAGACGCCGAAGTCGGCGCGCGAGTCCAGCGCGTCAGCCAGGCACTCCAGCCGCACCGGGCACAGCACGCAGACCGCGCGGGCCTCCCGTTGCGCGGATCCCTCGACGAAGAGCGCGTCCGGAGCGAGCTGCCCCGCTCCGCACCGCGCACTCGCCGTCCAGTGGCCGTCCTTCATCGTTCCCACGCTCACCGAACGCACTCCCCCTGCTCGTCCGGGCATCTGCCCCCATCGGCGGACGCTAGCGGCTCCGGCGTCGCATGACGAGAGCCTGAAAGGGTCATATCAGCCGCCCGGCTCGGTCGTCAGCCCCCCACGAGCGGGTTTGGGAGCGTTCTCACGACGGATCCCGCACCGGGAGGGTTGTGCGCCGCTGCGACAGGGCCGAACGTCCCGCCGGCGCCGCAACGCCCTGCCCGAGCGAGCGCAGGACGCGACGGGCCCGTGTGCAGGTCCGGTAGAGGTCCCCGCGCCCTCGTCGCCCCGCCGCCCGACTCCCAGCGGCGCCAACTACGCTCGCACCCATGTCGTCTCGCCCGCGCTCGCGTGGCCGCAACGGTCGCGCCGCTCGCGCCACGGGCCACGCCGCCCAGGGTGTCGCGCTCCTGCTCTCCTTCGTGCTCATCGCCGCGATCGGCGGCATCATCGCGGCCGGCCTCGGGCTGCCGGCGGTGGCGCTGGCGAACGGCGCGACCAACCTCACCACCGAGACGTTCAACGGCCTGCCGACGGACCTCGACTTCACGACGCTGCCGCAGAAGTCGGTGATCCTGGCAGCGGACGGCACGCAGCTGGCGACGTTCTACGACCAGAACCGGGTGATCGTCCCGCTCTCGCAGATCGCGCCGATCATGCAGAAAGCCGTCATCTCCATCGAGGACAAGCGGTTCTACGAGCACTCGGGCATCGACCCGCAGGGCATGCTCCGCGCGATGGCCGAGAACCTCGCCGGCGGCCAGACGCAGGGCGCCTCGACGCTCACGCAGCAGTACATCAAGAACGTCGAGATCCAGGCGGCTCAGAACATCGCGGACCCGGTGGCGCGGCAGGCGGCGTACCAGGCCGTCACCGTCGACTCCGGGACGTCCGGCTACGCACGCAAGCTGCGCGAGGCCAAGCTGGCGATCTCGCTCGAGAAGCGGATGAGCAAGGACCAGATCCTCGAGGCCTACCTCAACATCGCTCAGTTCGGAGCCAACTCGATCTATGGCGTGGAGGCGGCCGCGGAGTACTACTTCGGCGGCACCCACGCCAGCGACCTCACCTACCTGCAGGCCGCGACGATCGCCGGGATCACCCAGAGCCCGACGAGGTGGGACCCCGTGCTGCACCCCGCCGAGGCCCAGATCCGGCGCAACACCGTGCTCGGCACGATGCACGACCAGGGCTACATCACCGACGCGCAGTACCAAGCCGGCATCGCGACCCCGATCGCCTCGACGCTCAACCCCAAGCCGGTGCAGCAGGGCTGCATGAAGGCCGGCCAGTCCGTGCCCGGCTCCGGGTACTTCTGCGACTACGTCACCAAGGTGATCCTGAACGACCCCGCGTTCGGCCCCACCCAGGCGGCGCGTCAGCAGCTGCTGTACAAGGGCGGCCTGACCATCACCACCACGCTGGTGCCCGGTGAGCAGGCTCTGGCGCTCAAGGCCGTGGACGACAAGGTGCCGCCGAACGACCCGTCCGGCGTCGGCGCCGCGATCTCGGTCGTCGAGCCCGGCACCGGCAAGATCACGGCCATGGCGCAGAACCGCGACTACTCCGCGGTCGCGAACCCGGGACCCGGCCAGACCGCGGTCAACTGGAACACGTCGTACAACTACGGGGGCTCGCAAGGCTTCGCCCCGGGGTCGTCGTTCAAGCCCTTCACGCTCATCGAGTGGCTGAAGACCGGGCACACCCTGATGCAGACCTTCGACGGCCGGTTGCGACCGCTCCCACTGTCCTCGTTCACCGCGTGCGGCAAGCCGTACGCCAAGAGCGGCACCTACACGTTCCGCAACTCCGAGGGCAACGGCGGCTACATGAACGCCGTCGACGCGACGAAGAACTCCGTCAACTCCGCGTACCTCGTCATGGCGCAGCAGGTCGACCTCTGCAACGTCATGCAGGACGCCGCCGACCTCGGCGTCACCCAGCCGGCCGGCGCGGGGACCGGGAAGAACATCGCCGCCCGGCCTGCGAACGTCATCGGGTCGGACAACGTGACCCCGCTGGCCATGGCCGGCGCGTTCGCCGCGTTCGCGGACAACGGCACGTTCTGCCAGCCGATCGCCATCACGCGGGTCGTCGACGCCAACGGCAAGGACATGCCGGTCCCCTCCGCCAACTGCCAGCAGAAGCTGGAGCCCCGCATCGCCTCGGCCGTCAACTACGCGCTGAAGAACGTGTGGAAGGGCACCGCCGCCACCGTTGGCACACCCCCCTATCCGGCGGCCGGCAAGACCGGCACCACGACCCAGGCCGAGTACCTGTGGTTCGACGGCTACACGCCCCTGCGCGCCGCCGCCGTGTGGGTCGGCAACCCGAACGGGATGACGCCGCTGCACGGCTTGACGATCGGGGGCAGGGCGTACACGTCGCGGTACGGCGGACCGTACGGCGCCGACATCCCCGCACCGATCTGGCGCGAGTTCATGGACCACTTCATGGCCGGCAAGACCGTGCCCGACTTCGCCCCCCCGGGCACCAAGGAGCTCTACGGCGACCTGGTCCCGGTGCCGCCGGTGGTGGGCCTGCCGCAGGACCAGGCCACCAGCAGCCTGCAGGCCGCCGGGTTCACGGTCGCGATCTCCCCGACGCAGGCGACCGACCCCTCGGCCGCCGGGACGGTCGTCGCCCAGTCGCCCACCGGCAACGCGCCGCGCGGGTCCACCGTGACGCTCACGCTGTCCAACGGGCAGGGTGCGCAGCCACCGCCCGCGCAGCCGACGGGCACGACGAGCAGCGCGCCGCCGACCACCACGGGGACCGGGACCCCCGGTGGGCCGGCCGGACCGCCAGCCGGCCAACAGAAGCCCTGATGGCCTCGTGCTCGGGGGCGGCGCGCACCCTGGGCGCGCTCGCGCTCGCCGGCGCCGGCGCGCTCGCGTGGGGTGCGCTCGTCGAGGTCCGCTGGTACACGCTGCGACACGTCACCGTGCCGGTGCTGCCGCCCGGCCAGGACCCGTTGCGCGTGCTGCACATCAGTGACCTGCACCTGACGCCCTCCCAGCGGCGCAAGGCCGACTGGGTGCGGGACCTGGCGACGTGGCGGCCGCACCTCGTGGTCGACACCGGCGACAACTGGGCGCACCTCGACGCGATGACGCCGCTGCTGGACGCGCTCGAGCCGCTGCTGGCGCTGCCGGGCGCGTTCGTGCTGGGCTCGAACGACTTCGTCGGCCCGCGCCCCAAGAACCCGGCGCGCTACCTGATGCCGGACGCCCGCACCACGCCCGCCGCGCCCGTGAACCTGCCGTGGCGCGAGCTCGTGGCGCGCTTCACCGCCGCCGGCTGGCTCGACCTCGACAACCACCGCGGCGCCCTCGACCTCGACGGGCGGCGGGTCTCGTTCGTCGGGACCGCGGACGCCCACCTCGACATCGACGAGATGCCGCCCGCCGGAGGAGCCGACGACGCGCGCACGGCGGGCGACGTGGACCTGCACGTCGGCGTGACGCACGCCCCCTACCGGCGGGTGCTGGACGCGTTCCACGCCGACGGCGTGGACCTCGCGATCGCCGGGCACACGCACGGCGGGCAGATCGGCGTGCCGCTGCTCGGCGCGCTCACGACGAACAGCGATCTCGACCCGGCCCGCGCCAAGGGGCTGCACGGCTGGCCGGGTGCCCGCCCGGACCGCTCGGGTGGCGCGGACTCGACGTGGCTGCACGTCTCCGCGGGCCTGGGCACGTCGCCGTACGCGCCGGTGCGGTTCGCCACCCGCCCTGAGGCGACGCTGCTGACCCTCACCGCCGTCGGCTCCTGACCGGCGTGCCACGGCCACGCACGTGGGCCGACCGCACGCGTCGGGGCCGTTTTCGTCCCCAGCCCGTGATCCGTTACCCTGGGGAGGCTTCACGGGGTGTGGCGCAGCTTGGTAGCGCGCTTCGTTCGGGACGAAGAGGTCGTGGGTTCGAATCCCGCCACCCCGACCGCGGAAGGCAGAGGAAGGCCCCTGGTCAGACCAGGGGCCTTCCGTCTTTCACCGATGTCGTTCGAGTTCGCGGGCTCGGAGAGTCACCCCGAAATCACCCCGATCCTCGGTGACCCTCAGACTCTGCCGCGCTGCACGATGATCGCGGTCAGTTCGCTCGATGCCCACGTGGTGTGGTGCTCCCCTGCATCCCAGAACACGAGTGAGCCGGGACCAACGTCGAGTGGGACGTCGTCCCCGCCGGCGACCTGCCCCCTGCCCGCGAGGACGTAGAAGAGTTGGGCACGACCAGCCGGATGCTTCGGCAGTGTCGACTCGGGAGCCAGCACCGCGATGTCAACGCGGACTCGCTCGGGCTCGGTGCCCGGGGCGAGCACGGTCATCGCGACACCTTGGGTGCCGTCGAGCGGGACGCTGGCCAGTACCGTTGCTTTGCGGAGCAGGGATCGGCGTCGGCCTCGACTACAGACTGAGGCCGCGATCGGGACCGTTGGGGTGGCCGTAGTCGTGGCCGATTTGACTGGCGTCGGGCAGTTGCCTGGCGCGCTCTGCCACTACGCGGGCGGCGGTGTCGTTGAGCAATTGCAGCGCGGAGCGATCGGCGGAGTCGCCGAGGTGGTGCAGATAGCGCGCGGTGATCTCAATCGAGCTGTGGCCGAGCCACGCCTGCACCGTCGTCAGCGGGACGCCCTGGAGGATCCATTCGCAGGCGGCCGTGTGCCGCAGGTCGTGCAGGGTGCGGCTCCGGCCGACCCGGCTCCAGCCGGTCGCACGGACGAACGTCGAGCGGTGCAGCTGCCCGCCCCCGGGACGGGTGAGCAGCAGCTCGTCCGGACTCTTGCCCTCGGCGAAGCGTCGGATCGCCGGCAGCACCGCGTCGGGCAGCGGCACGCGCCGACCCTTGCCCGACTTGGGCGTCTTGGCCTCGGGTATCCCCTCGGGCTGGTTACGGACGACGTGGAGCATGGGCATGGGCACCTCGACGAAGTCACGCACGAGCATCGCCCTGGCCTCGCCCCACCGGATGCCGGTGCGCCCCAGGACGTGCACGAGGTCGGCGTAAACCTCGCTGGCCTCGGCGACGTCCTGGATGACGGCCTCGAATTCGTGCGCCGGCAGGGGCCGCATGTCCTCGCGGGCGCGGCGGTCCTTCGGCGGGGTGGCGGCCTTGACGGGGTTGGTGGCGATGTAGCCCTCGGACACGCACCAGGCGAAGAACGACGAGAGCGACTCGCGGTGCCGTTTCACCGAGGTCGGTGCCAGCCCGCGCGCCAGCAGTCCGTCCTGCCACGCGACGATCGCGGCGCCGGTGATCTTGCCGACGTGGAGCTTGCGGAACCACGTCGGCAGAATCGTCTCGGTCCTGGTCCTGCCGGATCGCTGACCCGCTGTCGGCAGCAGGTAGCGGTCAGTGTTCAGCGTCGTGGGGCTGACCCGCCCGGCCCGTTGGTCCAGCCACTCGACCAGCAAGTCCTCGACGGCGACCTTGCCCCGGCTCGGGTCGTAGCCGTGCTCATCGAATGCGCCACGCTGGCGACGCTCCCACTCGGCCGCTGCCCGCTTGGTCTCGAAGCGGCGGGTGCTGACGACCTGGCCGGCGATCTTGAGGCGACCCTCCCAGTTCTCACCGCGTCGAGCCGGCACGAGCACCCCCTCGTCGTGGCGCGCGAGGTCGGGCCGCCGAGCGTCCGGTCAGCCATCGCTCCACGTCGGACGCTCGGTAGCGCGGCACGCCGTCGGAGAGCCAGAAGACCTGCGGGCCGTCGAGCGACTGGCGCCAGCGCACCAGCGTCGACTTGGAGACGGCCAGCCATGCGGCCACCTCCTGCGTGCGGAGGAGTCTGTCGGCGGTGTCCGCCGTGTGCGCTTCCCTCATCGCCACACCTCGTGTTTTCGCGGATACATGAGATTAGATCACAGCCACAGGCGTATCGGCAAGTACATGAGGAGGTCCTTGCATCGCTAGGCTGGCCGCCATGCCTATGGCTCCCCGCCGACCCGGCGACCAGTCCTACGACGGGCTGCTCGTCCAGGACGACCTGCCGGCAGGCTGGTACCTGCCGGGCCGGTTCCCCGGCGAGCGGCCGGACGACGCCAGCGACCAGATCGACGCCGTCCTGGGCTACGACGACCAGGGCGTCACCGACGAGCAGCAGCAGACCCAGGTCGATTCCGAACAGAACGAGACGATCGACGGCCGGTGGCGCTACATCGAACACGAGGCCACCAGGACGCGCGTATTCCTCCGGCTCCAGCGCCAGCCCCTCGCGGTCCCCGAGGAGGTCCGCATAACCGGCGTCGTCTACCTGCCCTGGCGGGCTGGCGATCCGATCACTGGCCAGCTGTTGCGCGAGCTGCCGACTGCACGCATCGAAGCGGCGATCAACAAGCGCCTGTTCGCCATGAAACGCACTAGCACTATCACCGGCGGCAAGATCGCACTCCCCTCGGGCCGCAAGGTCGGCGAACGCGACCTGCTCAAACCCCTCGGCGACCCGAAACAGACACCCGACTTCTATGAGCTGGTCGCCCTCCAGCACGGCCAGCTCACCACCAACGGCGACAGCAACCCGTCAGCCACGATGGCCACCATCAGCGGCGTTGCCCTGTCCACCGCCCAAGGCTGGATCACCAAAGCCCGCACCCGCGGACTGCTTCCGCCCGGACGCCGAGGTCGCGCCGGATAGAAGCCCCAGGCAGGACGAGCCGTCCACGATCAATCGGGATCTAGCAGCACGTCCGACAGCACGCCCTAGCTTCCGAGTCACACAACAACCCGCGGATCGGGACCGTGAGTCGCCACCCGGCGGTGAGAGTCCCGACAGAACGGCCCCTTCCCGCGCGTGGCGGTGGTACCTTCGCGATCAGGTAGCTCGTTCGACGCCACGTCGTTGTGGCTCGTAGGGCTGATCCTCAGGGGGATGGTTGGGTTGTGGGTGTGAGAGCGCTCTCGACGCGGATGGCGCTGGCCATCGTGGCGTGCGGCCTCGTTCTGGCTTCGGCGGCGGGGTGCGACGGTTCGCCAACGTCGGCCGGCCGCGCGACGACGCCCGTGCCGTCTGCTCAGCGCACGCTCAGCACCGAAGACCAGAAGGCGATCGACGAGCAGCTGGCATCCCTCGCGCAGGCGTACAACCTGAGAAATCCCCCGAAGGTTCCCATCGTGCGCGTGGTTCCGATGTCCGAGGCAACGCAGGCAATGATCGACTGTCTGAACGCCGCCGGGTTCTCCACCACGCTGACGGACGACAAGGAGGGGTGGACGAGCACGTACGGGAAGGACCAAAAGAGAGCATACGACCTAGCGGCCTATACGTGCCTGGCGCAGTATCCGGCGGACCCGGCGCAATCCAGCTCCCGGATGACGCGTGACCAGAAGCTGATCGCCTACCACTACCTAACCGTGACGCTCGTCGCCTGCCTGAAGGACCACGGCTATACCGTCACCGATCTCCCTTCCGAGCAGACGTTCCTCGACACATGGGACACCGCCCCATGGAATCCCTACGACCAGCTTCCCGCGGGCGTCATGACTGCACTGCAAGGGCAGTGTGAACCCAACACACCCCCCAAGCTCATCTGGGGCGAGTGAGTCCGCCGACGTTTGTCGACGGAACAGCAAGGTCGAATCGAAGGGAGCGAGATGCCTAAGGCACGGAAGTTCGTTGTCGTTGCGGCACTGGTCAGCGCCTTCACCCTGGTGGGTGCGACTGCGGCGAGCGCGACCGCCCAGCAGTTCGGAAACCTGAGGTGCTCGGGCTACTACCCGACGCCCACGGTCCACTCGAACACCACCGGGTACGTGCTGCACGACTGGTGGGACAACACGACGTACCAGTCGAAGCAATACGGCTGGCCGACCAACGGCGCGCACTCGAGCACCGGGTGGACGGTCGACTCCAACGACTGGACCGTTACCGCGAACACAATCTTGTCCGCCGGCGGAACGTGCGCCTAGTTCGCGAGGCTCGGCCGATGGGCTGCACCGTGAGCTTCTGCCGCTTCGAGGGCGGCCGCGCGGTGTCGCCCATCGGCCCGCACGGAGCGCCGTGCCGCAGGACCGGAGGTCTACGCACGTGCCGACCCTTCGGCGGAAGGGCAGCGAGCACCGGGGTCGGCACGTCGGCGAGGGGGCCGATACAGGACTGCCGACCACCGGGCAAGGGACACATCACATCCAGATACATGACGACACTCTCGGTGGGAACGCCATGAATCAGCGCGGCCGCTGGTGGCGGTGGACGGTCCTCGTGGTCGTGGTCGTGGCGGCCGTGGCGGGTGGCTGGTGGGGCGGACGGGCGACCGTGGCGTCGCCGGCGTCTGCCAACCAGTCGTCGCCGGCGGCGGTGACGGCGACGGCGACGCAGGCGTCGGTGGGGCGGACGGTGACGTTCACCGTGACGGTGTCGCAGCCGTTCGTGCTGGTGGCGACGAATTCGTTGGCGGGGATCGTCACGGCTGTCGGCCCGGGTGGGCGGGTCAAGGCGGGCGACGAGCTGTACGCGGTCGCCGGGCAGGTCGTGTACGCGGTCGCAGGGACGACCCCGTTCTTCCGTGACCTCACCTCGAAGGCGTCGGGTGCAGACGTGAAGGAACTGCAGCAGGCCCTCGCGGGCCTGGGCTACTCCACGCCCGTGAGCGGCACCTTCGACGATGCCACGGCAGCGGCGGTGAAGGCGTGGCAGAAGGCGACCGGTCAGGCGCAGACGGGCACGGTGAGCCTGGGCGTGCTCCTGGCGATCCCCACCTTGCCGGCGGCGGTCAAGTTCGGGGACTCGATCGTGCGCGGCGCGCAGGTCTCGGGCGGTGAGCAGGCGGTGCTGGCGCGCGCCGGGCAGCCGGGCTTCGCCCTGGTGCTCAGCCAGGACCAGGCGGCGCTGGTGCCGGCCGGTGCGCAGGTGGACGTGAAGTCCGGCACGACGACGTGGTCGGCGGTGGCGGCGGGATCGTCGGTCGACCAGCACGGGAACACGTCGCTGGCGCTCACGGCGCCGGACGGGTCGATCGTCTGCGGCAGCCAGTGCGGCAACCTGCCGGCCGACGAGCAGGTGAGTCTGCTGGCCACGGTGCACCTGGTGCCCGAGACGAGCGGGCCGGGGCTGCCGGTCGCGGCGGTGCGCACGGCCGCTGACGGCTCAACCTACGTGGAGCTGCCCGGCGGGTCGACCAAGCCGGTCACCGTGAAGGCCTCCGGGGACGGGGTGGCGATCGTCGACGGGGTGGACGCCGGCACCCAGGTCGTCGTCCTCGACGCGGGGTCGGCGAGCGGCGGGCAGCAGGCGGTTTCCGTCCCCGGCGGGCACCGATGACGGCAACGGGTGAGGTGCCCCGCGCCGGGTTGGCCGTCGACGGGCTGCGGTTCGCCTACCGGCGGGGCGGGGACGAGCTGTTCGGGGGCCTGGACCACGAGTTCACGGCCGGGGCGGTCACGGCGGTCACCGGCCCGTCCGGGCGCGGCAAGTCCACGCTCCTGTACGTGCTGGGCCTGATGCTGTGCCCGAGCGGCGGGTCGGTGCTGATGGGCGGGGCGCGGATGGACGACCAGCCGGACGCGGCTCGCTCGTGGGTGCGGGCCACCCGCATCGGGTTCGTCTTCCAGGACGCCGTCCTGGACCCCGCCCGCACGGTGCTGGACTGCGTGGTCGAGCCGTCGTTGTATGGCGGCGCGCGGCGCACCGACGTGCGCGCGCGGGCACGGGACCTGCTGGACGGCCTGGGGGTGGGCGAGCGGGCCGACCACAAGCCCGGGCAGATCAGCGGCGGTCAGGCCCAGCGCGTCGCCCTGGCCCGGGCGCTGGTGACGGACCCGGACGTACTGCTGGCCGACGAGCCCACCGGCAACCTCGACCAGGCCAACGCCGACGTGGTACTCGACACCCTGCGGCAGGTCGCCGCGACCGGGCGCACCGTGATCATCGCCACCCACGACCCGGCCGTCCTGGAGCGGGCCGACGAGGTGCTGGCGCTGTGAGACTGTCGCAGCTGCTGGCCGAGGCCTGGGCCTCCGCGCGCGCCGGCAAGGTCCCGACGATCCTCGTCGCGGTGCTCGTCGCGGCCATGTGCGCCACCACCTTGCTCACCGTCGGTCGCGCCGCGGCCGCGCAAGTTCAGGTCACCGCCCGCCTCGAAGAGGCCGGCTCCCGCCACCTCGTCGTCACCGACGCCCACGCCGCCGGGTTCCTCACCGACGCCGTCGTCGACCAGGCCGCCGGCCTGTCCACCGTCGAGCGAGCCGTCGGGTTCACCACCGCCGTCGACACCACCAACACGGCGATCGGCGTGGGCGGCGCGCGGGTGCCCACGTGGCTCGTCGTCGGCGACCTGCACGCGGTCGCCACCTTGACCGCCGGACGCTGGCCGCGGTCGGGCGAGGCGCTCGTCTCCGCGGCCGGCCAGGCCGCTCTCGGCCTGGACGTCCCCGTCGGGGCCGTGACCACCGTCGACGCCGGCACGGCGACCAGCTACCCGATCGTCGGCGCCTACACCCCCCGCGCCCCGTACGGCGACCTCGCCACCGGGATCGTCGTGGCCGCCCCCGCCAGCACCGTCGCCCACCGCCTCGACGTCGTCGCCACCACCGCCGCTGGCGCGACCGTCACCCAGGCCGCCGTCCTGGACCTGCTACACCGCCCCGATCCCTCGGACCTCGAGGTGCAGTCGCCGCAGTCCCTCGCCCAGGTGCAGACCCAGGTGCTCGGCGACCTTGCCAAGTACAACCGGTCCCTGACCTTGCTCGTCCTGCTCGCCGGCGCGCTCCTCGTCGCCGTCGTCGCGCTGGCCGACGTGCTCATCCGCCGCGCCGACATCGGCCGACGTCGCGCGCTGGGCGCGCCGCGCTGGGCGCTGACCTGGATCATCATCGTCCGCTCCCTCGTCGGGGCCTTGCTCGGCGCCCTCGTCGGGACCGCGGGCGCGACCGTCGTCGTGCTGCGGACCGGCCAGCACCCCAACCCCACGTTCACCGCCGCCACCGCGGTGCTCGCCCTGCTCGCCACCGGGCTGGCCGCCACCGTCCCCGCCGTAGTCGCCGCCCGGCAGGACCCCGTGCGCGTGCTCCGCACGCCCTGAAGACGCCGCGGCAAGACATAGGCCGAACTCGCTGGCACGTTCCTCACGGGAGCGTCTATCTGAATGGACGTATGCTACCTTCGATAGTTGCAAGTACACGCGATGATGGGAGTCGGCGTGAGGGGCGGCGTGATCCTGTTCCGGGGGGCGGGTGCCGCCGCGCGCCGCTACCTGGAGGCAGATCGTTCACGCGCTGACGAGTACTACTTGGAAGCCGGCGTCGCGCGGGCGGAGCTGTCGGTCGTCGACGGCTCCGGAAGGGTGATCGGACAGAGAGCCCTGACGCCGATCGAATACGCCGGCTGGGTCGACTGGGTCGACCCGATCACCAGGGAGCCGATGGGCACGCCGCGTCAGGCTGGCGAGGCTCGACAGGGCTCGCCGCGGTTCGCCGAGATGGTCGTGAACACCCCCAAGTCCCTGTCGATCGCCGCCGCCCTGCACCCGGATGTGTCCGAGGCGCTGGACGCGGCGCAGCTGGACGCCGTGGCCGAGATCCGGTCCTGGCTCGGTCGGCACTCCGTCACCCGTATCGGCCCGCGCGGACTGCAGGAGGTCGTGCCGGTCGAACGGCTGGAGACGGTCGGCATCTCGCACAAGACCTCGCGGGCGGGGGATCCCCATCGGCACATCCACCTCCAGATCGGGACTCGAGTGTGGGCCGGCGGCGCGTGGCGCGGGCTGGACACAGCGGCACTGTTCCGGCAGCAGGCGGCCATCCGCGCGCTCGGCACCGCGGTGCTGGCGGCGCATCCTCAGCTCGCCGCGGTGCTGGACGCACACGCCCTGACGCTCGATCCGGTCACCGGCGAGGTGGCCGAGCTGCGGCCTTTCAGCGCGGCCATGAGCAAGCGCGCCGGCCAGGTCGTGCGCAACCTGGCGATGTTCGAGGCGCAGTGGGAGGCCGCCCACCCCGGCCACGAGCCTGGTCCGGTGGTCAGCGCCCGGTTGCAGGCGAAGGCCTGGGATCATGAGCGCCCGAACAAGAAGCCGTCACGGCTCGGCAGCGAAGCGGGCTGGCGGCGCGAGCTGGACGACGCCGGATACACCCCGGACCTGCCCCGCGCGCCTCGACGCGTCCCCGTCGCGCTCGACGAGCTGCGCGTGCAGGAGGTCGCGAACCGCGCTCTGGACCGGTGCGCCGCCGGCGCATCGACGTGGACCGTGCACGACATCCGGGAGCACGTCACGCTGATCATCACCGAGGCCGGCGTGCGAGCCGAGCGTGGCGAGCTGCGCGACCTCATCGCGATGACGACCGGGCTGGCGGCCGACGACTGCCTGTCGCTGCTCCCGCCCGGCGCCGCGCACCCCGAGCACGTCGCGCACCTGACCAGCGTCCGGGTCGTCGCGGCGGACACGCAGCTGCGTGACCTGCTGACGAGGCGCGCCGCTCAGCCGTCGGGTGGCGTGCCTGACGTGAGCAGCCTGGCGCGTGATCGTGGCCTGGACGACGAGCAGGCGCGCGCGGCCGCGGCGGTCGCCTCGGGCGCTCCGCTGGTGGTGGTCGAGGGGGCCGCGGGCGCGGGCAAGACCACGATGCTCGGTGTGGCGATCGGCGCGGCGGAGGCCGAGGGCCGCGCGACCCGGATCGTGACGCCGACGAAGAAGGCCGCCGACGTCGCCGCGCGCGAGCTCGGCGTGCCCACCGACTCCGTCGCGAAGCTCGTGCATGACCACGGGTGGCGATGGAACCAGGACGGTGTGTGGACGCGCCTCGCAATCGGGGACACCGACCCGAACAACGGCAGCACCTACGCCGGCCCGACCGCGGCGGCTCGCCTGCGCCCAAGCGAGCGAGTCGTGGTCGACGAGGCGGGGATGCTCGACCAGGACACCACCCTCGCCCTGCTGCAGATCGCCGACGAGGCCGGAGCGAGCCTTGCGCTCGTCGGGGACCGCGCGCAGCTGCCCGCGGTCGGCAGGGGCGGGGTGCTCGACATCGCGGCCCAGGTCTCCCAGCGCACGTTCGACATGGGGACAGTGCACCGGTTCACCGACCCCGAGTACGCCGACCTCACCGTGCAGATACGCCGGGGCGAGAACCCAGCGCTGCTGTTCGACCGCCTGCATGCCCTGGGCCTCGTCGTGCTGCATTCGAGCATCGAGGACGCGCACGACGTCATCGCCCGCACAGCTCGCGACGGCGACGCGGTCACCGTCGCGACCAACGACGAGGCCCGCGCCCTGAACTCGAGCATCCGAGAGGTACGCGTGCAACGCGGCGAGGTCGACGACATCCACACCGCCTACGGCAGCGACGGCCTGCCGATCGGTGCCGGGGACGTGGTCCAGACCCGCCGCAACCACAGCGAGCTCGGTGTGGCGAACCGGCAGACCTGGACCGTCCAGCACGTCACGGATCACGGCGAGGTCTGGGCCAGGGCGACCGAGGCCAGCGCCGGGCACTGGCGCTCCGTCAGGCTCCCGGCCCGGTACGTCGCCGAGCACACGCACCTCGCCTACGCCGCGACCTCCTACGGCGTCCAGAGCGCGACCACGCCCACGTCGCACACGGTCCTCAGCGACGCCCTGGAGGGGTCCGGGATGTACGTCGGCATGACCCGCGGACGGAACCGCAACACCCTGCACATCGTGGCCGCAGACCTGGACGCGGCTCGCGAGCAGTTCGCCGCCGCGCTCCAACGCGACCGCGCCGACCGCGGCCTGACCAACGCGACCCGCGCCGCGCGGGGCGCGGTCAACGGCCTGGTCGCGGGCGGCCCGATCGCCCTCGTGAACACCGAACGGGCCCGGCTCCGCGAGCAGATCGAGGTCGCCGACCGCGAGGCGGCCCGGTGGGAGCGGGCCCTGAGCGCCCTCGCCCGGCAGAGCGCCGAGCAGCGCGCCGAGCACGAGCAGCAGGCCCACGTCGTCGCCGCTGCCGACGCGCACCTGGTGGACGTGCGGGCCACGGTCGCCGCGCCGCTGATCGAGCTCGCCACGGCCGACGGCGCCGGCTACCTGTCCGCGCAGGAGCGGATGTGGCGGGCGAACCGCGCACTGATCACCACAGGCCGGTTCGGCGGCCGGCCGGCCGCCCGCACCGCACGCGAGGCCACGGAGGCACACGGCGCGATGCGGGACGCTGTGCTCCGACGCTGGGGTGATGCCCCGCTGACGACGACGCACCTCCTGTACTGGGCAGAGGCCGTTACCGAGCAGCGGGTCGACGCCGATCCGCGGGTGATCGCAGCCCAGCAGGCCGCCCAACGCGCCCACCTGGAGCAGCAGGAGCTCACGGCCAACCACGCGGCCGCTCGGTCGGCGCTGCGGCAAGGCATCGGCGGCGGATACCTGCCCAGCAGCCTCGAGGCGCGCGCTGCCGAGCTGCGCGGTCACGCTCAACAGGCACGCCACCACCTCGCCGAGATCGAAGCCCTCCCCGGCGCTGAGGCAGCGCAGCTCATTCGAGACCGGGCGGCACAGGCCGAGCCGGAGAGGACCGGCGAGGCCACGAGGCAGGCGCCAGCTGCCGATCCTCGCCGCCGGCACTCGTCGGCCCCGGCGTACCCGCCCAGCCCCGAACGCGGCTTCGGACCCAGCCTGTAGATGGCCATCCCGCCGCCGAACACGATGGGATCGAACAGCCGTTGCCAAGCCACCGCCGTACGAAAGGATATGGTGCTAGCCTTTCTTAACGGGGCCTCTTGCAGAAGGCTTCCGATCAAGCCCTTCCCATTGGGCGCCGTCGGCAAGGCTTCGAGCACTCCGGAGGACCCATGACCCAGCGACGACAACAGGCCGGCCGGCCCCACGGCGGTCCACTGCCCGCCACCGGGCGCACCGAACCCGGCCTGCACCCCCCCACCGGTTGGCCGCCGGTCGCCTACGAGGACCGCGACTGGACCTCCACGATCAATGAAGGCCGCCTCGACGTGTGGCAACGGCTCAAGACCGCCCGACCCTACAAGGCCGCCGTCCCGCCGTTCATCGCCACCCTGGACCCCCGGCTACGGTCCGAGGCGCTCACCGCCGCGTTGGACGCCACCAACGAGGTCACCCGGTTCGACACCGAGATGGCCGTCCTGCCCGTCCCGATGCCCGCAGTCCTGCTGCGCACCGAGTCAGCGTCGTCCTCCCAGATCGAGCACCTCACCTCCAACGCCCGCAACATCGCTCTCGCCGAGCTCGGCGCCCCCGGCAAGGAGAACGCGTCACTCATCGTCGCGAACACCCACGCGATGACCACCGCGCTGAACGCCGGAGGCGCGGTCACCCCCGAGACCATCCTCGCGATCCACGCCGCCTTGCTCCAGACCACCGAACCCGACCACGCCGGCACGTGGCGCGACCAACAGGTGTGGATCGGATCCTCACCCATCTCCCCGCACGACGCAGACTTCGTCCCACCGCACGCTGACCGCGTCCCCGAGCTGATCGACGACCTCAGCGCCTTCGGGCAACGAGCCGACGTGCCGCCGCTCGTGCACGCCGCCCTCCTGCACGCCCAGTTCGAGACTATCCACCCGTTCATCGACGGCAACGGCCGCACCGGACGAGTCCTGGTCCACACCGTCCTGCACGGCCACGGGATCACCCGGCACACCACCGTCCCGGTGTCCGCCGGCCTGCTGCGTGCCCCCGACCGGTACTTCGCCGCCCTGAGCGCCTACCGTGACGGCGACCCCAGCCCCATCGTCACCGAGATGTCCGTCGCGGCCCTTGCCGCCGTCGCCAACGGCCGCCAGCTCGCCGACGACATCCTGACGATCCGCCAGCAGTGGCGGGAGCAGATCAAGGCCCGCACGGACTCCTCCGCCTGGCTGCTCGCGGACAAGCTCTTCGCCCAGCCGGTGATCAACGTCGACCGTGCCAACACGGACCTGGGCGTCTCCGCACCGGCCGCTCGCGCGTCCATCGCCACCCTGGTCGACGCCGGGGTCCTGACACCCACGTCGGACGCTCGGCGCAACCGCGCCTGGCAGGCGACCAGTGTCCTGGCGGCGATCGACGAGTTCTCCCGCCGGGCCGGGCGGCGCACAGAGGGGCGTTGAACGGGATCTGAGCACCCCCCTCAGACGCTCACCCCAGAATCACCCCCGCACCGAACCGGACGGTCCTGGGGACTGCTCGCGGACCACGGTGACCGGGGGAAACGCCCCACACGGGACGTTCGGGACGAAGAGGTCGTGGGTTCGAATCCCGCCACCCCGACCGCGGAGGCTCTCTGGCCTGGGACTTCATGGAGTCCCAGGCCAGAGAGGTGTCAGGGACTTGACGTACCCGAGGCAAACTCCAGGTATTCAGGCGCTCGCAGCGCCCCCGACCCCAACTCCCGCCGGCCCGTCATGGTCCAGCTCGGAGCGACGCGGAACGTCCTGTCCACCTGCCGGGCATGGACACCGAACCTCTGGCTCCGGGCTTGGAGCCGCTGCTGAGCGTGGAGGAGCTGGCTGGCTATCTGGGCGTGCCGGTGGCGACCATCTACGACTGGCGCGTGGACGGCAAGGGTCCACGCGCGATCCACGTCGGCCGGCACGTGAAGTTCGCCGTGAGCGACGTGCGCGCCTGGGTCGACGCCCAGCGCGAGCCCTCGCCTTCCGACCCGCCCAAGGGACGGTGAGCCACCATGGCTAGGCCGCGCACTCCGATCGGGACCTTCGGCCAGATCACGTTCCACGCCACCTCTGCCGGTGTCACCGCCCGCTGCTGGTTCCGCGACCACGACGGGCGCCTCCGGGCGATCGAAGCCACCGCCCGGACCGCCAAAGCCGCCGAGCGCGAGCTGAAGGCCCGGATGGCGAACCGCGCCGACCGGACGCCTGGCACCGCGGCGATCACCGCCGACTCCCCCTTCCCCAAGCTCGTCGAGCTCTGGCTGGAAGACATCGACTTGGAGGACCGGCTCGCGGCTCACACCCGCGCGCTGTACGAGCGGAACATGCGGACCCTGGTCCTGCCGACGTTCCGGCACCTCACCCTGCGGGAGGTCACGGTCACCAGGGTCGATCGGTTCCTCAAGACGCAGGCGAAGGTCAGCTACAGCCGGGCCAAGCAGTCCAAGGTCGTCCTGTCTGCCGCTCTCGCTCTTGCGGTGCGCTACGAGGTGCTCCCCCGCAACCCTGTCGCCGCGACGTCCCGGCTCCGCAAGCCCCACCACAAGACCATCACGCTGACCGTCGACCAGGTGCAGGCGATCCGTGCCGCGGTGCACGCATGGCGGACCGGCAAGGGGTTGTCGGGGCCGAAACCGGACGGGCAACTGGGGGCGATCATCGAGGTGATGCTCGGGACCTCGGCGCGGATCGGGGAGGTGTTGGCGATCCGCAAGTGCGACGTCGACGTCACCGCCGACCCGCCCACAGTCACGTTGTGCGGCACCATCGTCAGTCCCAAGGGCAAGTCCACCTACCGGCAGGACCACCCGAAGTCCGAGTCCTCGATCCGCACCGTTCCCGTTCCGAGCTACACGGCGGAGGCGGTCCGCCAGCGGCTCGTTGCCGCGGCCGGCGAGGGCCCGGAGCACCTGCTGTTCTTCACCCGCAAGCACACGCCTTTGACCACCTATAACGTGCGGCGCCTGCTGAGGACCATCCTGACTGCGGCGGGGATCGCAGGCGTCACGCCGCACGCGTTCCGCCGTACCGTCGCCACCGCAGTCGACCGCGCCGGAGGCATCGACCTGGCCGCCAGCCTGCTCGGCCACAGCTCGCCGGAGATCACGAGAGCGCACTACATCGAGAAGGACCTGGTGGTCGATCCGAAGGCGGCGGAAATCCTCGAGCAGTTCGCGCCGCCAGCCGATGGCGGCGATTCGTTCGCACACTAAGTCCCTTCGACGCGTGCCGAGAGGGTCCGTTGGCCAGGCCTCCCCGGGCCAACGGACCCTCTCGACTACCGGAGCGCGTACTGCCGACGGCCGGAGGTCGCGAAGCGAGCTGTCACGATCGCACGCCGCCCAGAGAGCGCCGCGCTGTAGTTGACCCCAGCATGCCTCGTTCCGACGCGGACGCACTGCTTGCCCCGAGGCTTCAGCCCGCGAGCTCGGCAAGGGCAAGCGGCGTCAGTTGTACGCACTCCGCTGGGTCGGGATCCTTGCCGGGCGAAACAGTTCCGTCAGATCAGATCGGCGCACTTGGAGGACCCGGGCGCCGACCTCGACGGCCGAGAGCCGCCCATCAGCAATGAGCTTGCACACGAACCGGTCGCTGACGCGGAGCACGTCAGCGACCTCAGCAACCGTCATCCAGTCGCGGCCGCCCTCATCTACTGACACGAAGCCCTCTTCGCAGCACCACACCGTGTCGAGACCGCATGGCCACGAATGGCCGCCAAGAGAGCGGTGTCCACGACGACTGGTCGACCCGGGTTCGGTTTGCGGTCAGCCCGTCGGCCCATGCCGTTGCGCCTGCTGCGCCTCGCGAGCGGCAACGTCGTGCAGCACGAACTCGACGAAGTCGGACTCCCGGTCGCCGATGCGTTCCTCGGGCGTGACCTGCTCGGCTAGCTCCCCTGGCCAGACGACGGCGGCCGGTGGCCGGTGGGTGGTCAGCGTGCAGCCGGTGACCGTGGTCCACTCGCGCAGCCGGTCGCGGGCGGCGGCGAAGTCGGCGTGCCAGCCGATGGGGGCCGAGGCCTGCTGGGCCGGGTCGAACGCGCCGAGCCAGTGCAGATGCAGGGCGGACAGTTCCCACACCAGCTCGGGGTGGCGGTGCCAGCAGGGGGGGAGCATGGCCGGCGGCAGGTGGTAGGTCGCGCGCAGCCAGGTGACCCAGGCGTTCAGCTCCAGCCATTCGGACTCGGCGTCGACGGGGTCCAGGTCGCGCCAGTTGATCGGCCGGGGGACGGCCGCCAGGATCGCCTCAACCTGGTCCTCGAACCCGTCGTCGTCCTCGCCGTCGAGGTCGTCCTCGTCCGGGTCGGGTGGCGGTGTCGTGGAGCTCACCGTGACACCGCCTGGGTGCGCGTCCCGCGCCCGGTTCGCGCCCGGGTGCCGCTCGCCTGATTCGTCGCGGCGCTCGGCAGTGCGGCTTCGCGCTGCGCGACCGCCTCGCGGACAGCCTGCTCCCCTGCCGGGGTGGTTCCCTCGCTGGCTGCCTCGGCCGTGACTGCCGGTGCTGCTGCCGCGGCGGCTTCGCGCCGGCGGTGCACGCTCACGGTCATGACGTTCAGGTCCAGGCCGATGCGGCTGGCGACGAACGCCTCGCTGATCTCGCTGTGCCCGTCGACCTGCCGTTCGCGTTCGACGACGCGGCCCTCGGCGATGAACCGGTCTCCCTTGGCGACCGTCTCGCAGGCACGTTCGGCGGACCTGCCCCACATGAGCAGGTCGTGGAAGTCCGGGTCGAGCTGGACGTAGTCGCCGTTCTCGGCGCGTTCGAACCGGTCGCGACCCACCCGCGCGTACAAGCGAGCCTCGCCACGTTCGGTGTAGGTCAGTCTGGGTTCGCTGGCGATGAACCCGTGGATCGCCGTCTCGGTACGGATCGGCATGACCGGCGCCTCCCTGGTCGGCCCGGCGCCTCTGGCCGGTCTTCACCGTCCAGGTGTGTCCGACCGCCCACCGTGGCGGCTCAGCCGGTCCGCAGCTGTTCCTCGAGCTCGGCCCGGTCGCGCGCGAGATGGGCGGCGTCGCGGCGGGTGGTCCAGGCGCGCAGGTCGACGACGATGGGCCGGGTGGCGCGTAGCAGGACGATGCCGACTCCCATCGGCAGGCCGCGGATGACGTGTGGGGGCAGGATCGGCACCCGGCGTATCGAGCGCTGGGTGGACCTGCCACCGTAGGTGTCGATGGTCAGCGAGTCGGTGGTCTCGTCCCGGTCCCCGATCAGGGTTGACAGGTCTTGCAGGTCGCGGGAGCCGGCTTGCCCGCCGAGCAGGACCTTGACGATCGAGGCGCCCCAGATCGCCTCCGCGGCGTGCTCGGACCAGCGTTCGCGGGCTTGCGCGAGGGACTGCAACACGGTCAGCACGCTGATGCCGGTGCCGCCGCCTTCGGCCATGAGTACCGGCAGGCTTGGCAGTGGCGCCAGGTTGCCGATCTCGTCTAGCGCGAGCAGCAGCGGCGGGTCGAGTCGGGCGGCCGGGGAGCGGGCGGCGGTGCGGCGGGCCACCTCGACCAGGTCTTCGATGAACGCGGCGACCAGGCCGGCGCTCGCGCCCGCGCCGGAGCCGGTGGCCAGCAGGTACAGCGTGCCGTGCTCGGCCAGGAAGCTCGCCGGGTCGAAGTCCTCGCCCGGCCGGGGGCTGACCGCGGCCAGCACCCGGGGGTCGGCCAGCGGGCCGAACGCCAGGGAGACTCCTTGCCAGATGGAATCGCGGGTGCGGGGGTCAGCCTGGATCATCGCCTCCAACGAGTCCGCCCAGCCGACGGCCGCCTGGGGCCGGTTCTGCAGGATGCGGACCGCTTCGGAGGCGAGCGCTGGATTCAGCGCCCACCGGTACAGGTCGGCCGCGCCGCGCTCGTCGAGAGCGGCGGCGTGCAGCAGGGCCTGGATGGCGGCGGTGGTCTTGCCCTGCCAGAAGCCGCCGTCTTCCACGCCGGCGAAGCCGACCGACGAGGACAGGCCGGTGGCGCGGATCATCGCGGTCAGCGGGTCGGCGCAGCCGCGCACCGGCGACCAGCGCAGCCCGGCCGGGATGCCGGCGGCCAGCTGCTGGGGGTCGAACACCGCGACCGGACCGCGACGGGCCCGGGCGCGCATGGTCGTGGTGAGGTTGTCCGGACGGGTCGAGGTGGTGATCACCGCGCCGGGGGCGTCCAGGATCATGTTGATGACCAGGTGCAGGCCCTTGCCGGAGCGGGGCGGCCCGACCAGCAGCATCGAGTCCTCCACCGTCGCCCACACCCCGCGTCCGCCGGCCCGTCCCAGCAGGTAGCCGACCTGCTCGGGCGGCACCCGGCCCGAGGCCAGGGAGGGGCGCAGTGCGCCAGCGCGCGCCCGGATGGCCTTGGCGGAGGCGGCCTGGCCGACCTCGCCGGGGCCGGCCACGCCGGCGACCGTGTGCGGGTCGACCGGCCCGTGTCGGCGCCGGTACACCCACCGGCCGGCCAGGGCGCCGACCACGGCCAGAACTGTCAGCAGCGTGCCGGTGACCGCCCAGTAGACGACGGGTCCCAGCTGTGGGACGCCCAGGGCGGCGCCCGGGTTGCCGGGGCGGGTCAGCACAGCTAGCGCCGTCGCTGGTCCGCCGCCGGGGCTGGGTGCGCCGACCAGGTGGGTCGCCACCACGGCGCCGAGCTGCAGCACCACGCCAAGGCCGCCGACCAGGCCGGCGCCGGCCAGGGCGACGTTCAGCGCGGTGTCGCTGGGAGCGCCCTGGAGGCTCACCGGCCGCCGAGCACGAGCAGCGTGCCGGACCGAGTGCCGACCATGATGAGTGGGGTGTTCCCGGCGGGTTGCGGGAAGGTCAGGGTGCCGTCCGCCCCGGCGCGTCCGGTGGCGGTCACCAGCGCCAGGTACACCAGCTCCCCCGGCAGGAACCCTCCGGCGGTCGGTGCCCCTTGCGGTGGCTCCGCGCCTGAGTCCTCGCCGCTGCGCCGCGGCTGCGGCACCCAGCCGCGCCGGCTCGCACCGTCGCCATGGCTGCGCCCGGGGACCGGGCCACTCATGGCCGTGCCCTAGCCGCTACGAGTTCCTCGTGCCGTCCCACGTCGGTCAGGTGCGCACGCCTGCCCGGCAGGATCGGCCGCCGCACCCGCGGCAGTCTCGGCTGGCAGGCGCGCCCGCAACACCTGGAGCGTGGGCCGGTTCAGCGGGAGGCTCACCGCGTCGGGCCGACCTGGCGGTCGCGGTCGGCAGCGGACCCCCGGCCGTTGCCCCGTCCTGTCCGCACCAGCCCGGATGCCGACTCGGCCGGGTCGGGGCCGACGAGGCTGCGTACGTCGTCGTACCCGGCGATTAGGGCTGCGACGTGCTCGCGCAGCAGGCGGTGGCAGCCGGCCGAGGCGACGCTGGTCACCGGGCCGGGGACCGCACCGACGGGCCTGCCCAGCCTGGTCGCCTGCTCGGCGGTCGTCAGTGCCCCGGATCGGTAGGCGGCCTCGACGACGACGACCCCCGCCGACAGGGCGGCCATCAGCCTGGTCCGCTGCAGGATTCGTGTCCGGGTCGGCGCCACGCCCGGTGGCGCTTCGCTGAGCAGGAGCCCACTTCTCGCGATCCGTTCCAGCAGCGCCTGGTTGCCGGCGGGGTAGGGCCGGTCGAGCCCCCCGGCGAGCACTGCCACGGTCGGGCCGGAGACGGCCAGCGCTCCCCGGTGCGCCGCCGCGTCGATCCCGTAGCTGCCTCCGGAGACGACCTGTCGGCCGTCACGGGCAACGTCGCCTGCGAGATCTACGGCCACCTGCTCGCCGTAGGCGGTCGCGGCCCGTGATCCGGTTAGCGTGACCCGGCTCGTCACAGGCGCCGACAGCAGGTCCGCATCGCCCTTCATCCACAGGGCGACCGGCGCCCGCAGGGCAAGAGCACGCAGCCCGGCTGGCCAGCGCGCGTCCCCAGGTATCAGCACCGTCAGGTCGTGCCGAGCCGTCTCGGCCAGCGCTTCCCGCACCCGCACGGTGTCCAGACGCGACGCCGCGCGCCGCGCCCAGAGCTCACCTGCGACCGGGTCGAGCCCTTTGGGCAGCGCGCCCCCGGCCGCGGCGGCGACGGCACCGCGTGCTCCGACCAGCCTCAGCAGGCCACCGGTGAGCTCGTCGCCCGGTTCGCAGACCGTGGCGAGAATCATCCTTGCCGCGCGCTCGTCCCGAGCCAGTGTCTCGATCCCCTGCACCCTTCGGCTCCCTGTCCTCGCGCGGTCGACACAGGAGGCAGGTGCGAGCGGCGCCCCGGGTCAGGGAGCGGTCCTCGTTCGCGACGGCGCCAGTGGTGGCGTCGCCACTTCTTCAGCAGTGGATTGCAGGCAGCGAGGAGATTCCTCTGGTCGAGCGAGGTGCACGGGCGAGGGCCCAGCCGACTGATCGGTTAGGGGCGCATCCCCGGCTCGGCGCCGACGGTGATCACCTCGACGATCTCCTGGACGGCGGAGGCGTCGGGCAGGCCGCCAAGCTCGCCGGCGAACAGCAGGTGGCCGGTGCCGATGAGGGTCAGGGCGAGCGTGTTGACGTCCGTGTCGGGTGTGATGCGCCCGAGGCCGCGCTCGGCGTTCAGGTAGGTCGACAGGCCGGCGGTGGCCTCTGTGAGGATCGGGATGCCGTGCGGGGTCGTCGCGCGCAGCCGGGACCGGAGCTCGTCGCGGGTGATGACGACGCTCATCAGCGCGAGGTTGACCGGGGTGAAGACGCGGGCCAGGGCCGTGGTCAGGTTCGAGACCAGGCTCGCTGAGCCGGCTGCCTCGGCCAGGTCGTCGGCTTCCGTCGCGAGCCGGGCGATGCGGTCGCGGATCAGCTCGGCCAGGAAGTCGTCGAAGTCGTCGAAATGGCGGTGCAGCACACCCTTGGCGACCCCGGCCTCGTCGGTCACGGCGCGGCTCGTCAGCCCGCCGGCGCCCTCGCGCACCAGGACCCGCTCGGCGGCAGTGAACAGCTGCGCCCGGGCGTCGCGCAGGGCCACCCCGGTCGGCATGAGTCCTCCTGCACGCGATCGACGAATGGGCGAGCGCCCACTTAGAGTGGGCGCATGGTCACTTTACCTTCGCCGCCATCTGAGCCCGCACCACACGAGCGCCGCGAGATCGCCGAGTCCTTCGGCTCGGACGCCGCCCGCTACGACCGTGCCCGGCCCCGCTACCCGCAGGCCCTTGCCGACGCGATCCTTGCCGGGCTGCCCGGCAGGCGGGTCCTCGATGTCGGGATCGGCACCGGGCTGTCCGCGCTGCCGTTCCGTGGCGCGGGCGCCGACATTCTCGGTGTCGAGGTCGATGAGCGCATGGCCGAGCTGGCACGCTCCCGCGGCTTCGAGGTCGAGGTCGCCCGCTTCGAGGACTGGGACTCCCATGGCGCCTTGTTCGACGCGGTGGTCTCCGGGCAGGCCTGGCACTGGGTCGACCCCGCCGCCGGCGCGGCCAAGGCGGCCTGCGTGCTGCGTCCCGGCGGTCGGATCGCGCTGTTCTGGAACGTCGGCGAACCGGACCCGGCGATTGCGGCCGCATTCGGTGAGGTCTACCGCACCGTGGACACCGGGCTGCCGTTCGCTCCTCAGAATGCGGGGACCTCGGCGGTGGAGGGATACGAGAAGGTGATCCTTGCCCGCGCCGCCGGGGGGATCCGCGACACCAGGGCCTTCACCGAACCGGAACGACTGCGCCTGGACTGGCAGACCACTCTCACCCGCGATGCCTGGCTCGACCAGGTCCCTACGGCGGGCGGCCATGACCGCATCCCGAAAGACCGACTCGCCGAACTCCTCGGCGGGCTCGGGAAGGTCGTCGACGACCACGGCGGCAGCTTCACCATGAACTACGCCACCATCGCACTCACGGCGGACCGCCGCAGCACGACATAGGGCACTGCCAGCGACCAGCGACCAGCGACCACAAACGTCAAGCGGGCCGCGACGAGTTCTGCGAACCCGCACGCTCGACCACCCTGACACCGGCCGTGAGCACTCAGGTTCCCGCGAAAACGGATCAAGAAGCCCGGAACCCGTCGCCTTTGCCCGTCATCTTGGCCGTGGTGTCGAACAGTCGCGCCTCGGCGGGGACGAGCTGGTGTTGCGTGATCCAGGCGTGGTCGCGGATGCGCCACAGGCCCTGCCCGACGCCGAGGCTGGGCAGCAGCGCCATCTCGGCTCCGGTCAGGCCGAGCACGCGTCCGGTGGCCTCGACCTGGTCGGCTTCCTGCCGGTAGACCACGCGGGTCTCGGCCAGCGCGAGCAGGGAGGAGGCGACGGCGCGGGCCGCCGAGCCGGCGTCGCCGGCGGTGTCCAGATCGGTGAACTTGTGGAACACCAACAGGTTCGCCACCCCCAGGGAGCGGGCCAGTCGCCACTGGGAGTCCATCCGACGTAGCAGGGCGGGGTCGCCGATCAGGCGCCAGGCTTCGTCGTAGACGACCCAGCGTGGGCCGGCGCCGGGGTCGGCCAGGGCGGTCTCCATCCACGCGGAGGCGCAGGTCATCAGGACCGACAGCAGGGCGTCGGACTGGGCGACCCGGGACAGGTCGAGGCTGACCATGGGGGCGCTGGCGTCGAAGGCGACGGTCGACGGCCCGTCGAAGAGGCCTTGCAGGTCGCCGGCGACCATGCGGCGCAGTGCGTGGGCGACCAGGCGTCCGTCGTCGGCGAGCCGTTCGTCGTGGCCAGGATCGGGAGTCAGGAGCCGGTCAACGACGGCGGGCAGGATCGGCACCTGGCTGGCGGCGGTGGCCGAGGCCAGCGCGAGGTCGACGGCGGTGTGCTCGACCGGGGACAGGTCGCGGCCCAGCACGGTGGCGGCCAGGGCGCCGATCAGGTCGCGGCGGCGGGCGGCGACCTGTACCGCCCACAGCTGCGGGTCGACGCTGGCCGGACGCGCTCCGGCGTCCAGCGGGTTGAGGCGCGCGGGCAGGCCGTGGCCCAGCACGATGGCGACCCCGCCGACCTGGCGGGCGACCGGCGTCCACTCGCCCTTGGGGTCGGCGGCCACGTAGACCTTGCGTCCGAACGGGATCGACCGGCAGCACACGGCCTTGGCCAGGGCGGACTTGCCG
>DAIDJQ010000027.1 GCA_027451305.1 Cellulomonas sp.
CAGTCGTTCGCCAACGGCGAGCTCGACGCGGTGGACGTGATGGGGATGCCCGACGTGCTCGCCGCCGCGGCCGCGCGGCCGGGCACCACGGTCGAGCGGTCCGCCGGGACCGTGGTGCGCCAGCTGACGCTGAACGGCACCGCCGGCGTGTTCGCCGACCCGGTCGTCCGCAAGGCCTTCGCGACGGCGATCGACCGGACGGTGCTGGCCCAGGCGGTCCTCGGCGGCCTCGGGGCGCCGGTGCAGACCCTCGGCAGCGTCATCTTCGTGCCTGGTCAGCAGGGCTACGCCGACCACCTGTCGGACGTCCTCACGGCCTCGACGGCCGCGGCTCGGACCACCCTCGAGGGGGACGGCTGGACCTTCGGCACCGACGGGATCGCGACGAAGGCCGGTGCGCGGCTCGCTGCCAGGTTCGTCGTGCCCGACGGCGCGGCTGCGTCCGCCACCATCGCCCAGCTGGTGCGTCAGCAGGCCAGGGCGGCCGGGTTCGACGTCACCGTGCAGACGGTGGCGGACAACGACTTCTTCAGCAAGTACGTCACCACGGACACCCGCAACTTCGACGTCACGTCGTTCGCCTGGGTGGCGAGCCCGTTCCCGATCGCCAGTGCCGAGGCGTACTTCTACCCGGCCGACTCGGGCTCCAACTACGGCGGCGTCACCGACACGACGCTCGGGGCCAGCTGGGACGCGCTGAACGGCGTGCTCGACCCCGCGCGCCGCCTGGCCCAGGCCGACGCGGTGGACCAGCAGGCCGCCCGCCTGTTCACCATGGTGCCGTTGTTCGTGGAGCCGTCGACCTGGGTGGTCCGGTCCGACCTGGCCAACTACGGGCCGGCGCAGTTCCAGGACGTGCGCTGGCAGGACGTGGGCTTCGCCGGCTGACCTCCCGGACTGCTGCGGCACCCGGCCGTTCCCCGGGACGACGGATACCGTCACCGCATGACTGCCTTCCTCGACCAGGTGCTCGGCGCCGCCCCGTGGGCCGTGCTGCTCGTCGTCGGTCTCGTCGTGTTCGCCGAGGACGCGCTGTTCGTCGGCTTCGTGCTGCCGGGCGAGACGGCCGCGATCCTCGGAGGGGTGGCCGCCCACCGCGGTCACGTCGCGTTCGTCGCCGTGCTGGCCGTGGTGGTCGTCGCCGCGATCGTCGGCGACAGCGTCGGGTACGAGGTCGGGCGGCTGATCGGGCCCCGCGTCCTGGCGTCGCGGCTGCTCGAGCGGCGCCGCGAACGGATCGGGCAGGCGCAGGACTTCCTGGCCCGGCGGGGCGGCTGGGCGGTGCTGCTCGGCCGGTGGGTGGCGTTCTTCCGCGCCGTCATGCCGGCGCTGGCGGGCGTCGCACGGATGCCCTACCGCACGTTCCTGCCGTTCAACGCCGCGGGCGGCATCGTGTGGGGCTCGGTCGTCGTCACCGCCGGGTACCTGGCCGGGGCGTCGTACGCGGCCGTGGAGAAGGCGCTGGGACGGGACGCCGCGCTGGTGGTGCTGGCCGTGGTGCTCGTCGGGCTGCTCGTCTGGCACCTGCGCAAGCGGATCGCCAACGGCCGCGCGTCCCGCGACGCCGCCGCCGGCTGACGCCCGTCGGCCGGCCGGACGAGGCCCCCCGCACGGCCGCGGGGCACCCGAGCTCGCCCACCGCGTCCCCGTAGGTGTGGGGGCCGTCCTCCGGCGCCGTCCACACACCGCTCACGGAACCACCTGACCGCCCCTCGCCCGCAACCGGACGTGCAGCGCGACCAGGACGGGGACCGCAATGAGGCCGCCCGCTCCGGACACGAGCAGCGGCACGGTCCCCGCACCGCGACCCGCGTCCCAGAGCAGGCCCGCCCACAGCCCCGCCACGAGCACGGCACCGCTGCTCAACGCCTGGAACGCGCCCTGCGCCCGGCCGCGGTGCCCGGCCGGCACCAGCGAGGAGATCCATGCCTTGCCCACGCCGTCGGTCAGGGCCGGGAACAGCCCGTAGACGGCGAGCAGCACGAACACCGCCGGGCCCTTGCCCACCAGTGCCAGGCCGAGGTAGCCGACGGCGAAGGCGAGCAGCCCGACCGCGTACACGTAGGCGCGTGGCCACCGGTCGGTCAGCGCGCCGGCCGGGTAGGAGCCGAGGGCGTACACCGCGTTGAACAGCACGTACGCCAGCACGACGCGCGTGGTGCCGAAGCCGAGCTCCGAGACCCGCAGCAGCACCAGCGTGTCGGAGAAGTTGACCAGGCCGATCACGACGAGCACCGCGACCACCACCCAGTACCGCGCGGGCAGCGGCGAGCGGTGGCCCGTGGGCCCGTCGACGGGCGCGAGGAGCGTCGGTGCCGCCGCCGAAGCTGCGCGCGGCGCCGTCCCCGGATCGCGCACCAGCACGACGAGCAGGGCGGAGGCTGCCGCCGGGACCACGGCCCACCACAGGGCGTGGTGGAGGTTGTCGCCCATCACGGTCAGCGCGAGCAGGCCGAGCAGCGGCCCGACCACCGCTCCCAGGGAGTCCCCCGCGCGGTGGAACCCGAAGGCCCGGCCGAGGTTCTCCTGCGGCACCGACGCCGCGATCAGCGCATCCCGCGGCGCCGACCGCACGCCCTTGCCCAGCCGGTCCACCACCCGTCCCACCAGCACCAGCGGCCAGGACCCTGCCGCCGCGACCAGCACCTTGCCGACGGCCGCCAGCCCGTACCCGGTCCCGATGAACGACGTGCGGCCGCCCCGGTCGGACCAGCGCCCGGTGACGTACCGCGTGGCGCCGGCGACGCCCTCCGCTATCCCCTCGATCGCGCCGAGCACCACGGGCGGCGCTCCCAGGACCCCGGTGACCAGCACCGGCAGGAGGGGGTAGAGCAGCTCGCTGGCGGCGTCCTGGAACAGCGAGACGAACGTGAGCACGACGAGGTTGCGGGTGAGCCACCGCCTCGGTCCGACGCTCATCGCCCTCCGTCCCGTCCCCGAGCACCCGCCGTGCCCCGATCGACGCGCAGCCGGGTGCGCGCCCCCGTGCCTGCATGATGCCGCTCCCACGCCGCGCGGGGACGGCCCTCGCGCGCACTCACCGGCGAAGCGCTGCTCGACCGGCTCCGCACGGCACGGGCCGCAGAGCCGGCTCGCGCGAGGCTGCTCCGCGGGGCCCGGCCGCGAGCCGGGGCCGGACGACGCCGTGCCGCGAACGGGCGAGCGTGACGCGGGGGCTGCGGACCGCCACCTCCCGGGACCCGACGGGGGGCAGCCGGGAGATCGCGTCCTGACCGGCGGCGCAGCCCGACGGCTCCCGGGTCGGTCGTCGCGAGGTCAAGGCAGCACCGGTGCGGACGACCGGTCCCCTGGCCCGCTGGTCCCCGCTGGTCCGGCCGGACAAGATGTGGAACGTGCGCAGATCCCGCGAGGGCTCGCGACGGCAGCCCTCCTCGCCCGGCACGGGGCTGCCGAGCATCGCGGTGGAGGTCCGCGGCAGCCCTGCCGCGCCGGCCACCGCGGCCTCGCCCGCCGCGGGCCTGACGTCGCAGGAGGCTCGGCGCCTCCTGACCACGTGGGGGCCGAACACCGTCCCAGAGGAACGTCCGAGACTCCTGCGTCGGCTGGCCGGGCCGTTCTGGGCGCCGGTGCCCTGGATGCTCGAGGTGACCGTCGCCCTCGAGCTGGTCCTCGGCAGGTGGCTCGAAGCCGGGATCGTCGCAGCCGTCCTCCTCTTCAACGCCGTCCTGGGGTTCGTCCAGCAGAGTCGGTCCCGGGCCGCTCTCGCCCTTCTTCGCACGCGGCTGTCGGTCAACGCGCGCGTCTCCCGCGACGGGTCGTGGCAGCTTGTGCCGGCCGCCGGACTGGTCCCGGGGGACCTCGTGCACGTGCGTGTCGGCGACTTCGTCCCGGCGGACCTGCTGCTGAGCGACGGTGACGTCCTGGCGGACGAGTCCACCCTGACCGGCGAGTCGCTCCCGGCCCAGCGGACGGCAGGCGACCGTGTGTTCGCAGGTTCGTCGGTCTCCAGGGGCGAAGCCACCGGGGTCGTCACCGCCACCGGACCGCGCACCTCGTTCGGCCAGACGGCGGAGCTCGTGCGTACCGCGGGGTCCGGCGACCAGCTCGCGGGCGTGGTGCTCCGGATGGTGCGGGTGTTCATCGTCCTGGACCTGGCCCTGGCGGTCACCGGATGCACGTTCCTCCTGGTCGGGCACGGCGGCGCGCAGGACGCGGTCGCCTACGCGGTGGTCCTGCTGCTGGCGTCCGTACCGGTGGCCCTCCCGGCGGCGTTCGCCCTGGCCGGAGCCCTCGGGGCGCAGCGGCTCGCCCAGCTGGGAATCCTGACGGCGCGGCTCACCGCGGTCCAGGCGGCAGCGAGCATGGACGTCCTGTGCGTCGACAAGACCGGCACCATCACCGAGAACCGGCTGGCTCTGACAGGCACGGTCTCGCGTGAGCCGTTCACCGAGGCCGAGGTGCTGGACTGGGCTGCCGCGGCCTCCGACGCGGCGAGCCAGGATCCGATCGACCTCGCCATCCTCACGGCCGCGACCGACCGGTCCGTCGAGCCCCCGCCTCGTCTCGGCTACACCCCGTTCGACCCGTCGACCAAGCGTTCGGAGGCCCGGTTCGCGACGACGACGGGCGCCCGGGCGGTCACCAAGGGAGCACCCCAGGTCATCGCGCAGCTGTGCGGCGAACCGCCCGACCCCCGGCTCGACGAGCTCGCCGGGTCGGGTGCCCGGGTCCTTGCCGTCGCCGTGCGCGACGACGACGGACCGTGGCGCGCCGCCGGGCTCGTCGCCCTCGCCGACCGTCCCCGGCCAGAGGCAGCCGACCTGGTCCGGGAGCTGCACGGCCTGGGCGTCGAGGTGGTGATGGTCACCGGGGACAGCGCGGCGACGGCGCGAGCGATCGCCGCGGAGGTGGGAATCCGAGGTGACACGGTCCTCGCCGACGCCGTCCGACGCCGTCGGACGGAGAGCGGGACGCTCCCGTTCGGCGTGGTCGCGCAGGTGCTCCCGGCGGACAAGCACCAGCTCGTCCACGAGCTCCAGCTCGCCGGCCACGTGGTGGGGATGACCGGCGACGGCGTCAACGACGCCCCTGCCCTCCGGCAGGCCGACGTCGGGATCGCGGTGGCCGGCGCCACCGACGTCGCGAAGTCGGCCGCGGGGGTGGTGCTCACCCGTGAAGGGCTGGCGAACATCGTCGCGATGGTCGAGGAGAGCCGGCGGATCCACCAGCGGTCCCTGACCTACGCCCTCAACGTGAGCATCAAGAAGCTGGAGATCCCCGTCCTGCTCGCGTTCGGCGTGCTCGCCTGGCGTCAGTTCGTGTTCACCCCGCTGCTCATGGCCCTCCTGCTGCTCGGCAACGACGTGGTGAGCATGACGATCGTCACCGACCGTGCCGGGTACTCACGACGGCCGGACCACTGGGTGCTGCGCACCATGATGGCCGGCGCCGTCCTGGTGGCCGCGCCCCTCCTGGCGGCGTCCATCACCGTGCTCACGGTGGGTCGGACCGTGTGGCCGGGCCTGGACCTCGACCACCAGCGGACGCTGATCTTCCTCACGCTGGTCGTGTCCAGCCAGGCCGGCATCTACGTCGTCCGCACACGAGACCACGCCTGGACCGAGCGCCCGTCCGGCACGATGCTCCTGGCCAGCGCCGGAACCGTGGCGGCTGCCGTCGCACTGGTCCTCTCCGGCACCCTGATGGCGAGCCTGCCCGTCACGGTGGTCGCCGCCGCCGCGGCGACCGTGCTCGTCGGGGCCGCCGTCGCGGACGTGGTGAAGGTCGCGACGTTCAGGGCCTTGGGACTGCATCGACTGTGGCGGAGCAGCCCCGCCGACCCTCCGGGATACACCTGAGCCCTCCGGCGGTCTCCGGACGGTGCGGAACGAGGCGGCTGCAGCGCCCCCTGGGCGATCCGGGCCCCGCGGCGGCGACCGAGCGCGTCACGACGGACGGCCTCACGTCTCCGCACAGCCCCGGGAGGCTGGCGCCACGGCGCTCTCGCGCGTCAGACGTTGAAGCGGAACTCCACCACGTCGCCGTCGGCCATCACGTAGTCCTTGCCCTCGATCCGGGCCTTCCCGGCCGCCCGGACTGCCGCGATCGACCCCGCCTCGACCAGGTCGTCGTAGCTGATCACCTCGGCCTTGATGAAGCCCTTCTGGAAGTCCGTGTGGATCACCCCGGCGGCCTGCGGGGCCGTCCAGCCCTGGTGGATTGTCCACGCGCGCGACTCCTTGGGACCCGCGGTGAGGTACGTCTGCAGGCCGAGGGTGTGGAAGCCCACACGGGCCAGCTGGTCCAGGCCGGACTCGGCCTGGCCGTTCTCGGCGAGCATCTCGCGGGCCTCGTCGGGCTCGAGCTCCACCAGCTCGGCCTCGAACTTGGCGTCGAGGAACACGGCGTCGGCGGGGGCGACGGCGGCGCGCAGCTGGTCCTGCATCGCCGTGTCGGCCAGGCCCGCGTCGTCGGTGTTGAACACGTAGATGAACGGCTTCGTCGTGAGCAGGCCGAGCTCTGCGAGCCCGGCCACGTCGACGCCGCCGGCCAACGACAGGGGCTTGCCGGACTCCAAGGTCGCCTGCGCCTGCTCCGCGGCGGCGAGGGCGGCGGCGTCGCCCCGCTTGAGCCGCACCTCCTTCTCCAGGCGCGGCACCACCTTCTCCAGTGTCTGCAGGTCGGCCAGCGCCAGCTCGGTGTGGATGGTCTCGATGTCGGCCAGCGGCTCGACGCGCCCCTCGACGTGCACCACGTCCGGATCGGCGAAAGCCCTGGTCACCACGCAGATCGCGTCCGCCTCGCGGATGTTCGCGAGGAACTTGTTGCCGAGCCCCTCGCCCTCGCTGGCGCCCTTGACGATCCCGGCGATGTCGACGAACGACACGGTGGCCGGGATGATGCGCTCGGAGCCGAACACCTTGGCGAGCCCCTCCAGCCGCGGGTCCGGGAGCGGGACCACGCCGACGTTGGGCTCGATGGTCGCGAACGGGTAGTTGGCGGCGAGCACCTGGGCCTGGGTCAGTGCGTTGAAGAGGGTGGACTTGCCGACGTTGGGCAGGCCGACGATGCCGATGGTGAGCGCCACGGCGGAGGAGTCTACGGGTCAGGCCAAGGCCAGCAGCCGACGCAGCAGGTCAGGGGCGGTGCGGTCCAGCGTCCGCCCGCCGAGCCGCACGCCGACGACGAGCAGCACGGTGCCGAGCACGGGACCGACGACGAGCGCAACCCAGCCGATGCCGGGGCGGTGGCCCGCGACCGCGATCACGGTCATCACCGTGACCGGCGAGCACAGCAGCCCGACGGCCGCCCAGCCGGCCATCTGCGTCAGCATCGCCGGCACCGTCGCACCCTGCTGGGTGGAGAACGGGTTCTCCCCCGCCTTGCGCACCCGGTAGACCACCAGGGCGGAGGCGACGGAGGCCACGCCGAGCGTCGTCGTGAGGGTGCCGAGGCCACTGCCCAGCAGCGCCGGGATGGCGTCCCGGCGGTCCAGGAACGCGCAGCACGCGATCGTCATGACGGTCACCACCGGCACCCCGAGAGCCAGCACCGCCACCGT
Organism: Cellulomonas sp.; assembly: GCA_027451305.1. The sequence goes on from DAIDJQ010000027.1 coordinate 7,523, forward strand.
CCTGCCGAGCCGGTCCACGCTGCCCTTGACCCCCGCCGAGACGTGCACCCAGAACGCCGGCCCGTCGAAGCTGACGTCGGACGAGATCGACCAGCCGAGCAGGAAGCCGGCCAGCGGGCCGGCGGCGAGCACCAGCCCGGTACCGAGC
>DAIDJQ010000028.1 GCA_027451305.1 Cellulomonas sp.
GAACGCCGCGACCAACACCTACGAGGACCTGCTGGCCGCCGGCGTCAACGACCCGGTCAAGGTCACGCGCTCCGCGCTGCAGAACGCGGCGTCCATCGCCGCGCTGTTCCTCACCACGGAGGCCGTCGTCGCCGACAAGCCGGAGAAGGCCGCCCCGGCCGGCCCCGGCGGTGGCGAGGACTTCGGCGGCGGTTTCTGATCCGCTGACGTCCCGTCGGCGGCGCCTGCGCCGCTGAGCTGACGACGAGGGGCCGGTCACCTACGGGTGGCCGGCCCCTCGTGCGTGCACCCGGCGGCCAACGGCATCAGGGCCGTCGGAAGGGTCAGCCGTGCGAACGCGCCGACGGTCGGCGGTCCCTGGCCGGCACCCGCAGGCCCGACGCGATCAGGCGGCGGATCAGCTCGTGCCCGTCGACCGGGACCGCGCCGAGGGCCACCAGGTCGTCGTACCGGTGGGCCGGGACGTCGTAGTGATCGAGGTCGAACGCCCGCGGCGGCAGGCCGGCGCTCGCGGCTATCCGGTGCAGCTCGTCGTACGACTCGTCGCTGACCAGATGGCTCCACAGCATGCCGTGCTGGGGCCAGGCGGGCGGGTCGACGAGGACGGTCATCCAGCCGAGGGTAACCCGCCGCTCGCCGCCCGCCCCGCCGCCCCGGGTCAGCCGACGGCGAAGAGCCGGGAGGCGGCCGCCTCCGCCTCGGCGTACGTCTGCGAGGCGCTGGTCATCGCCGCACTGATCTGCGTGAGCGACTGCTCGACCCTGCCCTGGGTGGTGGACCAGTCGGCCAGCAGGCCGGCGAACGCCCCGGCGGCGGCACCCCGCCACCCGCTCTGGAGCTCGGTCAGCTGGCGGTTCATCGCTGCCACCTCGGCCTGGATGGATGCGACCCGTGCCTGGACACCTGCGGCGGCACGTGCCAGCTCGGCTGCGTCGACCTCGTAACGGCTCATCGGACCTCCCGTGCCCCACCGGGCCGTCGGATGGGCGGCTCAGGACGACGGGGCGGTCCCGACGGTAGGCAAGGGGTGCGGGGTGGCGACGTCGCGCAGCCACGGTCGCTGCGGACGGCAGCGGCGCGCTCGGGCTGGGGACGCGTCACAGGGCCGGTCCGGAGCCGGCCGTGGTGCGCACGGGCGGTCCGGAGCCGGCGGTCCCCGGCCCCGTCCAGACGTCAGACGGAGGTGCTGGTGTGCGTCTCGGTCGGGGCGGGCGCGCCGGCGAGACTCTCGGCAGCGGCCGCGGCGGCGAGCTTGCCGAGCTCCTTCTCGATGCGGGCGAGCTCGGCCGACAGGTTCTGGCGGGCGGGCTCCTCCCAGCGCTCGGAGAGCGGGCTGACGAACAGGCGCTTGCGGGCGAGCAGCTTGCGCAGGATGTGCTCGCGCGCCTCGAGGAACTTCTCCACGGGGACGTGGGCGTACTCGGCGCGCAGGTCCTCGAGGTACGTCCGGTACCGCTGCGGCTCGGTGGCCAGCATCGCCAGGTCCGCGTCGCACAGGACGGCGCTGTCCGGGTCCGCCGGGTCCGGGTTGTGCCGCGCGAGGCGGACCACGAGGTCGTGCACCCGCTGGGCCTTCTCCGCCGGCACCCCGAGCGCGGTCAGCTCGTCGTACGCCAGATGGGCGCTGGCCACCTCGTCCTCGCCACCGCGGTTGTCGTACGCCGCGCGCTCGGCCGAGTCGAAGATGGCGCCGTGGTACCAGGCCGCGAGGCGTACCAGCTCCGGGTCGTAGGTCTCCTCCGTGAGCTCGTCGACACGGGCGATCACGTCGACCAGGTGCTTCAGGTTGTGGAAGTGCCGCTCGGGGGCGGTCCACCGGGCGAGCAGCGACTCACCGGTCCGGCGGATCTCCTCGGGGTCGGCGGTGCCGCCGACCGCCTGGACGCTGCGAACGAATGCGGACAACAACCACTGTGGCGCGTCATGGACGCCCATTGATCCGACCTCACGGCTGGCGACTAGGACGAGTCATCGTAGCCTCAGGCCCTGTCAGCGACCTCTCGGGGCCCATCGGGCACGGTCCGGCGTTCGCCCGCGCCGTCCGTGCGGACGTCGTCGCTGGTCACAGCCTTACGGTCGGGAGTGACGCCGTTCGCGGCCTGCGGCCGGGGCTCGCCGGCCTCGTCGTGCCCACCGCTCGCGTCGTGCCATTCGCTCTCGTCGTGCCCGTCCGTCCCGTCCGGTCGGTCGCGCACGCCTTCCTCGTCCTCGTCGTCGTCCTCGCCTTGGACCGCCTTGACCGCCGGCAGGACCACGCGCACGGTCGTACCCCCGCCGGGCGTCTGCGCCAGGGCCACCTGCCCGCCGTGCGCCGAGACGATGGCCGCGACGATCGCCATGCCGAGACCTGCTCCGCCCGACTCGCGAGTTCGTGAGGCGTCCACGCGGTAGAACCGCTCGAACACCCTCGCTGCGTGCTCCGGGTCGATCCCCGGCCCGTGGTCGCGGACCTCGATCACGCCCACTCCGCTGCCCGCCCCCACCGCGATCTCCACGGGCGTGCCCGGCGGCGTGTGCTGCACCACGTTGCCCACCAGGTTGGCCACCACCTGGCGCAGCCGTGCGTCGTCGCCGAGCACCAGGGTGGCGCCGGCGGGCTGGCCGGCATCCAGGGGTGCCAGTCGGGCGGGGCGGTCGGGGTCGAGCGCGCGAAGGTCGCTGATCGCATCGGCCGCCAGCACCGTCAGGTCCACCGGCTCGTAGGCGATCGGACGCCCCTCGTCCAGCCGGGCGAGGGCGAGGAGGTCCTCGACGAGCGTGCCCATCCGCCGCGCGGACCCCTCGATGCGGCGCATGGTGTCGTCCACCTGCTCGGTCCCGGTCAGGGCGCCCATGCGGTAGAGCTCGGCGTAGCCGCGGATCGTCGCGAGCGGGGTGCGCAGCTCGTGCGAGGCGTCGGCGACGAACCGGCGCATGCGCGCCTCGGAGGCGGTCCGGGCGTCGAACGCCGCCTCGATCTGGGTCAGCATCCCGTTGAGCGCCACGCCGAGGCGTCCCACCTCGGTGGTCTCCGGTGCGGTCCGCACGCGTCGGGACAGGTCGCCCGCGGCGATGGCCGCGGCCGTCTCCTCGATCCGGCCCAGCGGCGCGAGCGAGCGGCGAACGGCCCAGCCGGCGGCCAGCCCGCCGAGCAGGACGATGCCGGCGCCGGACAGCAGCAGCACGGACACCATGGTGCTGGTGGTGTCGCGCGCCTCCGCGAGGGGCAGGGCGATCAGCACCCAGCCGCTCGCGTCGTTGGTGGGGTACGCCACCGCCCGCCAGTGCGACCCCGCCACCGACGACTCGACGGTGAACGGCCGGCCGTCGAGCGCCGCCGCCTGCTGCGCGGAGAGGTCCGGCACGTGCGGCTCGCCGTAGGCGTCCACCACGCTCTGGGAGCCCCAGACGAACGACTGCGCGCCCTCCACCTGCAGCCGCACGTAGTAGTCGGACGGCCCGCCCGTCTGGTGCAGCCCGTTGAGCAGGGCGGTCACCCGCTGGTCCGCCAGCGCCGTGCCCTCGGTGCGCAGCTTGTCGTCGATCTGTGCGACCAGCGACCGCTGCAGCAGCGCGGTGCTGGTGATGCCGGCCAGCACCAGACCGACCGCGATCAGCACGGTGGCCACTCCGATCAGCCGGCCGCGCAGCGGGAGCCGGTCCCAGAAGGCCAGCCACCGCCGCGGTGGGTGCGGACGCTTCACGACTGCTCGCGCAGCAGGTAGCCGACCCCGCGCTTGGTGTGGATCAGCGGCGGCAGCCGACGGCCCTGCTCGTCGTCCAGCTGGTCCACCTTGCGGCGCAGGTAGGAGATGTAGGACTCGACGATGTTGGCGTCGCCGCCCCAGTCGTACTGCCACACGTGGTCGAGGATCTGCGCCTTGGACAGCACCCGGCCGGCGTTCAGCATCAGGTAGCGGAGCAGCTTGAACTCGGTGGGGGACAGGTCGATCAGCTGCCCGGAGCGGCGCACCTCGTGGGAGTCGTCGTCCAGCTCGAGGTCGGCGTAGCGGAGCACCTGGGAGTCGTCGTCCACGTGCTGGGTGCGGCGCAGCACCGCCCGGATCCGCGCGACGACCTCCTCGAGGCTGAACGGCTTGGTGACGTAGTCGTCGCCCCCGACCGTGAGCCCCTGGACCTTGTCCGCCGTGTCGTCGCGCGCCGTGAGGAAGAGCACGGGGACGTGCTGACCCTTCTCGCGGAGCCGGCGGGTGACGGTGAAGCCGTCCATGTCCGGCAGCATGACGTCCAGCACCACGAGGTCCGGCTGGAGCTCACGGGCGATGCGCAGCGCGGAGCCGCCGTCGGCGGCCGAGGTGACCTCGAACCCCGCGAAGCGCAGAGAGGTCGCGAGGAGCTCGCGGATGTTGGGCTCGTCGTCGACGACGAGCAGCCGGGCCTCGGGCACGCCGGACGCAGGGATCATCGACACAGTGTGCGTCCGCTCGCTGGGAGTGCGCTGGACGCCACCTGCGTGCCGTGGGTGGCACGCCGATGTGAGCGTTACCACGACATAGGCCTTCCGGCTCGGGGACACCCCGCAGGGGCCTGTACCGTCATCCCATGACGACTGTCCAGATCGAGGCGGACGAGAGCCTCGACCCGATCGGCGCGCCCCGCGCGCGCCTGACCGTGCTGCAGAGCTCGCCCAGCTGCGGTCTCGACCAGTTCGCCGAGTGGCTCGGCGACGTCGACATCGAGCTGGTCCGAGCCGACCTCGGTGAGCCGGTCCCGGCGGCGGACGCGGTGGGCGACGGCCTGCTGGTCCTCGGTGCCGAGCTCTCCGTGCACGACGGCGAGCGCGCCCCGTGGCTGTCCGCGGTGCGTGACCTCCTGGCCGAGGCGAGCTCCACCGGGGTGCCGACCCTCGCCGTCTGCCTCGGCGCGCAGCTGCTCGCGGTGTCCCGCGGCGGCCGGGTCGAGGTGGCCGCGCCTCCCGGGCCCGAGGTCGGCGTGGTGAACGTCCGCTGGCGCCCCGAGGCGGAGTCGGACGCGCTGGTCGGGCCGCTGCTGCGGCCCTGGCAGGCCCGTCGGCTCACGCCCCAGCCCGCCATGCACGACGACGCGGTGGTGGAGCTGCCGCGCGGCGCCGTCTGGCTCGGCTCCTCGGCGATGTACCCGTACCACGCGTTCCGCATCGGCTCGGCGTGGGGGCTGCAGTTCCACCCCGAGACGTCCGAGGCGACGCTGCGGGAGTGGGCGGTCGCCGCCGGGCACGACGCCGACGCGGCCGTGGCCGGCTGGGCCGAGCAGGACGAGCAGGTCACCGCGTTCGGTCGCGGCATCGCCGAGCAGCTGGCGGCGCTGGTCCGAGCCCGGGCCGACGAGCAGTCGCACGTCCCCGCCTGATCCCTCCGCTGACGACGACGG
>DAIDJQ010000029.1 GCA_027451305.1 Cellulomonas sp.
GAAGGACGCGTGGTTCAGCTGGACCACCATCGGGTCGAAGGCGAACCGGCGCGCGAGCTGCTCGATCACGGAACGACCCTAGGCCGCTCCGGTGCAGCCCCCGGACGCCATGCGCGCCTTCGGCGGGACCCGCGGCGCGTCGGGCGGGGAGGTCGACGTCTCTCGTCGCGTGTGCGCCCGGTGTACGTACACGGTGCGTACACCCGAGAAGCTGGGGGCGTGGTCCACCGGCAGGGCCGTTCGGGGCGCGCGGGGCCGGTCGGCCTTCGCGCCCCCCGTGCACAGCTTCCACGCGAGACGGTGCGAGGCGGGCGCTCACCGTCGCCGCAGCGCCAGCGGCCTGCGACCCTCGACCCCGGCGACCCTCGACCGCTCGACCCCGGCGACCCCTGCGACCCGCAGCCCCTGCGACCTGAGACCCTGGTGGCCCGCGGCCCCGGTGACCCGCGTCCGCGGGTGTGGTCCGCGCCACCCGTTCGGGCACTCATCACGTGGTCGGCGTGCGCCGATAGGTCCCCAGGAGGTCGATCCATGCCAGCAGGGCAGTCCGCGGACGGTCGCGCCCGGCGCCGGGGTGCGCCTGTGCCGGTCCGGCCGAGCGGCCGCGGGCACGTCGAGCTGATGCTCGAGGCGCTCGTGCCGCGGGGCTACCACCTGCTGACCCGTCGGCAGTGGCCGCGCACGCGCCGTGCCCGGGTCGACGTGCTGGTGATCGGGCCCAGCGGCGTGTTCGTGGTCGGCTGGGTGGACGGCGCGGACGTCGTGGTGGGCGAGGACCTGATGCTGCGCGGCGGGGACGACGCCGCGGGCGAGGCGCTCGCGCTCGCTGATCTCGCGGACCAGGTGGAGGCCGAGCTCGTCGAGACCGGGCTGGCGCCCGGGGAGGTGCGGTCCGTGCTGGCCCTCGGCGCCCGGCAGGGTGTCGAGCAGCGGGTGGGCCCGGTGGTCGTGGTCGGCGAGCGGGACCTGCTGCGGGTTGTCGTCGGGCGTGGACCGCGGCTGACGCCCGGCGAGGTGGACGCGGTGCTGGCGCGGGCGTTGGCGTCGTTCGCGGCCGAGCAGGACGACACGGACCCGGTGCTGCCCGTGCAGGGGACCGCACTCAGCGACGAGGAGGTGCAGGGCGCCCTGCTCGAGGGGCTGCTCGCGTCCCCGATCGAGCAGTGGATGGCGTTCTGCGAGCCGGTGCAGTCGCGGCTGGTGCGGCGGTCGTTCGACGGGCCGGCGCTGGTGCGCGGTGCGGTCGGCACCGGCAAGACGTCGGTGGGCCTGCACCGGGCCGCCTACCTGGCCCGGAACAGGCCCGGACGGGTGCTGGTGGCGACCTTCACGCGGACCCAGCCGCCGGTGCTCACCGAGCTGCTCGGCCGCCTCGCACCCGACGTGGCGGACCGGATCGACGTGGTGCACGTCAACGGTGTGGCGCGACAGGTGCTCGACGAGGCCGAGGTCCCGTTCGCCACCGGCGTGCGGCAGGTGGCCTCCGCGTGGGCCGCGGCCTGGGCGCGCGCGGGCGCCGGGACGGCGCTGGACCCCATGCCGGACGGGTCGCCCGACGACCAGGGCTACTGGCACGACGAGGTCACCGCCGTGATCAAGGGCCGCGGGCTGACCCGCTTCGAGCAGTACGCCGCGCTGCCGCGCCTCGGCCGGCTCCGGCCGCTCGGGCCCGACGAGCGCCGTGCCGTGTGGGACGTGTACGTCGCCTACCAGGAGGAGCTGGTGGCCCGGGACGTCGGCGACTGGGCGGACCTGGTGGCGCTGGCCGGCGTGCATCTGCCGCGCACGTCGTTCGCCCGCCGCTACGACGCGGTGCTGGTGGACGACGCGCAGCACCTCAGCTGCTCGGCGCTGGCGATGCTGCACGGGCTGGTGGGCGACCGGCCCGACGGGCTGATGCTGCTGGGGGACGCGCAGCAGGGGCTCTACCCCGGCGGGTTCACACCGGCGGAGGCCGGGATCGACGTCGTCGGGCGCACGGTGACGCTGACCACCGCGCACCGCACCACCACCGAGATCCTCACCTTCGCCGCCGAGCTCGTGTCCGGTGAGCCGGTGGTGGGGCTGGACGGCACGCTCGGGCCGGCCGACCGCCCGAGATCGGTGCCACGGCACGGACCCAAGCCGGTGTACGTGCGCTGCGGCACGGACGAGGACCGGGCCCGCCGCACCGTGACCCGTGTGAAGGACGTGGTGCAGCAGGTCGGCACCGGGTACGGCGACGTCGGCGTCCTGTGCCTGACCGTCCGCGGGATGGACCTCGCGATCGGCGCGCTCAACGGCGCGGGCATCCCCGTGGTGCTGCTGGACGACGACGACCGCACCGCGCCGGACGCGGTCCGCGTGGGCACCGTGCGCCGCGCCGCCGGGCTGGAGTTCCGGCAGGTGGTGATGCCGGACGTGGACACGTCGTGGTTCGCCGAGCCGGCCGACCTGCACGGCGGTTCCGCGCTGGAGCACCACCGGCTGCGGATGCGCGAGCTCTACGTGGCGATGACGCGGGCGCGCGACGGGCTGTGGGTGGCCGGCGTCTGACCCGGCCCTCGGGACGGACCGCTCGCCGGGCCCGTCGTCGTCCGACCTATCCTGGGGGCCGCACCCGCGACCCCGAACGGACGTCATGACCGACCTGGCCCCGCCCCGGCCGTCGCGCCGGTGGTGGTCACTGGTGCCCGTCGCGGCGCTGCTGGCCTTCACCGCCGTGCTGCGCGCACCCATCGGCGTGATCCCGCCGCTGCTGCCCCTGCTGCGCACCGACCTGGCGCTGACGCCGGTGCAGGCCGGTCTGCTCACGGCCATCCCCGTGCTGTGCTTCGGGGCGATGACGCCGGTGGCGTCCGTGCTGCTGCGGCGCACGGGGATCAACCACGGGGCGCTGTACTGCCTCCTGGGGATCATCGGCGGGTCGCTGGTGCGCTCGTCGGGCGGCGTGGTCGGCGCCTACGCGGGGACGGTGCTGATCGGCGCCGGGATCACCATCGGCAACCTGGTGGTGCCGATGCTGATCGGACGCCAGTTCCAGCACAGGGCCCCCCTGTTGACCGGTGCGTACAGCGGCATGGTGAACACGACGGTCACCGCGGCGACCGCGGCGGCGGTCCCCATGGCGCTCGCCGTCGGCTGGCAGGCCTCTGCCGCGTCGTGGGGCGTGGTGCTCGGTGCCGTCGCGCTGGTGCTGTGGCTGGCGGTCTACCCGCCCGGGGTGGCCGGCGCGCGGGCCTCCGTGCGGCGTCTGGCCGGGCTGTCGGAACCCGCGCCGCGCATCCCCGGCCGTGCGGACCGACGCACGGCGGCCGACGACGGCCCGCCGCAGCGCCGCCTCGCCGTGCTGCTGACCATCGCCTTCTGCGGGCACACCTTCGCGTACTACGGCTTGACCGGCTGGCTGCCGACCGCGCTGGCCGACCTGCAGCACATGACCGCAGGTCAGGCTGGCGCCGCCGCAAGCCTGTTCCAGGGTGCCGGGGTGGTGGGACCGCTGCTGGTGCCGGTGCTGGCGGGGGCGCTGCACTGGACGGTCCGCCGGCTGATGACCGTGGTGTGCCTGTCCTGGGTGGCGCTGCCGCTCGGCCTGCTGGTGCTGCCGGGCGCGTGGGCGCTGTGGAGCCTGGTCGGCGGGGCGGCGCAGGGCGCCCTGTTCACCGCGCTGTTCCTGGTGGTGATCCAGCGGGCCCGGTCGGTGGACGAGAACCGCCGGCTGACCGCGAGCATCCAGACGGTGGGGTACGTGGCCGGCGCGTCCGGGCCGGTGCTGTTCGGCTGGGTGCACCAGGCGGTGGGCGGGTGGACGGCGCCGTTCCTGGTGGGGCTGGTCGCGCTGCTGGTGATGACGGTGGCGGGGGTCAGCGCGGTGCGGGTCCCGGTGCCGGTACAGCCGGTGATGGTGCCGGACGGGCGGGGCGGCGGACGCGCCGCACGCTGAGCTCGGTGCGGGTGATCTCGGCGAGGGCGCGGGCGGCCAGGACGGTGAGCACGAGCACGAGCCACAGCGGTGCCGGCGCATGGGTGAGCTCGATGCCGAAGGCGGCGGCGAACATCGGGGCGCGTTGGGTGACAGCCAGGACGCCGACGGCCATGAGCAGGGCGTACTGCTGCATCGACACGGGGTGGCCGAGCCGGCCGGCGACGAGGGCGACCAGGACACCGGTGGCGCCTCCGGTCGCGAGTGCGGGGGTGAGCAGGCCGCCGGCGGCGCCGGCCCACAGCCAGCCGGCGGTGGCGGCGGGCTTGACGAGGATCAGCAGGGCTGCGGGCAGCAGCGTGAGGCTGCCGACGAATGCGGCGTCCAGGACGGGCTTGCCGTTGCCGGGCAGCTGCGGCAGCCACCAGGACACCAGCCCGGTACCGGCCCCGGTCAGTGCGAGGGCGACGGGCAGCAGCTTGGAGCGGTGCACCCTCAGGTGCCGGCTGACGCTGGTCCCGCGCGCGAAGCCGGTGCCGACGGCGGCGGTCAGCGGGACGGCCACCAGCGCCCCGACCCAGGTGGCGGTGGTCACGGGGGCCGAGGGGAACGAGTACACGGGGTGCCGGCCGACGACCGGCCAGGCGGTGACCGTCGCGATCACGCTGACCGTCAGCGCGAGGACGGCCACGCGCCAGCGTCGGGTGACCAGCAGCACCTCCAGGGTGTACACGGCCCCGGTCAGCGGCACGTTGTAGACCGCCGCGAGGCCGGCGCCGGCCGCGGCCCCGACGAGGACGCGCCGGTCGGCCGGGTCCAGCCGGAGCCGGTCGCTGATCCAGGTGGCCACGGCCGCGGCACCCTGGCGGGGTGCGCCCTCCCGGCCGATGGACGCGCCGGCGGCGACCACCACGGTCTGCAGCACGGCGTCGGCCCAGGTCGGCAGGAACGCCAGGCGGCGGGAGGGGTCGTGGAGCACCGTGGTGACCGGCTCGACGTCGGCCCGGCGACGCAGCGCCCACCAGCCGATCCCCACCAGCGCACCGGCCACGGTCGGCGCGAGCAGCCGGCGCCAGAGCCGCAGCCCGGCGACGGTGTCGATCCCGTCGTGGGACACGTCCCCGAGGGCCAGGTGCTGCACGCCGTGCAGGAGCAGCCAGAACACCGCCCCCGTGAGCCCGGCGCCGAGGCCGGCGAGCACCACGGCGGCCGTCAGCCGCCGCCAGCCCGACGCCGGACGGCGCGGGGTGAACCGGCGCTGCACCTGGTCCCACGCCCACGCCCGCCGGCGGTCCCCCTCGTCGTCCTCGGTGACGGTGTCGATCTCGGCGCTCATGCCACCGTTGCTCGAGGGCGCAGCCGCTGCCGCACGGCCGGGTCCATGATCTCGGCCGGCGCCCGCCCCTGCCGGATGAGGCGTGCCATCGCGACCAGATCGGGCCGGATGTGCCCGAAGAAGGCCTCGTAGCCGACGCAGAGGTAGTTGTGCCCGGCCTCGCCGTCACGGGACGTGACGAACCGGTCCTTCGGGCAGCCGCCGTTGCAGAACGTCCGGACCGGGCAGGCACGGCACTGCGCGGTGAGCTCGACGGCCTTCTTGCGGTTGAACTGCTGGTGGCGCGGCGTGGCGGTCAGCTCCGCGAAGTCCTGCTCCGCCACGTTGCCCAGCCGCCAGTCGGGCTCCACCCAGTGGTCGCAGGAGTACACGTCGCCGTTGTATTCGACGGCGAGGGCGTTGCCGCACTCGGGGGCGTGCACGCACACCGGGTGCACCCCGAAGACGGCCGACAGGGCGGCGTCCACGTGCTGGATGTAGACCCGGCCGACGTCCCGGCTCACCCACCCGTCGTAGACCTCGATCATGAACCGGCCGAACGCCACCGGGTCCACCGAGCGGGACGTCACCCGGTCGCCGTGCTGCGTGTACAGCAGGTGCTCCGACGCGCTGCGCCAGCCCTTCTCGAGGGTGGGCAGCTGGGCGACGGTCGCGCGCTCGACGATGGGGATGAGCTGCAGGTGCGTCGCGCCCAGCTCGTCGGTGAAGTAGCGGTAGACCTCGGCGCCGTGGTCCTGGTTCGCGGCGTTCACCGTGCACAGCAGGTTGGTCTGGACGCCGTGCCGCTGCAGGGTTCGCCAGGCTCGCACCACCTGGTCGTGGGTGCCACGGCCGGCGCGGTTGGTGCGGTAGGTGTCGTGCATCGACGCGGGCCCGTCAAGGCTCAGGCCGACCAGGACGCTCTCGCGGGCGAGGAGCTCGGCCCAGGCGTCGTCGATCAGGATGCCGTTGGTCTGGATCGTGTGCACCACCCGCTGCCCGGGGCGGGCGTACTCGCGGCCCAGGGCGATGGCCTGCTCGAAGAAGTCGAGGCCACGCATCGTCGGCTCACCACCCTGCCAGGCGAGGGTGACCTCGCCGTCGGGCTGGTTGGCCAGGAAGGTGCGGACGTAGTCGCGCAGCACGTCGTCCGACATGCGTTGGCGCGCGTCGTCGTACAGCAGCTCCTTGGACAGGAAGAAGCAGTAGGCGCAGTCGAGGTTGCACGCCGCGCCCGTCGGCTTGGCCACCACGGAGAACGCCAGCTGTCGGGCGCCGGTCGGGCTCGGGATCATCTGCTCACCTCTCGTCGCACCGGTGGGCCCCCCGAGCCGGGGAGCCCACCGGGTCCAGCACGCGCCAGGGAAGGCCGGTCAGGCCGGTACCACGGGGCCGACCTCCGACGGCCGGTACGTCGACTCGTCGAGACCGGACATGGTCGGGTCGTAGTCGAGGTCGCCGATCGCGTACATCGAGGTCATCCAGTGGTAGAAGTTGTCGCCGCGCGCGCGCAGCCGCCCGTACAGCTCCCGGGTGAGGCGCCCACGCACCTCGAGGAGCGCCGGGTCGTCGTGCCGGTTGTGCAGCTCGGACGGATCGGTGACCAGGTCGTACAGCTCGTTGACGGACTCCGGGTTGCAGACGAGCTTGTACCGCCGGTCACGCAGCATGCGCTGGGCCACGGGGAAGTGGTGGCCGTGGAACTCCGCGAGCACGTACGGGTCCCAGTCCACCTGGTCCCCGCGGACGAGCGGCAGCAGCGACCTGGAGTCCATCGCGGGTGACGGGTCGAGGCCCGCCAGGTCCAGGAAGGTCGCCGTGCAGTCCAGCAGCGTCACGAAGTCGTCGCTGACCTGCCCCGCGGGCGCGCCCGGGACCACCACGATCCCACCGGTCCGGTAGATGTCCTCGTACATCGCCGGGCCCTTGTCGTGCAGGCGGTGCGCGCCGGTGAACTCGCCGTGGTCAGAGCTGAACACCAGCGCTGTGGAGGCGGACAGGCCCAGCTCGTCCAACGCGGCGGTGATCCGGCCCATCTCGGCGTCGATCATCGTCACGTAGCCCCAGTAGACGGCGATCAGCTTGCGCGACTGCTCCTCGGTCAGGGTGTCGAACGCCCAGTGCTGGGAGTAGTTGCGCTGCACCGGCGGCTTGTCGGCGAACGTCTCGGCCACCGACTCCGGGAGCGTCACCTCGTCCGGGTCGTACAGGTCGAAGTACTCGTCCGGGATCACGTAGGGCAGGTGCGGGCCGAAGTAGCTGACCTCGAGGAAGAAGGGCCGCTCCCCGGTCCGGAACTCCTCGGCGTACCGGCGCAGGTGCTCGATCGCCTTCGTGGTGAGGTAGTGCTCGAACGTCGCCTCGACCGGCTGGTGCAGGCGCGCGGCGAGCAGGTTGCCGGGACCGCCGTTGGGGAACGTGCCACGGATCCGGTCCGAGATCTCGTACGGCGGCAGGTGGTTGTCCTCGAGGTAGGCGAGGTAGTCAGGGTGCTCGACGGTGTTGTGCCACCCGGCGTAGTCCGGCCCGTCGAACCCGAACGAGCCCGCGGTGCGCTGCACGCCCGCGTGCCACTTGCCGATCAGGCCGACGTTGTAGCCCGCCTCCCGCAGCGCGAGCGGGAACGCCCACTGGTCGTCGGGCAGGTCCTCGACGTACCCGACGTTGCGCTCCTGGTTGGCCAGGAGCTTGTGCCGGAACGGCGCCCAGCCGGTGACCAGCGACGCCCGTGCGGGGGTGCAGATCGCGGTGGGGGTGTACCAGCGGTCGAATCGTGTGCCGCGGGCGGCCAGACCGTCCAGGGTGGGGGTGCGGCACGTCGGGTTGCCGTAGCAGCCGAGGGTGTCGACCCGGTGCTGGTCGGTCATCAGCATGACGATGTTGGTGCGGTTGTCCGGCATCGGACGGTGCTTCCTCTCAGGTTCCCCGGCCTGCGGCCGGGGGCTCGGATCGTGCGACCGGGTGGCCAGGCTCAGGCGGCCTCGAGACGGCCGGCCAGGGCGTCCATCTCCTCGAGCTCGCGGCCCTTGGTCTCCGGGACCATCCGCAGCACGAAGACGATGCTGGCGACGGCGAAGAAGGCGTAGATGGCGTACGTGGTGCCGATCGACCAGGCGGCCAGCACCGGGAAGGTGAGCGTGACCGCGTAGTTGGCGGTCCACTCCGCGCCGCCGGCGACCGAGGTCGCGGCGCCGCGCATCCGGTTGGGGAACATCTCGCCGACGAGGACCCACATCAGCGGGCCCCAGGTGCCGGCGTAGGCGAAGACGTACGAGCACATCGCGATCAGCGCGAGCAGCGCCAGGCCCTTGGAGTGCGTCAGGTCGGGGTTGCCGTTCGCCGCCTTGGGCGCGGTGAGCATCAGCGTCGCGGTCAGCACCAGCGACACCGACATGAGGATCGAGCCGGCGAGGAGCAGCGGCTTGCGGCCGAGCCGGTCGACGAGGGCGATCCCGACGAGGATCGCGACCACCTTGACGCCGGTGATGATGAGCGTCTGCTGCAGCGCCTGCTGCTCGCCGAACCCGAGCGTCGCCCAGATGGTGGTGGCGTAGTAGAACACCGCGTTGATGCCCACCAGCTGCTGGAGGGCCGCGAGCCCGATGCCGACCCAGACGATCGTCTGGAGGTTGTTGCGGCGTCCGTTGAGCACGTCGGCGAAGCGGTGCCGCCGCACGTCGTGCAGCGAGGCGCTGATGGCGGCCACCCGCTCCTGCGCCTGCGTGGCGCCGAGGGTGCGGGTCAGCACCGCGCGCGCCTCGTCGACCCGGCCGCGGGCCATCAGGTAGCGCGGCGACTCGGGGATGAACAGGGCCGAGCCCAGGTACAGCAGCCCACCGGCAGCCACCGAGACGAACGCCCACTGCCACACCTCGAGGTGCACCCCGGCGAACGTGAGGACCCCCGTCGACTGCGGGGCCTTGCCGGTGGGCTTGCCTGCGACCGCGAGCATCCGGTCGCCGAGCAGGCCGCAGACGAAGAGACCGACGATGAGGAACGCCTGTCGCAGCGACACGAGGCGGCCGCGCAGGTCTGCGGGGGCGATCTCGGACACGTAGGCGGGGGCGATCGTCATCGACGCGCCCATCGCCAGGCCGGACCACAGCCGCCAGAACAGGAAGAGCCCCATGCTCGAGCCGATGAACACGGTGCCGATCGACGCGACGAAGAACAGCACGGCCGCGACCTGCATGATCACCCGGCGCCCCACGCGATCCGACAGCCTGCCGGCCAGGAACGCGCCGAGGACGGCGCTGAGCACGCCGAACGAGATCGCGAAGCCCATCGCGCCGTTGCCCGCACCGGTGTGGTAGGCCAACGCCTTCTTCACCACGTTGAGGGACATCGCGTCCCAGCCGAACATCAGGCCGGAGATGGAGGCGACGGCAGCCGCGCCGATCGCGCGCCGTCGGGCGGCTCGGATCGTGGGGTCGGTCGTCGCGGGTGCGGAGGACGGCCTCGTCAGCGTCGACGAGTCGGAGGGTTCCATGCGGATGCCTTTCGGGACGGTGCCTGGGGGTGCGTCACGTCGTCGGGACCTCAGGCAGGGCGTAGTCGGCCAGCAGAGCCGACTGGTGGATGACGACGAGCGCGGCGCCACGGGCACCGTCCTCGTCGCCCAACGCGGCCGGCCGGACGGGGGCCGGTGCGAACAGGTCGCCGAGCAGCGCCGCGTAGGTGTGGGCGGCCTGCGCGACGAGGCGGGGGGCGGCGGCCGTCAGTGGCCCGCCGATCACGATCTCCGTGGGGTTGAGCAGCACGGCGGCCTGCGCCAGCGCCCGTCCGACGGCCGAGCCGGCGCGGTCCACCACGGCGTCGAGCGGTCCCGGCCCCGCGGCCAGGCGGGCGGCCAGGTCGTCCAGGTCCGTGACGGCCACCCCGGCTCGACGTGCCTCTGCGAGCACGGCCGGCACGGAGGCGATCGTCTCGAGGCAGCCGACCCGGCCGCACCGGCAGACGCGGCCGTCCGGGTCGACCGTCAGGTGGCCGATCTCGGCGGCCAGGCCCTGCGCGCCACGCAGCAGGCGGCCGGCCGTCACCGCTGCGCCGCCCACCCCGTCGGAGCAGCGCACGTACAGGATGTCGTCGACCTGGCGGTCGCGCTGCGTCGCGGCCTCGGCCAGGCCGGCGTAGCGGGTGTTGTTGTCCAGGAGCAGCGGCACGTGCAGCACCGCGGCGAGCCGGTCCCGCACCACGCGTGCCCGGTCCGACTGACCGGCAGGTCCGCCGTCGGGAGCGGTGACCGGGGTCCCCAGCGGTCCCGGGACGCCGATGCCCGCACCGCGCAGCGGCCGCAGCCGGCGCTCGTCCAGGCCGAGGGACCCGATCAGGCCCACAGCGAGCTCGGCCCGCTGCGCCCACGTCGCGTCCCGCCCGTAGACGGCGACCGCCGAGCACACCGTGTCCTCCACGGCGTTGAGGGCGGTGACCCAGACGCGGGCGTGGCCGAAGTCGACGCCGATCGCGTACACCGCGGTGGGGTCCAGGCCCACCAGACCGGTGGGCCGTCCGCGCCCCGCCTGCGGGGTCGAGGCCGCCTGCACCACGACACCCCGGGCGCTGAGCTCGGTGACGATCGTCGAGATGGTGCTGCGGCCCAGCTGCAGGGCGACGGACAGCTCGGCACGGCTCATCGGGCCGCGTCGCGCCAGCACGCCGAGCAGCCGCTCCTCGTGGAGCCGCTCAACGGAGCCGGCAGACCTCGTCGTCACAGCGGAGACAGTAGGGGCGTCGTTTTTTTCCGTGTCGGTTCGACAATTATCAATTTCGGGCAGCTCACGACGGCAGCTTCGTTGCCCCCCGCGCGGGCGCCGCGAGGCCCCGCGGTCAGCGCACGGGCGCCGGCACCGGGTCCGCGGTGGGGAGCGGCTGGTCGGGGCACGACGACAGGACCGCGGACATCGCCGCGCCCTCGGCGGGGGTGACCCACAGCCCGTAGTCGAGCTTGACGGCCACCTGCCGGGCGACGTAGGTGCACCGGTACGCGGTGCTCGGCGGCAGCCAGGTGGCGGCGTCGCCGTCGCCCTTCTGGTCGTTGGCCGGGCCCGAGACGGCGAGCAGCTCCAGCGGGTCGTTGCCGAACCGCTGCAGGGTCGCGGTGTCCCATCCCTGCGCGCCGGTCTGCCAGGCGTCGGAGAGCGCGACCACGTGGTCGATCTGCACCGCCTCGGACGTGGTGACGCCGCGGGTGAACGCGATCGTGGTGCCGGTGTACGGGTCGTGCAGCGTGCCCGTCTGCACCACGCAGCCGGCCGTGCCGGGCCTGATCGTCACGTCGACCAGGTCGCGGCGCAGCACGTCGTTGCGCGCGTCGCAGCCGTTGTGGTCGACGTCGACCGTGCGGTAGCCGAACAGGGTGCGGTCGTAGCCGGTCTTCGGTGCGCGGCCCTTGACGGGCAGGCGGGCGACGGCGGCCAGGGCGGTGCCGGCCGCGGGCGGCGCGGTGGCCGACGAGGTGGACGGCCCCGTCGAGCCGGAGGACGGCGAGGTCGTGCCCGGGGCGGCCGTGGGAGCCGCCGGGCCCGTCGCCTGCTGCGCGGTCGTGGCCCGGGTGGTCCCGGTCGTCGTCGCAGCGCCGCTGCCGTGGGCGGCGATCGCCCCGGCGACCACGAGCACCACCAGCAGCCCCAGCAACCCGCCGCCGCGAGACCTGCGGACCCCGGCGCGTCGACTCACCCTCTGATCGTCGGCATCCCGGGGTGCCGGACTGAGCGGCGCGCGGGCCCGATCCCGTACGCCGGCCCGGAGCCCGGAGCCCGGAGCCCGGAGCCCGGAGCCCGGGGCGCAGCGGCAGCGGCACGGTGCCGGCCGGAATGCCGGGCGGCCCCGCGGGGTTGGCAACGTTCGCCGCCGTCGTGCGCCCACGGACGGCGCCGGACCACGGAGGCGACCCCCTGAGCACCCCGCAGCCCCAGCCCACCGCGACCACCGCGACCGCCACGGCCGCACCGACGCGCGCCTCGGTCGGCTTCCGCTCCGAACGCGGACCGATCCTGGTCGCGATCATGGTGACCACCGGCCTGGTGGCGATCGACTCGACGATCCTGGCCACGGCCGTGCCGACCATCGTCAAGGACCTCGGCGGGTTCGCCTCGTTCCCGTGGCTGTTCTCGGTGTACCTGCTGACGCAGGCCGTCGCGGTGCCGATCTACTCCAAGCTCGCGGACACGGTGGGCCGCAAGCCGATCGTGCTGATCGGCGTGGGGCTGTTCCTGCTCGGCTCGGTGCTGAGCGGGTTCGCGTGGTCCATGGCGACGCTGATCGCGTTCCGCGCGATCCAGGGGCTCGGCGCCGGTGCTGTGCAGCCGATGGCGATCACCATCGCCGGCGACATCTACACCGTGGCGGAACGGGCCAAGGCGCAGGGCTACATCGCCTCGGTGTGGGGCATCTCGTCCGTCGTCGGGCCCACTCTCGGCGGCGTGTTCAGCGAGTACGTCACGTGGCGCTGGATCTTCTTCGTCAACGTGCCGCTGTGCCTGGCCGCGGGGTGGCTGCTGGTGCGGCACCTGCACGAGCGGATCGAGCGGCGTCGGCACCGGATCGACTGGACCGGGGGCGGCCTGCTGACCGTGGCGCTGTCGCTGCTGATCCTCGGCCTGCTGGAGGGCGGCAACGCCTGGGCGTGGAACGCGCCGCAGAGCATCGGCGCGTTCGTCGCCGGTGGGCTGGCGCTGGTCGCGTTCGTCCTGGTGGAGCGGCGGGCCGCCGAGCCCGTGCTCCCGCTGTGGGTGCTGTCGCGACGGCTGCTGGGCACCACCGCGCTGATCGCGGTGGGGGTCGGCGTGGTGATGATCGGGCTCACGTCGTACATCCCCAGCTACCTCGAGGCGCTGCTCAGGGTGTCCCCGCTGACCTCGGGCCTCACGCTCGCCACGCTGACGATCGGCTGGCCGATCGCCGCCTCGCAGGCCGGACGGCTGTACCTGCGGTTCGGGTTCCGCGCCACCGTGCTGCTCGGCATGGCGGTGGTGGTGGTCGGGACCGTGTCGATGGCGCTGACCGCCGGGCGGCCGTCCGTCCTGGTGGTGGGGGCGCTCTGCTTCGTCGTCGGCCTCGGACTCGGGCTGGTGGCCGCGCCGAGCCTGATCGCGGCGCAGTCCAGCGTGGGCTGGGGCGAGCGCGGCGTGGTGACCGGCGCCAACATGTTCGCCCGGACGATGGGCAGCTCGGTGGGGGTCGCGGTGCTCGGCGCCCTGGTCAACGGGATGATGCACGGCGCCGACGCGGCGGCCGACCCGCTGCGGTTCCGTGGTGCCGTCACGGCGGCGTTCGTCGGGGTGGCGGCGGTGGCCGTGGTCACAGCGGTCGCGGCGCTGGCGATGCCGCGGGACCGTGCCGTCGCGGGCGCCCGCCAGGGGGCACCGGCGACGGCCTGACCGCGGTGCAGCACTCGGCGGGCGGCCCGCCCTGCGCCTGCCGGTAAGGGCTGCGTTAACGGGGACGGCCTGCATGTAAACGGCCGGTCAACAACTCGTCGTGTCGTTACATCGCTGTGAAATCTCGTCGGCCGCCCTGGTCGCCGCCCCGCCGTGAGGCACACCATGGCAGCGCCCGCCCGGCCCGCCCCACCAGCAGCCCCGGTCACCGCCTCCCGGCGCGTGACCCCTCACCACCAGGGGCAGACGATGACCGACCAGATCCTGCGCAGCGCGCCGCGCCTCGCGGTGTTCGACGAGCTCTCGACGGGCGCGGCGGCGCCCACCTGGCTGCGCGACGCCGTCGTCGGCGCGTGGGGCTTCGCCGCCGACGCGACGGTGACCCTGATCACGGTCTCGGCGAACGCCACCTTCCTGGTGTCCGAGCACGGCACCCCCACGGCGGTGACCCGCGTGGCGAGGCCGGGGTCCACGAGCGACGCGCTGGCCCTCGAGTCGGAGCTGACCTGGGTCGCCGCACTGGCCGCCGACGGGGTCGCCCGCGTGCCGACCGGGCTGACCACGGCCGCCGGCACCTACGTGGCGACCGTGCGGGACGCGGCCGGCACGGGCTGGACCTGCGTCTCCTTCGCGTACATCCCTGGTGACGTGCTCGAGGACGTCACCGACCCGGTGCCGTTCTACGCCGAGATCGGCCGCACCACCGCGGCGTTGCACGAGCACGCCGCGCGCTGGCGGCCACCCAGCCCGTTCCGGCGGCACTCGTGGACGGTGCCGGACATGCTCGGCGAGTCCGCTCGATGGGGCCGCTGGGAGGACGCGCACCTCGCCCCGGGCGAGACGGCCCTGCTCGACCGCGCCCAGGCCGCTGCGCTGGACGTGCTCGTCGACGCGAAGCCGGGCGGTCCGGGCTGGGGCCTGATCCACGCCGACCTGCGCCCGTCCAACGTCATGACCGACGGCCTCACCCTCACGGTGATCGACTTCGACGACTGCGGGTACGGCTGGTTCGGGTACGACTTCGCGGCCGCCCTGACCTTCGTCGAGCACGTCCCCCACGCCCCCGAGATGGCCACCGAGTGGCTCGCCGGCTACGAGCAGGTGCGACCGCTGACCGCGGAGGACCTGCACCGGGCGTGCGCGCTGTCGATGCTGCGCCGCCTGCAGGTGCTCGGCCGGGCGACCACCCACCCGCAGGGCGCCCTGCTGCCGGAGCTGAGGGCCGAGCAGGTGTCCGGGACCGTCGAGGTGGCGCAGCGCTACCTGAGGCGCAGGACGTGGCTGATCTCCTGAGGCGCCCCGGCGGCGTCGGCGGCCCGCACGCCGGGCCGGTGGCGGGGCGCGGGGCGGTGGCGTGGTCGGACGACGGACGGCCCGCGGCCGTGCTCTTCGACCTGGACGGGACCCTGATCGACTCCGAGCCGGCGTGGTCGGCCGCCGTCGGTGCCCTCGTGCGGGAGCACGGCCGGCCCTGGCGCACGGCGGACGACGAGGCGATCCTCGGCTGGTCGATCCCGGCGCTGTGCGCCGAGGTGCTGCACCGCGGGGTGCCGCTGACCGAGCAGCAGGTCGTCGACCGCCTGCACCACGACGTCGGCGTCGCCCTGCGCCGCGGGTTGCCGTGGCGCCCCGGTGCACGGCACCTGCTGACGGCGCTGCACCACTCCGGGTTCCTGCTCGCCCTGGTGTCCGCGACGCACCGGGTGGTGGTCGCCGAGGTGGTGGCACAGGCGCCCGACGGCGTCTTCCGGGCGGTGGTCACGGGGGACGACCCCGGCCGGCCCAAGCCCGCCCCGGACGCCTACCTGCGGGCTGCCGACCTGCTCGGGGTGGACGCCGCCCGGTGCCTGGCGGTCGAGGACTCGCCCACCGGTGTCCGGGCGGCGCTCGCGGCCGGGGCCCTCACCGTGGCGATGGACCCGGCCGTGGTGCTGCCGCCGGAGGTGCTGGCGCACCCCCGGCTGCGCCGGGTGGACGGGCTCGAGGCGGTGGGCCGGCTGGTGCTGGACCCGCGGCTGTGGTGAGCCACCTGGTCAGCGCGGTGACGGGAGCCGAGGTCAGAGGGGGACCGTCACCCGCCGGTGGTCGAGGTGCGCCAGGTCCGTGGTGCTCAGCGCGATGAAGGCACCCAGCTCGGCCAGCTGCGCCGGGCGGGTCGGCAGGTAGTCGGTCAGCGCGGTGGAGCGGACGACGAACGCGCACCACTGCCCCCGGGACACCGCGACGTTGAGCCGGTTCCGGTTGAGCAGGAACCCCATGCCGCGGCGCACCTCCGCCGGTGACGACGCCGCCGTGGTGAGGATCGCTACCGGCGCCTGCCGCCCCTGGAACTTGTCGACCGTGCCGACCGGAACGCCGTGCAGCCCCGCCTCGGCCAGCGCCTGGTTCACCGCGGACACCTGCGCGTTGTAGGCGGCCACCACCAGCACGTCCTCGGGACGCAGGTGCCTGCCTGCGGCCGCGTCCGGATCGCCGGGGTCCGTCCAGCGCCGGCCTACGAGGTCGCGGACCAGCTCGACGACGGCCACCGCCTCGGCAGCCGAGCGAACCGCGTTGCCGGAGTGCTCCACGAGCACCCCGTGCACGCCGGGCTCGACCCCGGCGAGCGCCCGGTGCGTGGCGGCCGGTGCCGAGCGCAGCCGGTCCTCGTAGGAGAGAGCCGACACCGCGCTGCAGAGCGCGGGGTGCATCCGCCACGTGTCGGCCAGGAAGTACCCGTACCGCTGGGGAAGCGTGGCAGCACCGTCCATCAGCCACCCCAGCGCCGACTGGTCGACCGGTTCGGGGTGCGTGCCCTGGCTGACCTGCGGGAGCTGCTGCGGGTCCCCGAGCAGCAGCAGGCGCCGGGCGGCACCGGCCACCGCGAAGGTGTTGGCCAGGCTGAACTGGCCGGCCTCGTCCACCACCAGCAGGTCGAGCGGCTCGGGCGGCAGCTTGTTCGCGTTGGTGAAGGTCCACGCCGTCCCGCCGAGCACCCAGCCCTGACCCGGCGCCGAGCTGCGGGCGCGGAACTCGGCGATCGCCGGGTCGCTGGTCAACCACGTCCACGGCGCCGCGGGATCCGGCTCGCCGACCGGACCGGCCTGCTCCGTCGGCGGCTGCTTGCCGATCGCCTTCGGCTCCACCCCGGCGGCTGCGATGGCGCGGAGCAGGTTCTCCACCACGGCGTGCGACTGCGCGACCACCCCCACCGTCCAGCCGCGCGCCACCAGCTCGGCCACCACGCGGGCGCCGGTGTACGTCTTGCCGGTCCCGGGCGGTCCCTGCACCGCGAGGTAGGAGTCCTCCAGCTCGACGAGCCCCCTGACCAGGGTCTCCGGCAGCTCGTCGGGACGAGCCGGTCGGGGCAGCGCGCCGCCGGAGCGGGTCCTGGGCGGCCGGCGCCGAGCCAGGTCCATCGCCGGCCCCGCCGGCAGCGCGGGCAGCCCGGCGGCCACCTTCTCGCCGAGACGTCGGATCGCCTCCCGCAGCTGCTCGGTCGACGGCCCGGGCCGCGGCACCAGCGCCATCGGCAGCTCGTCGAACTCGACGTCCTGGCGCCCCAGCGCCTCCTCGACCAGCAGCACGTCGTGCCCGTCCTGCGGGGTCACCGCCAGCACCACGAGCTGGGACCGCCAGCCGCGCCGGCCGTCGCCGGTCACGTGCGCGCCCGTCGGCACGGGCGGGTCGTAGAGCCCGTACACGAGCGATCCCCGGCGCAGCTCGCTGCCGGCCTCCAGCCGTCCGGACATCACCAGCGTGCGCCGCGGCCGTTGCCGTCGCACGGTGGTCCACTCCTGCTGCACCTCGACCTTGTCGGGGACGAAGGTGCTGCGCCGGTCGGTCCAGTCGCCGGGATCGGCGGTCAGCCGGTCGAAGTGCGCCCACCAGAAGGGCAGCTCCTCGCGCCGGTGGTAACGGAGCGAGGCGCCGAGCAGGGCGACCGCCTGGCGGTCCGGGTCGCGGACCACGCCGTCGCCCGGACCGGGGCCGGCGAAGTCGTCGAGCGTCGCCTCCAGCGCGGTCAAGGCCGCGTCGGCGGCCAGTCGCTCGTCGTCGACCAGCCGGCCGACCGGCCCGGTGATCGCCGCCCGCGCGGGCGCGTGTCCGGCCGCAGCCAGGTGGGCCAGCAGCCAGTCCCGCAGCCCGAGCGTGGAGCGGCAGTCGTACTCGTTGTACCGGCCGATCTCGTCGACCCGGTGCCGCCACTCGTCGTCCCGGCCCGCGTCGCGGGCGGCGACCGCCTCGGCGTACTCCACGATCGACGCCGCCGCGGTGGTCACGTCGCCCGTGCGGTGCTCCGGCATGTACAGCGGCTCGAGCTGCTTGAGCGAGTACGACGGCTGCCCGGTCCGCACCCCGGCGCGGACCGAGGCGTACAGGTCCACCAGCACGCCCTCGCGCAGCAGCGCGTCCACCTCGGCCTCGCCGACGCCGTGCCGGCCGGCCAGCCGCAGCAGCGCCGTCCGCTCGTACGGTGCGTAGTGGTAGACGTGCATGCCCGGGTGCATCGCCCGGCGCGCGGTCAGGTAGCGCAGGAACGCGACCAGCGCCTCGCGCTCGTGCGCGCGGTCGTGCGCCCAGAAGGGCCGGAAGACCGGCTCCGCGTCGGGTGCGGCCGGCTGCTCGACGACGCCGAACAGGTACTCCAGCCCCCAGGCGTCGGCGCCGGCCGCCGCCTGGTCGTACCACAGCGGGTCTCCCTCGAAGTCGAAGAAGATGTCGCCGGCGTCCGGCGGGGGCAGGGTCGCCGCGACCGCGGCCGGGTCCACCAGCGTCACCGCCACGCCGTGCTCGAGGACGGCACCGCCGGGAAGGGCCGCCCGCACCGGACCGCCGCCAGCCGACTCCTGCGCCAGCTGCAGCCGCGCCTGCAGCCGCAGCTTGTCCACGGTGCGATCGGGCAGGCCCGGCACGCCCCCCTCGCCGGCAGCCAGCGCGTCGACGGTCCGCACGCCGGCCGCCCGGAGCTTGTCCCGTTGCGTCGAGAACAGCCCGGCCACCAGCAGCAGGTCCCGTGCCGCGGCGGCCTCCGGTGCGCACACGTCGCACCGCCCGCACGCGCGGAACCGCTCGTCGCCCCAGGCCACCGGCGCACCGGCCGCGCGATGCCGGTCCAGCAGCTGCTCGAGCCGGTGCCGGCGCTGCCGGTACACCGGCACCACGTCCGCCAGCCGGTGCTCGGTCTGCGACCCGTCTCCGAGCACCAGCCGCACCGTGGGGCTCACGGGCACCCCCGCGCGCTGCAGCTGGTCGGCGTACGCGGCGAGCTGCAGCACGGCGACCACGGCGGCGTTGCGGGCCAGCTTGGCGTCCACCACCGTCCAGCCGCCGTCACCGCGCACCAGGAAGTCGGCCCACCCGACGAACCGCCCGTCGAAGAACCCCGCCTGGTAGACGACGTCGGGCCCGCCCTGCAGCAGCTTCACGGTGCGGGCGTGGCCCGCCGCCAGCTCGGCCCGCACGTCGACGTGCTCGGGCCGCGCCAGCTGGGCCACCCCACCGGACCGTCCCGGTGCCCAGACCCCGTGCTCGCGCACCAGCCCGCGCAGCACCCGCTGCTCGTGCTCGGTGCCGAGCCGGGCGACGCGCTCGAGCATCTCGTCGGCCGCCGGCCGCACGGGCGTCCCGCGCCCGAGCAGCCCGTCCAGGGTGCGCAGCACCGCGAACTCGCAGGTCGCCGCCGCGGACAGGTCCGAGGCGGAGAAGGCGAGCGTGCCGTCGTCCAGCAGCATCACGTGTGCAACCTATGCCGCTCCGCCCACACGCCTCACGAGCCGTTGGGCCCCCTCACGGCACCCCGAGCAGCCGCAGCAGCGCGGTCGAGCCCGCCGCCGCGAGCACGACGACCACGAACGAGGCCCGGCGCCACGCCAGCACCGCCCCGACCCCCACGCCTACCAGCCGGGACGGGCCGGCGAACGCGTGCCCGTCGAAGATCGTCGCGGTCACCACCAGCGCCGTCAGCAGCACCACCGCGGCGTCGGCCATCAGCTGCTCGACCCGCTCCGGGATGCTGAACCGCTCTCCCAGCCACGGCCCCGCTGCACGGAAGCCGTAGGTGGTGCCCCCGACGGCGAGGGCCACGCCGACGAGCGTCCCGGGCGCGATCACGACGGCCCTCCCGTGGGTGCGTCGGACGGTCCGGACGCGGCCTCCTCCGCCGTCGCCCGCCGCCCGCGCGC